>JAXFTN010000101.1:0-13698 GCA_034176765.1 Bacilli bacterium | reverse complement strand
TATCTTCTACTTTAGAAGCATTATGTACTAATAATGTTGCTTGAATAGTTGAAGTTCCTGAACTACTATGAACTTTTGAACTGATTGCACTACAATTACACTTCATTTGAGCTAAAACACCCATTATATCAATAAGTAAGGTTGAACGATCACTACCATTAATTTGAATATCAACTTGATATTGTTGTGCTTCAAGTTCTTCATTCCAATATACATCAATAAGACGATTTTTTTCTTTTGCAATATTTGGACAATTACATCTATGTACTGTTATACCTTTACCACGTGTAATATAACCAACAATATCGTCTCCAGGAATTGGGGTACAACAAGGTCCAAGGTTAATAGCAACATTACCAGCATTTTTAACGATAACTGGATTTAAATTCTTTCCTATAGCTTTTTTAGCATCAGTTAATTTCAATGGAGCATTAGGATCAACTTTTTTCTTCAAGTTCAAAAAGTCCATTATAGATGATGGTAATGGATTTCGATTCGATACATTAACGCATAATGATTCGAAAGAATCAACTTGGAAGTTATTTAATACTTTTGGATTATTAACTTTTTCAATCATTTCTTGCTCGTTATAACCACGTTCTTTAAATGCATCAATTAAAGCAATTTTACCTTGAGATATTTTTTCATCGCGAACGAATTCCATATTTTTCTTAGTTAATTGTTTTCTTATATGGTTTCGTGCTGCATTAGTTTTAACAAGTTTTAACCATCCTTCATTAGGTCCTGCTGAAGATTTAGAAGTTTTAATTTCGACAACATCTCCAGTTTTTAATTCAGTTCCTAATGGGACTAAAGAACCATTAACAATAGCTCCAACAGCTGAATCTCCAACTCCTGTATGAATTTTATAAGCAAAATCTAAAGGAGTTGATCCAGAAGGTAAATCGATAACTCTGCCTTTTGGAGTAAATATATAAATATTGGCATCAAAAACATCCTTGTTCAAAGTTGCCATATATTCTTTTGCATCTGTAGAAAGTTCATCGCTTGACATTGAGACGAAATCTCTAAACCAATGTAATTTTTCTTCAATTTCTTTTTGTTCTTTTTCTGGAGAATATTTGCTTCCTTCTTTATAACGCCAGTGAGCAGCGATACCTTCTTCGGCAATTTCATCCATTTCTTCTGTTCTAATTTGAATTTCAAAAAATTGACCATCACCAGAAATAATTGTTGTATGTAAAGATTGATATAGATTTGGTTTAGGCATAGCGATATAATCTTTAAACCTACCAGGTAAAGGCTTATAAACAGAGTGAACCAATCCTAAAATTTCATAACAGTTTAGTTCGGTTTTCGTAATTACACGTAGGGCCATGATATCATAAATTTCGTTAAAATCACGTCCTTTTATAAACATTTTTTTATAAATAGAATATATAGATTTGACCCTTGATTCAATTTGAATAAAAGGAATGTTATGTTCATAAAGAAGATCAGCTAATTTTTTCTTTAATCTAACAAGAGATTCACTTCTATTTTTAGTATTTTCATTTAATAAATTAAGTACGTGATTATATTTTTCGGGCTCTAGATATTTTAAAGATAAATCTTCTAATTCACTTTTAATCTTATTAAGACCTAAACGGTGGGCAACAGGTGCATAAACTTCTAAAGTTTCTCTAGAAATTGCAATTTGTCTATTAGGTTTTAACCATTCAAGTGTTCTCATATTATGCAATCTATCAGCTAATTTAACAATAATTACACGAATATCTTTTGCCATAGCAATAAAAATCTTACGATGACCTTCAGCTTCAAATTCTTCTTCATCAATACGATTTAATTGCATTCTTTGAATTTTTGTAACTGCCTCAACAAGATGAGAAACATCACTACCAAATAAAGCTTCAACTTCCTCAGTAGTAACATCAGTATCTTCTACAACATCATGCAAAAAACCAGCTATGATAGTAGAAGGACCACCTTGTAACTTTGCAACTGTATATGCAGTTTCAATTAAATGTTGAACATAAGGTTCTCCAGATTTTCTGAATTGAGTCTTGTGTTTTTCCACAACAAAATCATATGCTTTTTTGATGTTATTTCTATCATCTTCATTTTTAATATAATGAATAAAAACATTTCTAACATCTTCAAAAGTATGATGTAAATTCAACTCATCCATAATCTCACCACCTTATAATTCGATTCTTTTAATAATATTAATATTTCATTAATGAAAAGACTTTATAATCTTTTAAACGTTCACGAGGTTTTAAGGCTTCAATCTCACCTAAAACACAAACACCAACGACTATACCACCAGCTTGTTTAACCATATTAGCGACTGCTTCAATTGTCCCACCAGTTGCTAAAACATCATCAACGATAACAACTTTTTGACCTTTTGTAATAGCATCTTTGTGCATTTCTAGCGTATCACTACCATATTCTAATGAATATGTATATGAAATTGTTTCACGTGGTAGTTTACCTGGTTTTCTAACAGGAACAAATCCAATCTTAGTTAAAGATGAGATAGCACAACCAAAAATGAATCCTCGTGATTCAGGCGCACAGATAACATCTGCACCAACTTCTTGAATAAACTTAGCCATCTCATTTGCTACATAATGAAATGCCTCACCATCTTTTAATAATGGTGTGATGTCTTTAAAAATAATACCTTTAGTTGGAAAATCAACAACATCAACAATATAATCGTTCAAATTCATAATATATACCTCGCGTTTCGAATACATATTTATTATATAACAACAAAAAAATGATTTATAGCAAAAATTTTGTTAACTACATAAAAACCAGCAGGTTTATCTGCTGGTTATAATAAATTAATCATCAACTTTTTGTAAATGCCAAATTTCTTTAGCATATTGTTCGATTGTTCTATCACTTGAGAAATATCCAGACATTGCGATA
The DNA here is from genome assembly GCA_034176765.1 of Bacilli bacterium. Lineage (GTDB taxonomy): Bacteria > Bacillota_I > Bacilli_A > RFN20 > CAG-826 > SUG2458. The sequence goes on along the minus strand of JAXFTN010000101.1, from coordinate 10,794 downwards.
TTAATTGCACAAGAATGAACCCATTTTGTTTTATCTTGGTATAATTCACAAATTCTCATGAATGCTTCGTGATAACTTTCAATATCTTTTAAAATAAAGTATTCATCATTACGATACATGATTTCATCAAATATCATACGATATTTATCATAATTACCATTACTCCAGAAACCATTAATTAATGAATCCATAATGTTTCTAATTTCAACTTTACTGTTGTAAACATCCCAAGGAGAATATGTTAATGATTTTCTTAAATCTTCAATTTCATTTTCTTTCAAACCAAAGATAAAGCAATTATCATCACCGACACGTTCAGCAATCTCTACATTAGCTCCATCTAATGTACCTAAGGTTAAAGCACCATTCATCATAAATTTCATATTAGATGTACCAGAAGCTTCTTTACCTGCTGTAGAAATTTGTTCAGAAATATCAGCTGCAGGAATGATTTTTTCAGCAAGTGTAACACCATAATTTTCAATAAATACAACTTTCATGTATTTTGAAATTTCTGGATCGCTATTAACTACACGAGCTACATCATTTATTAATTCAATGATTTTTTTCGCATATGCATAACTTGGAGCTGCTTTAGCGCCAAAGATAAATGTATGTGGATAAATTCTAAATGAACTATCAGCTTTCATTCTTTGATATAAATAAATAATATGGAAAACATTCATTAATTGACGTTTATAAGCGTGTAATCTTTTAATTTGGACATCAAATATTGAATTAACATCAACGTCAATACCATTTGCTTTTTTAATATAGTCAGCTAATGCTTGCTTCTTTTCATTTTTAACTTCTAAGAAAGATTTTTTAAATGATGCATCATCAGCAAAAGCTTTAAATTTTTCCAATTGATCTGGGTTTAAAATCCATTCGTCACCAATGCGATCAGTTACAAGTTGAGCTAATTTTGGATTTGCATATAAGAACCAACGGCGATGTGTAATACCATTTGTTTTATTATTAAACTTTTCTGGATAAATTGAATAGAAATCAGCAAAAGTTATTTTCTTTAAGATTTCTGTATGTAATGCAGCAACACCATTAATTGAATAACATGTGACAATAGCTAAATTAGTCATATGTACCATACCATCTTTGATGATACTTAAATTACGCTTTTTATCTTCGCTACAATTAATGCTATTTAAATAAATCATAAATCTACGATTTATTTCTTCAATAATCATATAACAACGTGGTAATAATTTTTGAATATAATGTACAGGCCATTTTTCTAAAGCTTCAGCCATAACTGTATGGTTTGTATAAGCCATACATTTTTGAACCTGTGCCCATGATTCATCCCAACCATATCCATATTCATCCATCATTAATCTCATAAATTCAGGAATAGCTAAAATAGGGTGAGTATCATTTAATTGGAAAACATATTTTTCAGCAAAATTATCAAATGTTTTATATTGACGATAATGTCCTCTCATGACACTTTGTAAACCAGCAGATACTAAGAAATATTGTTGTCTTAAACGTAATATCTTACCTTTTTCAGTTGAGTCATCTGGATATAGACCATGGCATAATTCTTTTAATGTTGTCAAATAATCTGAGAAAGATTGATTTGAAGGTAAATGTTTATCACTTGGTTCAGCTGACCATAATCTTAATGTATTAGCAACATTATTTTTATAACCAACAATTGATACATCGTAAGGAACTGCGTTAACACAAACAGCATCTACAGTACGAGATCTCATGCATCCTTTTTCGTCAAAATAAGTTTCAGCATTACCATAGAATTTAACTTCAACAGCATGTTTAGGTTTTCTAACTTCCCAAACATTACCATTTGTTAACCATTGATCTGGTACTTCATATTGAGCGCCATTTTGAATTTTTTGTTTGAAAAATCCATATTCATAACGAATACAGTTACCATTTCCTGGATAACCTAGAGATGCTATTGAATCCATAAAGCAAGCAGCTAAACGGCCTAATCCACCATTTCCTAAGCCAGCATCAGATTCTACTTCTTCTAATTCATGAATATTAAATCCTAATTCATCTAAACCTTCTTTAACAATATCATAAATACCTAAGTTTTGAAGGTTATTAACAAGTAAACGACCTATTAAAAATTCCATTGAAAAATAAATTAATGTTCTCTTGCCTTCAGCTTCAACTTTTTCTTTTGTTCTTCTCCAGCTTACATTAGCAAAATCACGAACCATTGTACCTAAAACATTGTATCTTTCAGTAATATGGCTTGATTGAACATCTTGTCCATATAATTCTTCAAGACGTTCAGCAAATTCTTTTTTAAATTCTTCTTTATTTTTAAACATAAGTACTCCCCTATTTTTTATTTAGTTTTAGTATCATTGCACCAAATGATGCTAATTTAACAGTAATTCTATAAGGTCTATTCTCTGGACCACCTTTTTTTGTTTTACAATCTAAACCATTGTAGTTATTGTAACCACCGTAAACGTCCTTATCACAATTAAATATTTCATGATAAGTACCTCTTTCATAAACTCCAACATCATAATTATCATAATAATTAGGTGTCATGTTAAAAATGAAAACCAATACTTCATCATCAACTTTTCGTTGGAACGCATAAACACTTTGTTCAGTATTATCAACCATTAACCATTGGAAATGAGCAGGATTATGTTCTTCAAAATACATAGCTTTCTCACTTTGATAAATCAAGTTCAAATCCCTAATCATTCTACCTAATGAATCATGAATTGGGAATTTTTTTAGTTCCCATGTTAAAGATTTATTTTCATTCCACTCATCAAAACTACCAAGCTCATTACCCATAAAATTTAATTTCTTTCCTGGATGAGCCCACATATAAGTATATAAATTTCTCAATTGTTGGAACTTTTTGTCATAATCTCCCCACATTTTATTAATAATTGTTCCTTTTCCATGAACAACTTCATCATGTGATAGTGGTAACATAAAATTATCAGAGTAGAAGTATGCCATTGAGAAAGTAAGTTTGTGATGATCCCATTTACGATAAATAGGGTCTGTTGAATAATATTTTAATGTATCATTCATCCATCCTAAATCCCATTTATAATCGAATCCTAATCCACCAAACTCAGTTGGTTTTGTGACTCCTTGATAATCAGAAGAGTCTTCTGCAATCATCATAATATCATTATGTTCAATGTGAATTTTCGCATTTAATCTTTTTAAAAATTCAATTGCACCACTATTTTCACCTTTTGATTTATCACCATGCCAGAAAATAATATTTGACACAGCATCAACTCGAATACCATCAAAGTGGTAATAGCATAAGAAATAATTAATAGCACTCATTAAGAAAGATCTAACTGGATCTTTTGTTAAATCAAATTGAGCACTTCCCCATTGAGAAAACGTATTTCCTCTACTACGATATTCAAACATACGAGTTCCATCGTATTCAATTAATGCATATTTATCAATAGCAAAGTGTACTAATACAAAATCTAGAATTACACCAATATTATTTTCATGTAATAGATCGACAAATCTCATCAATTGTTTAGGATTTCCATATCGAGAGTCAACTGAGAAAAATCCAGTAGCTTGATATCCCCATGATCCATCAAAAGGATATTGAGTAATAGGCATAATCTCAACATGTGTATATCCATGAGCTTTTACATAAGGAATTAATTCATAAGCAATTTCTTCATATGAATAGTTACTTCCATCCGGTTTTTTTCTCCAAGAACCAATATGGAGTTCATAAATACTCATTGGTCGATCGAAATTTCTATCTCTTTTATTCAAGAACTCTTGATCATGCCAAGGATAATTTTGATAATCATATAATTTAGAACAAGACGCAGGTCTCATTTCTGAATAAAACGCATATGGATCAGCCTTATCAACATATTTTCCTTTTGCATTTTTAAAATGAAATTTATAAGCTTGGTAATCTTTTAATCCAGGAATAAATAATTCCCATACTCCTGCATCATCAATTTTATGCATTTTGTGTTTGTACATATCCCAAGATGACCATTCACCTATTACTGAAACATCACTAGCCATAGGAGCATAAAGTCTAAACATAACTCCATCAACACCATCGTGATTTTCAAAGTGAGCACCAAAGTATCTAAAACCATCTATACATTGACCTTGTAAATAATCATATAATAATCCGTATGCCATTATTTGAAACCTCCACATTTAAATGATACAATACAAAAACTAAAATCAAAAGAAACTTTAACGAAAATTTCACGAAAATGATGAATTATTAATATATGTAAGTATTATTTTATATTTTAGTTAAGAGAAATCCTAATAACAAACCAAATAATATAAAAAATGAAGGCAATTTTGATTTACATATTAAAATAGATTCAGGTAATAATTCACCAAATACAACATAAATCATCGCACCAGAAGCAAAACTTAATGAAATAGATAACCAAATTGGTGATATATTACCAACTGCAAATCCTAATACAGCTCCTAATACAATTGGTAATCCTGATAAAGCAGAAACTAATATCCCTTTCCATTTTTTCATTCCTCCACTAATTAGTGGTACCGAAACAGCCATTCCTTCAGGAATATTATGAAAACCAATTAGTAGAGCTAAAATAAAACCAGGACCTGAAACTATACTTGTGATATCAGATGCATAAGAAGCACCAATAACCATTCCTTCTGGTAAATTATGTAATGCAATAGCACTTGCCATTACAACACCTGCTATAAACAAAGAAACTTTTGATGTAGGATCTTTTTTATGAGCAATGTAATGGTCAGAGTGAATTAATTCATCGAGGTCATCTGCTGTATCTGGATGATCACTTAGTGATATATGTTCAACATTATGTTTTGTATGTTTATCAATAAGAGTATTTAGTAAAAAAATTACTAAATATCCAACAAGAACGAAAAGAAGAGTTAGCCATAAATAATTAGGACCGTCTTTCCCAAGTGGTAAAATTGCCTCTTCCATTAATTCAAAGGTGACAATTCCTAACATAATACCAGCTGCAAAACTAAGTAATAAAGAAATCGTTTTATTAGATCCACGACCAAATAAAGCACCTATTGCTCCCCCTAAGCCTGTTCCTATAACTCCAGCAATAAATGTAACTAATATAATCCAAAGATAATTTTCTAGCATAAAAGTACCTCCAGTTCTTTATTGTAAACTATTAGTAAAGATTTGTTTACAATAATTTAATTTATTTATAGATTTTAAACTTTACTAAATAAAGACATTAAGATAAAATAATTCTTGTTATTGGAGGTAAATATATGTCAGTAAAAGTTATGGCAGTAAATGCTGGTAGTTCATCTTTAAAATTCAAACTATATTTAATGCCAGAAGAAAAAGTAATTTGCAAAGGTATAGCTGATCGTATTGGTCATGATGATGGTATTTTTGAAATTAAACATGATAATGGATCGAAAAGAATCGTTACACCTTTACCAGACCATGCAGTTGCTGTTGAATTATTATTACAAAATTTAATTAGCGAAAAAATTATCTCATCATTAGATGAAATTAGTGGTGTTGGTCATCGTATTGTTCAAGGTGGTAGTTATTTTTCAGGCTCAGTTTTATTTGATGATGATGCAGAAGCTAAAATTGAATCTTTAATTCCTTTAGCTCCATTACATAATGCTGCTCACTTAATTGGATTTAGAGCTTTTAAAAAAGTTCTTCCAAATGTTAAAAATGTTGCTGTCTTTGATACAGCATTCCATCAAACAATGGAACCTCAAGATTATCTTTTCCCTATTCCTTATGAATACTATGAAAAATACGCAACCCGTAGATATGGAGCACATGGTACTTCACACTTATATCTCTCATTAAAAGCAAAAGAATATTATTCTAAAGAAAAGGGTAATAAATTAATTACATGTCATTTAGGTAGTGGTGCTTCTATTAGTGCTATCTTAGATGGAAAATGTGTTGCTACTTCAATGGGATTAACACCTCTAGGTGGTATAATGATGGGAACAAGATGTGGTGATATGGATCCTTCTGTTTTCCAATATGTAGCTAAATGTACTGGTATGAGTGTTGAAGAAACATATCAAACATTTAATAAGAAATCAGGTTTATTAGGTGTTTCAGGAGTCTCAAACGATTCACGTGATGTCTTTAAAGGTGTTGAAGAAGGAAATCAACGTTGTGTATTAGCTAATGAAATGTTCGTCCGTCGTGTATGTGATTTCATTGGACAATATTATGTTCGTTTAGGTGGATGTGATGTCTTAGTCTTCTCAGCAGGTATTGGAGAAAATGTTCCTGAATTCCGTAAAATGATTTGTGATCAATTAAAAGAACCTTTAGGTGTCGAATTAGATGAAGAATTAAATAACTGTCGTTCTGTAGAAAGAGTTATTTCAAAACCAACTTCTAAAGTTAAAGTTATTTTAATTCCAACTGATGAAGAAGTTATGATTGCAAGAGACACAGTTGATATTTTAAATCTAAAATAGAATTTAATGATTAAAAAACAAAAGCGATGTAGTGATTAATAGCTACATCGCTTTCATTTTAATTTTTAATTTTTAAAACAACACTTTGATAAGGTAATAAAGATCCTTCTTTAAATGAATCATAATTATTTAAAACAATTTTATAACCTTTTTTGATATATTTTTTAATACTATATTTAATATTTGCTTTTGAGTAATTACATAATACTAATAATGAGTTTTTAGTGCCTTTTCTTAAATATGCAAATATTTTTTTATTATGAGGACAAATATCAATATATGAGCCTATTTTAATTAGCTTTTCTTTTTTTCTAAAAGCAATTAATTTTTTATAATAATTAAATATTGAATCGTTATCTTTATAATTTGAAATAACATTAATTTCGTTTTTGTTAGGATTAGTCATTAACCAAGGCTTAGTAGTAGAAAATCCTCCAAATTCACTATCATCCCATTGCATAGGAGTACGAGCATTATCACGGCTTCCATTTGCAATAGACTTTTTAATATAACTTTTTGGAAGATGTAATTTTTTCATTAGGTTATAAATATTATGAGTTTCAACATCTTCATATTGATCAATAGAATCATAATGTACATTCGTCATTCCAATTTCTTGTCCTTGATAAATAAATGGAGTGCCTTGTAAACAATAAATAGATGTTGCTAGCATTTTTGCACTTTCTTTATAATATGTTCCCTCATCAGTATTAAATCTACCAATTGATCTTCTTTGATCATGGTTTTCAAAAAACAAAGAATTCCAGGAACACCCCTCTAAATTAGTTTGATAAAATCCAAGGATTTTTTTAAATCGAGGTAAACTAAATTTTCTTATTAGCCATTTTACTCCTAGATAGTTATCAACAGATGTATGATCAAAATTAAAGACCATCGATAACTCTTTTCTTTTTGGATCAGTTAGTTTTTTGATGTCATCGATATTTGACATTACTGTTTCTCCAACAGTCATTACATCATAATTTGATAATACGTTAACATTTATATCATGTAAAAATTCATGTAAGCGTGGGCCATTAATATAATACTTACCACCTTTTAAAATCAAAAATTCTTTTCCATTTAAGAATCGCTGATCTTTAGAAATAACATTTATAACATCACATCTAAATCCATCGACACCCATATCACACCAATATTTAATAATATTTTTAAATTCTTCTTGAACTCGTGGATTATCCCAATTAACATCAGGTTGACCCTTTGCAAATAAATGCAAATAGTATGAATTTGTTTCTTTTGTATATTCCCAAGCACCTTCACCAAAAAAACCTGTCCAGTTATTAGGTGGCTTTTTACCATTCTTACCTTTTCCTTTTTTAAAGAAATAATAATCTCTATATGGTGAATTTTCGTCTTTAACAGCTTCTTTAAACCATTTATGTTCTTTAGAAGTATGATTCATGACTAAATCCATTATTAATCGAATGCCTCTTTTATGCATTTCTTCAATCATCATTTTGAAATCATCTAAAGTACCAAATAACGGATCAATATTATAATAATCTGAAATATCATATCCATTATCCTCTTGGGGTGAACAATAAACAGGTGATAACCAAACACAATTAATTCCTAAATTAACAAGATGGTCTAATTTAGAAATAATACCTTTAATATCACCAAAGCCATCATTATTAGAGTCACAAAAAGATCGTGGATAAATTTGATAAATAATAGCATCTTTATACCAATTTGTTTGTTTCATAATTTTTTCTCCTGCTTCTATTGTACTTTATTTAAATTAACTTTTAAATAATTATCTATTTTAAAACTAATATGCTAAAATAAAAAAGAAAGGTAAGGTTTCATAATATGGAAAAAGAATTAACAGGTCGCAATAAATGGGGATTTGCTAGTAACTGTATTCCAAGAGATTTAACTTATGTTTTGGTAAGTTTATTTTTCTTAACATTTATACAGTATACTTGTGGTTTTACAAATCAACAATTTATTGTTCTTTCTTCAATTATTGTTTTATGTCGAGTATGGGATGCAGTGAACGATCCTATGATGTCTACAATTATTACTAACACTAAGTCAAGGTTTGGACGATATCGCCCTTGGATTTTAATTGGTGCTATTAGTAATTCGGTATTTCTAGTATTAATGTTTTTATCTCCAGGATTAACTGGTTGGGGTTATGTAGCTTATCTAGGAATTGCTTATCTACTATATGGTATGACATTTACCATGAATGATGTATCATATTGGTCATTATTACCACACTTAGCTCGAAGTAAAGATTCACGTGATAAATTGACTGGACTTGTAGCTATATTTGCTTCAGTTGGTTCATTTATTTCAGGTGGATTGATTCCTATTTTAACTACCGGAAACATGATTATAGCTTATAGAATATATGCTATTGTTGCAGCTTTATTATTCATTGTTTCACAATTATTAGTATTCTTATTAGTAAAGGATAAAAATGATCCTAGTGAAGAAAAAGAAAAAAATGTATCTTTAAAAGATATGTTTAAAATTATTTTTAACAATAAACAATTATTAGTAATGGCAGCTGTTGTCTTACTATATTCATTAGGTTCAGTATTACTTAATGCGTTTGGTACAAACTTCTTCTATTTTAAATTTGGTTATGATGGTACATATATGACTATTTTTACAGTTATATATGCTTTAGGAACAATTGTTGCTCAAATATTATTTGCAGGAATTGCAAAGAAACATAAACGAGCTGATATTGTAAAAGTCACTACAATATTATTAGTTGTTGGTTATTTAGTATTCTTTGGTTTATGTAATTTACCAATTGAATGGTTCGGTAATAAATATGTATACCTTGTTATCCTATGTTTAATAGGAATAATAATTTTTGCAGCTCAAGGAATTTTCTATTTAACTATGTTAGTTATGTTAACAAATACGATTGAATATGATGAATGGAAAACTGGACGTCGAGAAGAAGCTATTGTTTTCTCTGTAAGACCATTTATGGTCAAACTATCAACAGCATTACAACAAGGTATATTAACACTAGTTTTAGTTATTTCGGGTTTATTTTCATTAACTAATCAATTATCTGATTTAGAAGCAGCAAAAGCAGCCGGTGAAATGGCTGATATTACTGAACAAGCAAATGCTATATTATCTACTGTTACTCCATGGCAAATGTTAGGATTAACAGCAGGTATGTGTGTAATCCCTGTTATTCTATATATACTTCAATACATTTTAATTAAGAAAAAATACATTATTGATGAAGAAATGTATGAAAAAATGTTATTAGAGATTGATCAAAGGAAAAATCCTCAACCTGTAGAAGTTATTCCTGAAGAAGCTAATAAGGCAACTTCAAGAAAACCAAGAACTAAAAAAACATCTCCAGAAATAAATAAAGAAGAATAACTAGAAAAGTAAGCCGTTCGGCTTACTTTTCTTTTACTTCATTATCTTCTTTTAACTTATATTCATAATAAGAATAATTGCTTTCATCTAGCAATGTATTGTTCCATATTTCCATTGCTTTATTATATAAATTCTCCGTATTTTCATTTATTGATAATTGTTCTTCTGGATAGATAGGAGTTGAAATTTTAATAACCATACGAGGTTTAGCATTTTTAAAAACTTTACGTTTTTTAAAAGTTTCAGATACAACAACTATTGGTTTATTATTACTAGCTGCATATTTGAATGAAGTTTTTTTCATAGGTCGCGTTCCATTTGCATAATAAGGCCATACAGTTCCTTCTGGATAAATTGCTATACAACTACCTTCATCTAATCTTTGCTTAATCGCATTTTCAAAATTACGATAATCATGTAAATCAGTTGGTAAAGGTAAACATCCTAAAAGCATTACTAATTTACCGACTACAGGTATATTTATTGGATCACTATGCGAAATAATATATGTCCTTTTAGGAAAGCCAACATATATATGAAGTAAGAATGCATCTAATAAATGTACGTGATTAGAATAGATAAGAAAACCTTCTTTACTCTTCATTAGCCCTTTTAAATTTTTCTTTCCTTCTACTTTAACACCCATAAATAGGCGTGAATAAATAGTTAATATTGGTTTAGCTAATAAATAAAAGAGAAACCAACTACAAAATCTATAAAAAACATTTTTATGTATATATACAAAACCTTTTTTTAATGGCTTATGGTTAACTCCAACCCCACCAAAATCATCTTGCATATCTTTACTATAATAAAAAACTTTTCTTTTTTTCATAAAGGTTACCTTTTAGAAATAATTTCATTATAAATGATGTCTGCAATTTGTAATGAACCATTGTTTTTCTTATTAACATTCTTTTTAATATTTTCCTT
>JAXFTN010000100.1:0-4799 GCA_034176765.1 Bacilli bacterium | reverse complement strand
ACCATCTGGCCAGATAGTATAATTAATTACTAAGTTCTCAAAGAAAGGAAAAATTATAAACTTATTCGATTTCTTGAGTAATTTTATAATACAAGGAAAAATTAATGACTTTTCAAGAAGGAGTAGTTGAATTTTTAGATTTCTTAATTATTGAAAAAGGTTTAACATTATCTAGTATTGAAAGTTACAAATATGATTTAACTATTTTTTATAATGATATAAAGGATAAATTAGAAAATAATAATTTACATAAGCTTAAAATTGAATTTATATATGATTTTATAAAGAACCAAAGTATTAATAGAATAAGTAGTGCAACAATAAAAAGAAGAGTTTCTACAATAAGAAATTTTTATTTATTTTTACAAAAAAGAGAAGTTATTACTTTTATAGTTCCTGAAATAAAAACTCCTAAAATAGGAATTAAATTACCCAACTATTTAACAATTGAAGAAGTTGATAAATTATTGAGTATTCCTGATATTAATACCTTTAAAGGATTAAGAGATAAAACAATGTTAGAAATAATGTATTCATGTGGCCTAAGAGTTTCTGAATTAATCTCATTAAAAAAGAAGGATATTAACATCAAGAATAGTTTTATACGTATTATTGGAAAAGGTAATAAAGAAAGAATTATCCCAATTGGAGAAATTGCTTTAGAATATCTTAATAAATATTTTGAATTATTATCATATAACTCAAAATTAAATAATTCAAAAAATGTATTTATAAATAAAAATGGTCTACCATTAACTAGGCAATATTTCTTTAAAATTATTAAGTATTATTCGATAAAAGCAAATATAAATAAAAATATCTCACCACATACATTAAGACATAGTTTTGCAACCCATTTATTAGAAAATGGAGCACCTCTTATTGCAGTTAAAAATTTATTAGGTCATGAAAGTATAAACACAACTCAAATATATACACACGTTAATGATAGAAAATTAGTTTCTGTTATAGATAATAACTTCAAAAACGACAAAAAATAAGCATTTGATAAATAAATTGACATTTATCGATAAAATTTCTCAAAAAAATATTGATTTTTAATAACTACAGTATTAAATTTAATATACTAAATAATGTTAAATTTTTATGCACTCAAAATTATTTTGAATTATTTAGTGAAAATTTTAATGACAAAGGAGAGTATTAAAATGAAAAGAAATTTATTAGGTTTAATGGTTCCTGTACTTGGTTTTGCATTAATTGCTGGAACAGGTTTTAGTGCTTGGTATTTTTCAGAAAGCGGTTCAACTATATCTCATAGCGCTACAAACACTGGCTCCATTGAAGCATTAGGAGATGTTCAAATTGGTACTGTTGCTGGTTCTACATTTACATTTGCTTTAGACCAAGGAACAGGTGCTCAAGATGGTATCGTTATTTCAGGAGAAGCTAGTTTCACATTTACTGAAGATTCTGACTTTGCTTTAATGGGTGGATTAGAAGTTGAAAAATATACATGGACTGCTTCTATTTCAGAAAGCTCATCAAATTTAACTACTTATGTTGAGTTAGTTCAAAAATCTGGAGAATTCACAGTCACTGAAGGAAGTAAAAAAGTAGATCTAGCTTTACAATATGTTGAAGGTGCTAAACCTACAACTAAAGCTGAATATTTAACAATGTGTTCTGAACTTGGTGAAGAACTTTCATTAACAATTACTGTTGAAGTTACTGCAGTATTTGCTGGAGCTTAATTAAGGAAATTAAAAGTTATGGTTAAGAAAAGTAGGTTTGTTATTTTAGCAGCCACTTTTCTTTGCTTTAACACAATTATTGGGACAGGTTATTCTTTGTGGTTTTTAGATTTGAATACAAGCATATCCGACCAAATTCATTCCTCGAGTGCAACAATTGAAACATATGCTGAAAGTGGAAATCTTGAAATTATATATCCAACTGGATATGAGAATTACAATATAATTCTTGAGCAAAGAGATTCTTCTTATTCTTATAGTGATAGTGGTGTATATTTTACACCTTCAATATCATTAAACTATTCAAATTACAATTTACCTGATAATTGTAAAGCCAAAATAATTGGTGTTATTGCAATAGAAAATAGTGCTCTTGACAGTTATATAAAAGTTACAGGACCATCATCAGTTACTGATAATGGCGATTTTTCGTATACTTTTTTATCTGAATATTTAGATACTAGTTCAAAGGGCTTAATTTCTATTTCAATAACTCCAACTTTTGCATATAAAGATGGGATGGACCCAAAAACATCTACTCAATATGCTCAAATGATAAATTCAATCAATGATTCTTATAAGAATGATGGTTATTTGGGTACTGTTTCATTTAGATTTAATGTTGAAATAGAGGAGGTAAATATATGAAAAGAGCATTTTTATTATTACCTCTTGCATTAACTTTGATTATTGGTAGTGGATCTGCTGTTTTTGTTTTTAATAAAGAAAATTCTTCTATTAATGATAATGATGTTAATGTTAAATTCGATGACATTCGTGACAACTATGAATTAGGTGAAGAAGGAGACCCAGATACATACATTAAAAAATTTAATGTTTATTTTTTCGCACAAAGTGATTTTACTCCAGGTAGAAATTCATCTAATAATGGACCCGAAAATATTTATTATAAAGCAAATACTGATAGTATAAACTATGGTTCTTTTGATGATGGATCATATTATAAAGTGATTAAAGATGTTAGTGTTTTATACGCTAGTGATGTTTTAAGTATTGGTGAACCTAAAACAACATTAAAGGATAGTAATAGAGAAGGATATAACATTGTCTTTAATGGATGGGCATTAACAAATAATATTGGTAACTATACTGGTTTGAAAAATAATACTGTTACAGGTAATTTCCCATTTAGTGGTTCTTCACCAGTTAATTTAATGACATATGGATCGAGTATTGAATTATTTATTAACCGTTTTAAAGACGCAGAAGGAAATAATCTTTATGGAACCGATTTAAATACTGATGATAATAATTATGATTTATATTTGTATCCAATTTATACAACTGGTAAATGTATCGTTAATTCATCTTCGAAGAACAATCCAATTCGTGTTGAATATTATGCGTATGAAGATGAAAATAACCCTGATATTAATGGTGATGGAAGCGCAGATTATTCTATATTTAATCAATATTTTATGAATGAAGGTGCATCATTAAATAGTAGTTTAGATGCTCAATTTAATACTGACATTACTTGTTATTATTTGTCTCCATTAGATTTAGATAACATAACACATTTAGAGTTCAAATATTCTCAATATAATTCAGGTGCATTTGGTAGCTGGGGACAATGGACTGATATTACTTATGGTAATAATTATAATAATAATTATATAAATGAAAATGATGAAATGCTTTCTAGATTAACTTCTAATGGTGCTGGTAATGGTAAATATTCAGTTTTCTCTTTTGTTAAAGTTACAAAAACCAAAGACTATAATAGTGAGACAGAAGCAAGTTTGAATGCTGCAAAATTCACTGATGAAGAGTCAACATTTATAGAGAGTTTATTAGAAAATAACCCATATGTTTGTTTATCTGGCAATGCTTTTTCTATTAGATTTAATAATGTTTTTAGTAAAAATCGATATTATATAAATGTAAATTTTTACTTTACTAGATTATATGAACCAAAACTTATTGGAGGGCCAACCAACTCTTTATCATATGAATCTGATCACGCAAAAGAATATAAATTTGTATTAGATTCAAACTATGCAAATGTTTATTCTATTGATAATGTTAAGTTTGATCCTGATGGAACTTATATGCCTTATAATGAAAATTGTAGTGTTTCAAAAGCTGTGTTTGGTATTGAATTAGATTCAACATTTAGTTTAAATTTGAATTATAAAATAGGTGACTATAATTCTGATCCACTTGAAGGTCCATACTCCCTTTATAATAATTTCAATTATTTATCAAAATTGAATGAAATATCATCAATTACAGATGATGTCGCAATAGGTAGTTCGTTTGATGATTTAAAATCAAATAATCATCTATTTGTAATCAATAAAAGTGATATTAGTTCTCGTAACGTTGGCTATGGTACTTACTCATTGGCAATTAAAATAGACTATGTAAATCAGGTTATCAATGGATATACTGTAAGAACTCCAAACGTAATTAATGTATATGTTTATCGTCAACACGATGCATTTATTGCTATATATGGGGAGAATAGTATTATTTCATCAGCAAGAAATAATAACATTTTTATTGATCCAGACCTCGATAATTATTCAAATATTGATTTTATAGCTTTATATGTTTATCGAAATGCACCTTTAGAATACGATGAAGAAATGTATTTCGATGTTAATGGCTTGATTGAAGTGTCAAATGAAGAAAGTGCTGCAAATGGCTATGTAACACTTAGAGAAATTGTTGCTTATTATAACAATAAAGGTTATGAATTGTATGATAGATTAACTGGCTTTGTTATAAATGATGAATCAATGAGCACATTGTCTTTTAAGACGTCAAAAAATTTAGTATTACAAATACGAGAAAGGAAAGTAAGTTAATGGGTATTATTTTAAGTTCATCTTCAAGTTTAAAGAGCATGTCCTTAGTTATTACTATTATTGTCATATTATTTATTGTTTTATCATTCATTGGCTTATTTTTTCTTGTTACTCATTTTTTTAAAAAATGTATAAATCTTGGTCTTGAAGATAATCTTGTAAAAAAAGAAATTTTAAGTGAATATAAAGAATATTTTGAAGAAGCTCCTGATTCAACAAAAAATGAAATTAAAATTGTGCGAAAACAAGA
>JAXFTN010000099.1:0-2596 GCA_034176765.1 Bacilli bacterium | reverse complement strand
CATATAATACCTCATTTACATTTATCATTATATATTATTATTGCGACACAAACTAAATATTTTTTATTCTAGTTCCTTTATGCCACATCTCAACAAGTAATTATAAATGTCATTATAATAATGGAAATCTCTAGTTTTGTCTTCTGAGGGATCTACACCTTCTGGAACAAAAATTACCATTCCTTGTCTTGCACGAGTTAACAAAACACGATAAGCATTTAATAAATACCTTTTTTGATCCTCTTTATTTCTATGGAGCCATTTAGTTCCTTTAAAATTATAAAAATCCCATCCATATTTTTCAGACCTTCGTAAATCTGCATCCCAGCAAACCATAGCCCAATCTATTTCTAATCCTTGAACCTTAAATTCGCTTGCAACGACCTCCATCATATTTGATGAACGAAGATCATCAGGGGGTGCTAAAAACCAATTCTTAACATCAATGTCTGTTGGAACATATATACCTTCAGGTTTTAATCTTTGAGCCGAACTACAAGCAATTATTCCACATCTTTGTGATCCTCGGACTTGTGATTTTGCCCATTTCTTTGCTTTTTTAGCATCTCTAGTTATATAAATAGGATATTTAGAAAACATTTTAGATAATACCTCTTTTGCTTTATCTGGTTCATCATTAAGTAAATAATCAACAAAAAGGCTTTGACTTTCAGCTCTAAAAGATCGAATAGATGTTTTCAAATGAAGACTATTATTAACCATAGCATTAGGAAATTTTTCAATCATTTCACGATCTATATTTTTATCTTCTAGTTGATCAAAAATTTTTGATGAATAAAAAATAGTCCAATCTTTAAAATCTTGGATAATAGTTTTAAACCATTCATTTATACCCACTTCGCCATTATAAATATCTTGACCCAAACCAACAAGACAAATAATTACAGCCCAATCATTGTGTCTATTCATAACATCTACTAAAAAATGAGGCTCACTAATATCTAGAGTTGATTTCATTTTTTTTGAAGTCCAATCTCTTAATTTTTCTTTATTCCAAACTCTTTGTGCTTCATCAAAAATTAGTATTTTTTCTGCAGGTGCTTCATTAATACTCATATAAAACTTTCTAAACTCAAAACTACCTTGAATTAGTGCTTTAACTGCATTGCTGCTTATATTTTTATTAATATTGAATTCCCTTGCACTTTTTACTAAAGCTTCTCTTAAGACAGTAACTAGTGGACCATTGCCACTTAAATAAACACTCAATTCACCATTTGTATGATCTAAATATTTTGTTACTATATCTAGGCCAACCAAAGTTTTTCCAGCTCCTGGAACACCTGTAACAACACATAAAACTTTTGTATTATTGTCTTTAGCATACTTGATTGCTGTATCAATAGTTTTTTCACATTCATCAATATCATCTTGACCAGCTTCAGAATGAGCAATCTCAGTAATATTATGAGTGTGATATGCTTGAATTGCAGCCTCAATAATAGAAGGAGTTGGATAGTAAGGTGAATTAAACCATTTATTAAAGTCTATTTTATCTGAATCACCATAGAAAGCAGATATTTGCTTCACTTTTTCAATATAAGATTCAGAATTTTCTCTTTGTAATTTAATTTGCTTATCAGCATATGATTCAATAGATTGATTATCAATTTTCTTTGCTTTAGTAGCAATTAGAATAGGACAAACATATAAATTTTCCGACTCTTTATGAAAGTTTTTTATATCAATTGCATAATCTTCAGCTTGTCTCGCATCTTCAGCAGTATAAATACTTTTTCCATTTTTAAATTCTAAAGAAAATACCATATGCTTGATTAGTAAAATTACATCTATTCTCTTACCTAATCTAACAATATCATATTCAAAAATTATATCTCCATCCATACCACATGAAGATAACTTTTCTTTTAAATCATTAATTTGATCAGCCCAAGCATCCCTCTGATCTACATTCAATTCAAAAGAATGCTTTATTAATTCAGCAATAATATCATTTGAGGAGTCAATTAAAAAATCAGAAATATTATTGTAATAATAAGCTTTACCATCTTGTGTTGAAAATGTGACTGCTGACATATTGTTTCCTCCGTAAATTATATTGTCATAATTTTATCATATGATAATTTAATAATCATCAATTTATCAAGAAAAGCATTCATAAACTTTAAATTATCAACATTCATATACACAATTTTTCTTTCTTAGCATGTAATAATACAAATATAGATTGTGCCCTATTCCATTGAATAAATATAACATGAAATCTCCAATTCTACGTTTGTTTTAACTTATTGCTATTAATTGGTTCCACACGCCATAAATCTTTTATATCGAGTTTAACGCAAGTATTGTCTTAATAAATAGCACAAACCACATTCTTCACAAAAGATAAGTTGTAAATTTCATCTTCTTTAGAAATAATTAATTACACAATTCTAATTGTATCAAGATACAGATTTTTTATTATTAATAATATCCAACACTGTTGAAAATTCTAGAGAATGATTTTCCATAATAGCCTCTAAATCGCTAAGTTTATCTAAATAATTTTTATCAATTTCAAATGAAATATTGTAATTATATTTCTCATTAAATGATATAAAATATTTATTTA
>JAXFTN010000098.1:0-2322 GCA_034176765.1 Bacilli bacterium | reverse complement strand
AGGTCTCTTAGTAGCTCAACAACTTAATCGTAAATTTGTTGATATAGATACATTAATTGAAGAAAAAATAGATATGAAAATTTCTACTTTCTTTGAAAAATATGGTGAAGATGCTTTTAGAAATATTGAAAGTGAAATGATTAAAGATGTTAGCAAAGAAACTTCATTAGTTATATCTACAGGTGGTGGAGCTATCTTAAGAAAAGAAAATGTTTCTTTGTTAAAACAAAATGGTAAGATATTTTATATTGAAAGACCTTTATCTTTTTTAAAAAGCACTCCATCAAGACCACTTACTTCAGATTATGAATCTTTAAAGAAAAAATATGAAGAAAGGACTCCTATTTATAATGATGTTTGTGATATTAAAATAGAAGCTCTTGAAACTAAAAGTGAAAACGTGAATTTAATTATTAAGAAATGGGAGGACAACTATCTATGAAAGTAAAGATTAATAAATCAATAGCTTGTGGAACAATTAGTGCACCTCCTTCTAAAAGTTACTCACACCGTTATATAATTGCTTCTTTATTATCTAATGAGAAAAATGTATTACATAATGTTTCTTTAAGTGATGATATTTTGGCTACTTTAGAATGTGTTAAAACTTTTGGTGCTGAGTATGAAGTAAAAGAAGATTCCATAACAATTTTTCCTAATAAGGAAATAACTATAAACCCAGTCTTTAATTGTCATGAAAGTGGAAGCACATTACGTTTTTTTATTCCTATTGCATTGCTTAAATATCCTAAATCAACTTTTATAGGAAGTGCAAAATTATTAAGTAGAGGCATTGATGTATATAAAGAAATATTTAAAAATCAAGATATTATAATAGAAACATTTAATGACAAATTTATCGTAAGTGGCTCTTTACGTGGAGGAGAATTTTATGTTCCTGGTAATATCAGTAGTCAATATATTTCAGGATTACTATTTGCCCTTCCTTTATTAAAAGAAGATAGTGTTATAAATATTATTCCTCCAATTGAGAGTTCTTCATATATTGAAATGACACTTGATGTTTTAAAAAAGCACAACATTAAAATTAAAAAAGAAGGTAATTCTTTATTTATTAAAGGTAGTCAAGTTTACAAATGTAAAGAATTTAACATTGAAGGTGATTATTCAAACGCTGCTTTTTTAGATGTTTATAATTATTTAAATGGTAATGTTAATGTCTTGAATTTAAATGAAAATAGTTTACAAGGTGATAAAATTTATCGTAAACATTTTGCTACATTAAAAGAAAAAAATGCTATAATTGATATCTCTTCATGTATTGATTTGGGACCTGTATTATTTACTTTTGCTTGTATTAATAAAGGAGCAACTTTTATAGGCACTAATAGGTTAACTCTAAAAGAGAGTAATCGTGTTGATGATATGGTTGAAGAGTTACGCAAAGTTAATGCAAATATAGAGATTAAAGATAACGAGGTAAGAATTTATGAGAGTGATTTAAATGAATCAAAAGTTCCATTTAATTCTCATAATGATCATCGAATTGTAATGTCTCTTTCAATGTTATCTTCGTTATTCCCGGTAGAAATTGATGGAGCAGAAGCTATTAGAAAAAGTTATCCAAATTTCTTTGAAGACTTAAAAAAAATTGGAATTGAGGTGAGTGAAATTGTTAAATAAGAAAAAAATATTAATTGTTGGTCTTGGTCTTATTGGTGGATCATATGCTGCAAAATTATCTTCTTTAGGTTTTGAAGTTGGTGCCATAACTAAAGATCAAGAATCTATAGATTTCGGCTTAAAAGATCAATATATTGCTCACGGTATGATAGAAGTTAATAAAGAATATATTCAATCATTTGATGTAATTATTTTTGCTTTATATCCAGAAGTTTTTAAAGAATGGATTTTAAAATACGGTTCATACATCAAAGAAGGAACAATAATTACAGATGTTACAGGTGTTAAAAGGAATATAGTACCATTTGTTCAAGATTTATTACCTGAAGGAGTCGAGTTTATTGCTTCTCATCCTATGGCTGGTAGAGAAGTTTATGGAGTAGAAAATAGTGATAAAGATTTATTCAAAAATGCTAACTTTATCATTACACCTACTAATAAAAATACAAAGATGGGTATTAATTTTTGTAAAGAATTAGGAACATTATTAGAATTTAAAAATATATCTATTTTATCTATTGATGAGCATGATGAAATGATTGCATTCTTATCTCAATTAACTCACTGTATTGCAGTTTCTTTAATGACAAGTAAAGCATCATCGCATCTTGTAGAATATACTGGTGACTCTTTTAGAGATCTTACAAGAATTGCAAAGATTAATGAAGATATGTGGAC
>JAXFTN010000097.1:0-8456 GCA_034176765.1 Bacilli bacterium | reverse complement strand
AGGTTTGTGAACATTTACATCTTGGTTTTTGTTCGACTAATAAAACATTTTTAAAAAGATTAAATGCTCTTCAAGTTAATAAAAAGATATTACAAGAAGTTCTTGAAAGGATAACAAAAAATGATTGCGAATAAAGAATATGTTATCAATAAATTAAATGAATTATCATTATATGCCAAGAAAAATTTTGGTCAAAATTTTTTAGTTAATGATGATATCAGTAAAAAAATCGTTAGCGCACTTGATATTAAAGAAAATGATACTATATTAGAAATTGGTCCAGGACTTGGAGCCTTATCATATCATTTATCTTTATATGAAAATGATGTTTATTTATATGACATCGATGAAGATATGGTAAATCATTTAAATAAAGTTTTTAGTAATAAAAGAAATGTTAAAGTAATTAACCAAGATTTTTTAAAAGTTGATCTAGAAAATATAGAAGGGGAAATAAAAGTGATTGGCAATTTGCCTTACTACATTACTACTCCTCTGATTGAAAAAATTTTATTATCTAAAGCTAATATTAAAAAATGTGTCTTCATGATTCAAAAAGAAGTTTTACCTCGTTTAACAGCTAAAGTTAATGAAAAAGATTATGGACCACTATCTATTTTAATTGATAGTGTTGGAATTATTAGTAAAGTAATGGATGTTTCGCGAAATAATTTTTACCCAGTGCCTCATGTAGATTCATTAGTTTTTGAGATTGAATTTAAAGAAGGCATAAATAAAGAGGAAATTATTAGATTATATAAATTAATATCACAATTATTTTTAATGAGAAGAAAAACTATTTTAAATAATTTGACTACGGTTGTTAAAGATAAAATGAAAGCCCAAGAAATTTTAAAAACTTGTCATATTGATGAATTAAAAAGGCCAGAGAATTTATCATTAAAAAATTATATAGATATAGCAAACGCACTATCAAAATAATAACTTTATCATATTACTATATGTATGAGAGTTAATGATTTAGTTACTAGACATAAATATGGGAATGATATTGTATTTAAAATAACAAAAATTGAAAATAATATTGCTTATCTTAAAGGAGAAGTGATAAGATTATTCGCGGATGCAGAGTTATCAGACTTAACACGTGTTGAAGTAGATGATTCTTTAAAAAACATTCCTTCATTTGCTTTTAAAAAAGAGAGTGGGCAAATTAATGGTAAAATTCTTCATATCGACGGAGATGAATATTACCTTAATAAAGCTATGGAATATTATAAAAAAGCTAACGTATCTTGTGTTGGTTATTTTATAAGAGAACAAAATGTAGGAATTTCATTAAAGAATTTACTAAATGAACACCATCCAGATATCCTTGTTATTACAGGTCATGATGCTTATGATGGTAAAGAAATTAAGAATCTAGGATCTTATCGAACAAGTAAATATTTTATTGATGCTATTAATATAGCAAGAACTTATCAAAGTAATAAAGATGGATTAGCTATTATTGCTGGTGCTTGCCAAAGCAATTTTGAAGCACTTATTAGTGCAGGAGCTAACTTTGCTTCTTCACCTAAAAGAGAAAATATTCACCTTTTAGATCCTGTTATTATCGCTATTAATTTAGCCTTAGCATTAGTTGATGAATATAATCAACCAGAAGATTTAGTTAAAAAGACAATTACAAAAAGTCTCGGAGGAATACAAACCAAGGGGTTTGCACGTAGAATTTATATAGGAGGTTAGGTTGTATGCTTATTGAAGCAAATGCAAAAATCAATTTAGCATTAAACGTTGTAGAAAGAAGAGTCGATCTATATCATAATCTTGATATGGTCAATATTCCACTTAAATTGCATGATACAATAGATATTTCTATTTTGCCTTTTAAAGGTGATGATTCATTTATTACATGTGATGATTCAAGTTTATCTACAAATGATTACAATCTAGCTTGCATTGCTTTAAAGAAAATGAGAGAGCGTTTTAAGTTTACTCAACAATTCCGTATTCATATTCATAAAGTTATTCCTGCTTCTGCTGGTTTAGGTGGAGGAAGTAGTAACGCTGCTGCTGTTATGAACGCTGTTGTTAAATTATTAAATATAAAAACTACTACTGAAGAATTATTCAAAATAGCATTAGAAATTGGAGCTGATGTTCCTTATTTTTTAATTAATAAACCTGCTCGTGTAAATGGCATAGGAGAGTTTATTACTCCAATAAATATAAAGAAAAAGTATGATATATTACTTGTTAAACCAAAACAAGGTTGCTCAACAACTTCTGTATTTAAAGCTTCAGAACCTGATCATTGGGGAAAAGCAAATATAGACAAAGTTATTGAATGTATTACTAATGATGATATAAAAAATTTAAAACAATATATTGGTAATGACTTAGAAGAAGCTGCTACTTCTCTTGTTCCTGAAATTAAAAACGTAAAGCAAAGATTATTAGATGATGGATTTGAGATTGTCGGTATGACAGGAAGTGGTTCGACAGTTTTTGCTTTAGTAACTAATATGCGTTTAGTAAAAAGAAAAATAAATCAATATCGTAAAGATTATGATTTTGTTGAAGTAACATCGATAAATCTATAATGTAAACAAAAGCAAACAATAATGTGTTGTTTGCTTTTTAAATTTGTATTTTTCTAATGTGTTAAAAAGAAGTAAATTTCTTAAAAAAAGCGCTTCATACATTGCTTACATAGTGACAGTATTAAAAAAATAAAGTTTTTGGTACTTAACTCATATCTTTACCATAAATTACTTATGTTATGTATATAATATTAAATATACTAATGAATATCTCTTATATAAATAATATGTTTCCTTATTATAAAGGCGAACAAACAAGTTATCATTTACTTCATATACATATTAAGATGTGACTTTTGTTGTAGAATTAACGACACTTATTAATTTTCGCATTACACATCTAATATTTTGTTCATATTTCAAATTGCAATTTCATTAATTGTAAATTTTAATAATCTCATTCAAAGATTTTTGATACCATTTTTCTATTAAATAATTTATTAATATAGATTAAATAAAAAGGTAAGCCTACCAATAGAGTAAACTTACCTAGTTTTGCTTGTGAAAGTAATTTGCTATTTTTTATTTACATTCTATATTTTTTTGTTTACAAAATTCCATGATCCTATTAATTTGTTTCTTTGATAAATCCAAACAATAAATTCTTTTAATCGAATTATTACTGTAATTAAATTCAATAAATTTATTTCCAACTATTCTTGTTTCTATTCCTCTACCGGTCTTTTCTTTTCCTCTAGATGAATATGTATAATCCCTTTGTTTAATTTCAACAAAAGAAAGATTATCTAATAATATTTCTTCTTGATATTGAACCTTATACCAACCAAGCAAGAAGTCAGAACTAACATAAATGCTATTATCCTTTAGTATTATTATTTTCAAACCAAACAGTATAAAGAAAACAGATAAAACAATCATTACAATAGATACAAATATAGTTTTCCATAACATAATATCTACTGCAGCTATAATCAATAAAAATAGTGCAATAACATATTTGATTATAGAACCTAATGGAATAATGTATTTTTTCATTTTAGTACGCTCCTAACAGTCTGTTTTTCCACTTGTAGTCGACAACATAATCACCGAAAGATGCAATTAAGCCCATATTCATTGTCATAACAGCATATTGATACATAAACTGATTTACAACCCCTTTTTCTACACCCTTTGTTAAACCATGCCCAAGCAAATATGGCAAATCAGAATATGTTTTAAAATAATTGTTGTCGCTAAGTTTGTTTCCAATTTCATAAGTTGGACGATAAGTGACAGTGGTTACAAGCATTGAAAGCCCTACATCCTTAGCAATATCCCAAGTTGAGTAATTTGCATCTCCGGTTGCGTTTTGTAAATTCATACTTACTAACTTTGAGACACCAGTAGCGGCTAAACTAGCAGCCAATCCAGATGTTAGTACAACACTTAATGCTCCCTCTACAAATCCACCTACAAAGTTCAGGCGAATAATATCTAGAGTTGCAATAGTATAACTGAGTTTCGATAGGTCTATTACGAGTATCCTCTTAATAACCATATTATAATGTGTTGGTAGTGAAATTGGTATCCAATTTGCATAATAAAGCACTTGGAGAAATATTATAAAATAATATTCTCCTTATGCTCTTTCTAAAAATCAATAAGTTTATTAATGTGAACAATCAACTCTGAATTTTGTATAATTACAATTTTCGAATTGTTCCAGAACGAACGATACTCCATTTTATCATAAGGGTCAAAGTCTATAGATAAAACTAAACACCTTTTAAAAATAAATTTAGGATAATAATTAAAAGCTACATTTAAATAATTCTTTTTTAATGTATTTAATTTAAATTCATCAATTTTAATATTTTTATAATTATAAATTTTTATAGTATCATTAGTATATAAAAGTTTTTTTCCATAGATTTTCTTATTCAAATTCCAAGATATGCAGAATATTAATGCTATAATTGCAAATATTACTGAAAGTACTAATGTTACAGTATAAAATATAGATAAGACACTTAATATTAGTGATACACATAAACAAACTAAGAACATATATTTATGTCCATCAATATAATATTTTTTCAATTCTTTATCTATTAATTCATACATTATTATTACCTCCTTGATTTACTAATATGCATAAATACATTTGTTAATATACATACTATTAAAACTTGTATTTCTAGAATTCATACCTTTGATTCTTTCTTGTGCTTGTGGCGTAAAAAATAATGGCGTTTGAATTATATCTACGACAGCATCTAACGTTCCACCTAAAGCTGCACTAATGAATGGATTAGCTATACTGCGAACCTTATCCAAATATAACATTGATAAAACCACATCCATAAAAGTATCAGCTACATATAAGTCTAAATTATTAATATCAAATTTTCCTGTTTGGAATATTTCATTTGTTATATCATAAATCATCGTACTAGCTGCTCTCCCCAACAAATTACCCGCTCCAGGCAAGAAATAATTGATTGTACCGCCAACTGCCCCACCAATCGCTCCTGCTGCAAATCCTTTCCAGAAGTCTTGACCAGACATTGCAGCTGTCACTCCACCATCAACGGCACCAGCAATAGCCGATATTGCAACAATTCCTAGAAATACCAATATCGCAAAATGCCCTGTAGGATCCACATACATAATCGGATTGTTGTGGCAGTAGCAATATAAGTTAAGTCCATTAATTGAACTTGGATCTAAGTATTCAATATCATCAGGCTGAATGAATCTACATAATTCTGGACTGTAGTATCTGTGTCCCATCATGAACAGGCCAGTTTCAACATCATAATAATATCCTTTATATCTAAATGGATTATAGATACCTATAGTATTTGCTAGACTACCAGTAGTACTTAACAATTTACCATATGCATCATATTTATATTTTACTACAACATTACCATTAGTATCAATAATGCCCAAGATGTTTTGGAATACATCACGTAAATAGAAGTAATTTGTATTAGAATAGGTAAATCCTATTAACATATTATTTTCATCATATAAGAAGTCTAAACGATAACTATTATTAATTTCAGAAGCCAATCTATCATCACTATAATAATAGTTTGTAATATTTCCATTAGATAAAATCTTCTTTGTTCTTAAACCAATTTCATTATATTTAAATGTTAAGGAAATATTTGTATTTGTATTGTTAACACCTACTAAACGATTTCCTTCATAGTCAAAATTTAAACCTAAACATGATTTAATTTTTAATGATGAAGCATTATCGTAAGTAATAGGTGATCCATTAATAGATATAATTCTATCTTTAATTGTAGAATCATAAGCGTATTGATTATTTCCATTAGTTAAAATATTACCGTTTAAATCATAAGAATATGTAGTATTGGATATAATATTACCATTACTGTCAATAGTTCTATCTAAAGTCAAATAACCTAATTGATTATATGCATATGTATGTCTTCCAAATATATTATCATTTATTGAAGATAACATTCCATTTACATCATATGAATATGTTCTTTCAGTAATTAGAGCATTATCAAAAGTTATTGTCTCTTTTGATATTTCATTACTTGTCACAGCTTTATTCACAACAGTTGTGCTTGAATAATCTAATCCTTTTTTCAAAGTGTGTTTATTATAACTAATCAATCCATTTCTTAATCGACCATAATCATCAAATCCTGAAATATGTTTTACTCCATTTATTTCATTAAATAATTGATTAATTTCTTGATTCTCAATATATGAGTTAGATAAACATAAATATTCAATAAAACCACTAAGATCATCATACTTCTCAATCGTGAATAATGATACATCATCACAATAAGTTTCACCTTCATCTAATCTACCTACAGTAATATCACGGAAACTAATTATATTATCAGTTTCAATATTTTGTATATATTCTACTCCATCTAAAACAATCTTAAATTTAATATAATTAGTAGAATTAATAGATATATTTTTAATAGAACATGCAATATTGTGCCATTCATTTTCACTAATAGATAATAATGTATTATGTGTTGTATTATAGCATTTAATAAACAATCGATTTGTCTTTGAAATATATAAAGATATCTTATTGGAAAATTGAAATAATGTTCTATTATCATCTATATTCTGTGTCTTAAACTTCATAGCAATAGTACCTTGATTTTGCATATTGATATGATATTTTAAATCGTTACCTCTTGCATAGTATGCATATGATTTTATGTCATTATCATAGACAAAGTTATATCTTTGCAATGATTCAAAAACTGAATAACAATTTTCAAAAACAACTGGATCAATATTATCTATTGATTTAAAAGACGTATGCAATGGAATGATATTGAAATTGCTCTTTGTAGTCGTACTAAATGATGGAATTAATGAATAAGATCTATCAACAACGCAATCATCAATAACATTATTTAATATTATATTTGTAGTATTACGTCTAAATCTTTCATGTCTTTCTGCACTTAAATAAAAATTATTACTTAAAAGTAAACATGCAATTTTTCCAAGATAACTAGTATTTATAGTAAGTGCATGTCCAATACAATATAGAGGCTCATTATTTTAAATAAGCTATTGATATAGCTTAAATGAAAAGGTGAATCTACCCGAAGGTAAACCCACCTAGTTTTTTACTTGTGAAAGTAATTTGCTATTTATTTTTATTAATGCTTATTTTGCTCAAGCGATTTTTTACTTTTACTATGCCTGAATCATAAAATTTTGTTTCAAGTTGAATTAACTCATTTTTTGATTTTATCTTGATAAAGTAACCTTCTTCTATACTTCTTATTTCTCTTGTTTTAATAATTGTTTTACCAAAGAAACTTTTTTTTATTATTTCATCATTAGTAATTACTATGCTGATTCTAGATGAAAAGAAAGCAAGTAATAACATTACCAAAGCAGATAAAGTAATACCAACACATAATTCAACACTCTCACCGATAATTAAATTAATTATCATAAAGAAGGTCATAAAAATAAATGATATACAATAGATAGTGGTAATACCTTTACCATCAAATCTCGACTTTGGATCAACAATACTGTTCCATTTATTATTCCTTTTGATTTCAATAATTAAACATAATATAAACAATGATAAATAAACTAAAGAACTTACAAGACTAGTCATTATTTCCCTCCTTGAAATGTTGTTACATTACAGCCGTTCTCCAAGATGTACCTAATGTCACAACACTTGATTTATAAATAGACCAAGTAATAGAACTTAACATCTTAGAATACGAACTACTATACATTAAGAATGCGGCACCACATCTAGCAGTTGCTTTATTCATATGAATAGCTGCCATGCCAGCGGTTTTATAGTAACCAGAAGCTACTTTAGCACCAGTTGCTACCATATCATCATATGCAGATACAAAGTTTTGTTGTAAAGCATTTAAATTCATTCCACGCTGAGCGCCTGGCCCACCAATTAAACCAATGCCTAATCCAATAAGTGTGCTAATACCAATATCTGTCCAGTATTCACCAGCGTTTGCTCCAAATAAATCATGCCCTTTAATTAAATGCACGCCAACAGAACCTACAAATCCTAATGCAGTGTTTGCTGCAATCATTGCTCCCCATCCGAGTGGTGACATTGATAAAGCCCCACCAATTCCAGCAATTCCAGCATCCCAAATAACTTGTAATACATTAATATTTTGCCAATCAGTTTCAATTCCTTGGCTTATGACACTAGCTGTAGCTCCAACACATGCAGAAACACCGAACGCTATCCATACCAACGCAGTAGCAGTTAAGGCAAAATGTCCTGTAGGATCGTATTGATTGACTGGATTATTTCCACAGTACGCGTATAAGTTTAATCCATTGATGCTTTCAGGATCTAAATATTCGATTGAATCTGGCGAAATCCATCTACATAATTCAGGCGAATAGTAACGTGAGGAT
>JAXFTN010000096.1:0-2288 GCA_034176765.1 Bacilli bacterium | reverse complement strand
TTAAAATAACAAGAAAATCCCTAATAGGATTGATGGAATTATCAAGCCCGTTATGGATTTTGTTTTCCTAATAACTATTATTTCGAATAGAAGAATTTATGTTTTTCGTTTCAAACTCTTAACAATAGATTTATTACTTATGTATTTGAGATTTGATTTAGGTCAATTTTGCCGTTGGCTAACAATGGTGTATATATTAATTAATCTTTATTAGTGAAGAAAAATGCAAATATTGCAAAAATATTCAGTTGGAGACGAATATGATTAAAAGAGATTATTTATTATTCCAAGGTATTAAAAAAGAAAATATAATATCAATAGAACTTGTTAGATTAAGTTTTGGAAAACTAAGAGATCCATATAGATTTTAAATGATTTGATGCAATAACGATGAACATTTTTTTAAAATGATATTATTTTAATTTTTGATATAAAATTTAAAAAAATAATAAACTATTCTTTTTTAGATAAATTTTGATATACTATATATAGTCCTTAAAGGGGAGTAGCTTAATGTTATGTTCGTCACCACAGATATTTAAATATCTCGGACATAACAATCTAAAGTTAGATGTGCAAGACCTTTATTCGTAAGAAGTAAAGGTCTATTTTTTTGTTAATGGAGGGTGAAATAATGCAAAAGAAATTAAATGAACTTAAAGAAGAATTTGGTACTGATTTAAAGAAAGGATTAAGTAGTGAACAAGTTGCTATTAATAAAGAAAAGTATGGTAGCAATGTTTTAGAAGCTAAGAAAAAGAAGTCATGGTTTGTAAGATTTTTATTACAATTTAAAGATCCTTTAATTATTATTCTTTTAATTGCAGCTATTGTCTCAGTAGTTGTTGATTATCATGAATGGGTAGAATCATTAATTATTTTAATCGTTGTAATGTTAAATGCCATTTTAGGAATCTACCAAGAAAATAAGGCAGAAAAGAGCTTAGAATCATTAAAGAAGATGTCTGCTTTAACTTGTAAAGTTATTAGAGATGATATTGCTCAAACTATAAATACAGAAGATTTAGTTGTAGGTGATATTATTTTAGTTGAAGCAGGTGATGTAGTCCCAGCTGATGCACGAATTATTGAATGTAGTAACTTAATGGTTGAAGAAGCTTCTTTAACTGGTGAATCAGTGGCAGTTACTAAAAATAACGAATATATTGAAAGTGAAGATATAGCAATTGGTGATATGAAAAACTCATTATTTTCTTCAACTTCTATTACTAATGGAAAAGCTAAAGCTATTATTACTAATGTAGGTATGCATACTGAGATTGGTAAGATAGCTAAGTTATTAAATGAACAAACTAATGAACTTACACCTTTACAACATAAATTAAGTAAAGTTGGTAAAATTATCGGGTTAATGTCTTTAATTATTTGTGCACTTGTTTTTGTTTTAGAAATGATTGCAGCTTCTTGGGATGTTAATCATTTTAGTGAAGCTTTTATTACAGCTGTGGCTTTAGCTGTTGCTGCAATTCCTGAAGGTTTAGCAACAGTTGTTACAATTGTCTTATCAATTGGTGTTACAAAGTTAAGTAAACAAAATGCAATTATTAAAAAACTTCCGGCTGTTGAAACATTAGGTTCTTGTACAGTTATATGTTCAGATAAAACAGGAACATTAACTCAAAACAAGATGACTGTTGTTAAATTATTTAATAAAGAATTAAAAACATTAGATAAATTAACTAAGGAAGATAAAGATTTAATTAAATACTTTGCTATTTGTTGTGACGCTTATATTGATAATGTTGAAGGGAAAGAAATTAGAATTGGTGATCCAACTGAATTAGCATTATTAGATTTAAATAATAAATATGGTAGTTCAATTAAAAAATATAAAAGAGTATTAGATTTACCTTTTGATAGTGATAGAAAACTTATGACGACAGTCATTAAGGATAAAGATAAATATATTGCTATAACTAAAGGTGCTACTGATAAATTAATTTATATTTCTAATAATAAGATAGATGATTTATTATTAGCTATTACTTACAATGGTTATATGGCAGATGAAGCACTTCGTGTTTTATCTCTTGGTATTAAAGTTTTTGATACCTTACCTAAAGAAGAGGACTTAGAAAAAGATATTACTTTCTTAGGTATGGTTGGTATGATTGATCCAGCTAGAATTGAAGTTAAAGATGCTATTCAAGTTGCTACGAAAGCTGGAATTAAAACAGTTATGATAACAGGTGATCATATATTAACTGCTAAAGCTATTGCTAAAGATTTAAATATCTTAAAAGAAGGAGATCTTGCAATAGATTCAA
>JAXFTN010000095.1:0-6646 GCA_034176765.1 Bacilli bacterium | reverse complement strand
AGTTAAGAATTTAGTATTAGCTTTTGATAATGATACGCCTTCAATCGAAATTGGTGATGAGCTACCTTTGATAGCCTTATCAACTGCATTAATTGTAATAGTTTTAAACGAAGTAGAGTTGCATAAAGCATTGATTAATGTCTCCATTTGTGTTGAATTGAAGGAACCATTAGTAATACTATCTAATCCACCAGTTAATCCTTGAATAGCTTTAATTATTCCACAAATAGCTTCAATCTCATTTTCTCCACTAATATCATCTTTCCAATTTGTATTAGTAAAATCTGTTTTCGACATTTGATATGCAGTATCTGCTGGTTCTCCATAATCTCTCATATATGTTTCAAGAGCACTTACTTTTTGTAATAAATCGTGTAAGTAAAGACCAAAAGCTTGTTCACTACCAAACATTTGTGATGAGCGTAATGCTTTTAGTAAACTAGAAACTTTAGTAGTATCACTATTTAGCCAATCAACATTATTTAATTCTCCAGCGAAATTTGTTTTAAAAGTAGTAATAATATTATTTAAATTCTTACCTTCTTCAGCCCATGACTCTACAAAATTAAATGAAACATATGTGTGACCATCTACAATTGAACCTAAAGCTTTATCTAATACAGATCCAAATGTTTTTGAAATAATCTTAGAACCATCAATTGTACCAAGTAATATTTCAATCTTTGATCCATCAAATGAATTAAGGGAATTAGTAGTAACAATCATACCAACTAAATCTTGTTTTTGAATAGTGCCAAAAATATTTGCTATTCCATCAATTTCAGAATCCCAATTTGTAACACTATTATAATCAGGTTTCTTTTCACCTGGATAGAAACCAATACCATCAAGTTGATCATTATCAAAAATAACATCTAAAACTTTATAGAAATTGCATTTTTCACTAGAAGCAACAGCTGGATTCAAAATCTTAGAATCTTTGAATGTTTTAAGTACATTAGAAAGTTTTGCTACATCAATGTTTGATATAATTTCATTTGCTGAACTTCCACTCAATGAACTACTTAATGATAAAATATCAGAATAACAATTAATTAATTTTGGTAATTCTATACCAAATTTAATACCTCTAAAATTTAAATCAGAACCCGTAATTGGCATTTGACTACCGAAATCCAAAGAAGATGTCAAACTTTCTAATAAAGAAGGGATAACAGTCGATAGAATTTTTGATTTATCTATATATTTACCACTTTGCGAGATAGCTTCTTTTTGAGTAGGATTTTCTAAATCTAGGGAACCACCAATTAAACCACTATCAACAGCAAGATATTTTGTAGCATATAAAATAGAATTAAATTCTTCTTTAACGGCATTTTTAGTAGATAAGGAATGAACTGAATTATCAAATTCTTCTTTATCACTTGATGTTAATGCTCCTTCTTTCATAGTAGATAATAATGAATAAACTTGATTCATTAATTTATCAAATGAACAATAAATAATATTACTATCTAGTAAAGAAGATG
This sequence comes from Bacilli bacterium, assembly GCA_034176765.1. Lineage (GTDB taxonomy): Bacteria > Bacillota_I > Bacilli_A > RFN20 > CAG-826 > SUG2458. Next base: position 5,156 of record JAXFTN010000095.1, on the reverse strand, counting down.
CTCTATTATAATCTGATCCATCAGCATTAATACCAGTAAATAGTGAAATAACATCAGTAAAATGATCACCTTTCAATAACTCATCTAAAATACTATTTGATTTAGAGGAATCTTCTTCAGCATATTTAATTCCGTTATTAATCATCTTTTTCTCACTTGGTGTTTCAGACTCTTCACTTTTTGAACTAAATAACATGTCATTCATATTAATTCCAGCAACATCATAAAGACCAGTGACAAAATCATAAATAATGCAGAGTTCTTCACCCCATTTAATTGTTTTATAATCATCCCACTTAGAAGTTAAGTAAACTCCTAACCCAGTAGGATTACCTTCTTCATCTGTCTTTGAAGCATAATTATGAACCAAAGCTGGTACAATATTTTTTAAGAAATCTGAATTATCTATAAAACTAAAAGCATTTCTTAATGCGTTCCTTTCTTCTCCTGGTTCAACTGGTAAACCAAACGTAGAAGTTCCATCAGTTAAAGATGTTATTAATCCAGAATCATATAAACAAGAATAAATATCTTTAATATTTTTTAATTCTCCACTCCAAGAAACACTAGTTAAATCAATTTTATTCTTGTCTAATACTTCAATTGCATCCATATAATTAATAGCAATATTACCAATAATAGAAAGCAAATTTGTAAATAATTGAGAATCACCTAGTGTTGTTAAAATATAACCAACAAAATCTTTATTAAATAAAGCTAGTTGATTTAATGTTCCATCACCATTCATAACACCTTGTTCAACAAGAGTTAAACCAATATCAAGAATTGTATTTACTTCATTATAGAAATAAATTTTTTCGCCATTTATTTCACCATTAGCAAACATATCAACAATCTTAGCATCAATTGTTTTTCCATCTTTATCTGCTGTAATAAAGAATGATTGAGCTAAAATACTATTATCATATGCATTTATAAATTCCATCAAACCATTATAAGTTTCATCCGATAATGGTGTTCCTTCTTCTTTATTATGTTCTTGAGCAACCCTATCAACAGTATTTAAAAGTGATGATAAAGGTGAAATAAACATACATATAACAATAATTGAATTAACAAAAGCTATGCCTAAACTTCCTAATTTATTAAGTAGAGATTTCTTCTTTTTCTTCTCTTCACCATCATTATGTTTTTTTGATTTACTTTTTTCAAATAAAGGTCCAATAAGAAGCTTGTATAAAATAAAACCAATTAATTTAAAGATAGTTACAACAAGTAACATCCAAATTAAGAAGATAAATATTGATATAAACATTGAGACCATTTGCTCAAATAATTCTATAATGGTTGGTTCATTAAGTAACCAATATTGAATAGTTTTTGGATCTTCACCTGCCATGGCCATTGCTATATTAGTAAGGGTTTCATGAACTGTTGTTCCGACAATAACATTTTCACCAATGTTTAAAGAAATATTTAAACTAGATATATCCATATTTCCAATTGTTCCAGAAATACCGGCTGTTATAAATATTCCAATTATGATAAAAACACAATTCCAAACTAATTTATAAGAATTTCGAATTACACCTTTTCGCATTGCTAGTAACGAACCTAACAAAGTTAATCCTATAATGACAAAAAAGATAATGTTTGCAATTGTTGTGACTAATGAAAAATCTATTAAAGTAATTAATTTTAACGACATTTGACATCGCCCCCAATGAATTATCGAATTTATTCTTTATATTAAAATTATACACAAAATATTTACTAAAAAAAAGTTATTATATATAATTTATATAAAATATAATTAAGTAACAAACTTAGGAGGTCATTATGGAGAATTCAACAGAAACTATTAATAAAAATTCTTATCATTTTGAATGTAAGCATTACAATATGTCAATAGTTAAACATATAGCTATATTCTTATTAGGCTTTGCAGGTTTGCAAGTTTTATCGTTTATTGTGGGTGTTATTGTCGCATCAATATTAACAAAACATGGATACAATTTAGCCGATTCTCTTATTGAACTTAATAAATATTTAGCTGGAGAAACTTACGATGCTTCAATGTTAAGTCCTTATTTAATTTATGCAATCAATGTACAAGTTTTCTCATACGTTATTGTTACTATAGGATGCGTATTGTCATTACTTAAAAAAGATTTAATAAATATTGTTAAGGATTTTAAGAATAAACACAGTTGGATTAATGGATTAGCTTTTGGAGCACTTTTAATAGCAGGTGGTACATTTATTGGAATTATTATTAATTTATTTAGAGGATCATCTGATGTGAATGCTAATGAATCAATGATTCGTCTTTTAGCAGATAATTATTACATACCAATGTTTATTGTTACAGTTTTCTGTGCCCCAATTGTAGAAGAAATAACTTATAGACTTTGTGTTTTTGGATTTTTAAATAAGAAAAATAAATGGTTAGCTTTAATTGTAAGTGCATTGATATTTGCGTTTTTACATTTTGATTTCGCAGCAACTGGTGATGATATGATTAACGAATTATGGAACTTACCTACTTACATATATTCAGGTGTTATTTTAGCATTAGCATATAGTAGAGAAGGAAGATTATCTGATTCAATTATTGCACATGCTATGAATAATATGTTATCAATGCTTTTAATGCTTATTCCTGCATAAAATAGAATTATGATTAGTAAATTATTTAATTATTTTGATGATGAGAATTTTATAGAAGCCATCATCTCAGACAAAGAAAAACTTAATAAAACAGATATTAATAAAATCGTTATTAAAAGAGTTATTTTAAATAGCTCTTTTTGTGGTTATCAAGCAGCAGAATATACAAAAACACAAGTAAAACATATAAATATAGAAAACAATAAACTTCATGATTATCTTTTAAGTAAGCAAGCTTTATATCGTCAATACCTATTAAAAACAAAATCTATTATTGTTCATGGAATTAAAAATGGTAATAAATTAAAAATAAGTATTGAAAATAATAACGGCTCTTGCAAGGTTGACAATCAAAATAATAGACAAAAAAATTACATACTTAATGATGGTGATCATTTAGATTTTCTTGTTGAACAAGGAGTTATGTCATCTAATTATCGAGTTAAAGCTGACATGCAACACAAGTTTAGACAAATTAATCGTTTTTTAGAATTTATTAAAGATATCGAATCTTATTTACCAAATGATCGTCCTATTCATATTATTTATTTTGGTTGTGGTAAATCGTATCTTACATTTGCAGTATATCATTATCTACATAACATCTTAAAAAAAGATATTTATATTCATGGTCTAGATTTAAAAGAACAAGTTATTATAGATTGCAATTCATTGGCGAAAAAATTAAATTATGATAATTTATTCTTTGAAATTGGAGATATATCAACTTATAATTGTCCTTACGATGTTGATATGGTCATGACATTACATGCTTGTGATACTGCTACTGATTATGCTTTGTACAATGCTATTAAATGGAATGCTAAAGTTATTTTATCAGTACCATGTTACCAACATGAGCTTAATAAGCAAATTAAGAATGATGATTTTTCTTCAATTTTCAAATATGGAATAATACAAGAAAGAACATCTTCTTTATTTACTGATGCATTAAGAGCAAATATATTAGAGTTACAAGGATATAGAACACAAATATTAGAATTTATTGATATTGAACATACACCAAAAAATTTATTAATAAGAGCTATAAAAACTGGCTCACCTAAAAAAGACTGGACCAAAGTTGATAATTTTGTTGAAAAATTTTCTATAGATCCTACACTATATCGTCTTTTAAGAGGTAATAAAGATGAGAAGTAAAACTTTTATGTCCTCTTTCATTTTAAAATTATTGGCCATTATTTTTATGACTTGTGATCATATAGGGCTTTTATTTTTGACCCCATATGCATATACAAATAGTTATTTAAGTATTATTTATTGGATACTACGAATATTAGGAAGATTCTCTTTACCTATTTTTGCTTTTTTATTAAGTGAAGGATTGGTCCATACAAGTAGTAGACTTAAATACATTTTTAGACTAGCTATTATGGCATTCATTATTGGAATATCTATATTAGTTATTGAAAATGTATCAACTACTTCTATTCCACTAAATAACATATTTGTGGATTTATGTATAGGAGCATCATTAATTACATGTCTAGAGCTACCTAAAGTTAAAAAGTTATATACATTAATTCCTTTACTATTTTTTATATTATCAGTAATTAATGGTTATCTTACTTTTCTTCCAACAAATGCTCTGAATACACAATATTCTTTTTATGGAGTCACTTTAATCTTAGCTTTCTATTACATTAAAAAACTATATAAAATGTATTCAACAAACTATTGCAAAAATTATCAAATAGATTATGAAGGATTTGTTTTAACAGATAATAACAAGTTTTTGAGCAATATATTTGCATCTCTTGCTCTAATTATTGTAAATTTATGTTGTTGGATGATATTTAAAGTATTTCCAGCTTTAGACAACTTTTCTTATAGTATTCACATTTTTTCTATTTTCGGATTTATATTTATTTTGTTTTACAATGGAAAACTTGGTTATAATAAGAAATGGTTTAAGTACGGATCTTATTTATATTATCCATTACATTTAATTATATTGTTTTTATTATCATTAATAATTTAGGAGGACTATTTATGATTAAAAAATTATTGAGTGAAGAAGAATTTAACAAATTTACAGATGAAGGCAATGTTGTCGTTGACTTTTATGCTACATGGTGTGGACCATGTCGTATGTTAGCTCCAATTATGGAAGAATTGAGTGAAGAAAATCAAAGTATTAAATTTGCTAAACTTGACGTTGATGAAGTTTCACAAGTTGCAAGTAGATATATGATTGCTTCTATTCCAACTTTATTATTCTTTAAAGATGGTACTTTAATTGAAACACAAATTGGCTTTTCTTCTAAAGAAGCTTTAGAAGCTAAATTTAAAGAACTATTCTAATTCTAATTAAGCAAGGCAGGTTTTTACCTGCTTTGCTTAAATAATTTAAAAAAATACTTGATTATAATTATAAATTTTGATATTATTATTAAGGCATCACCAGAGAAGCTGTGGACCAGTGGTGTAGCGGTTAACATGCCTCCCTGTCACGGAGGAGATCGCGAGTTCGATTCTCGTCTGGTCCGCCATCAAATTTATGC
>JAXFTN010000094.1:0-6785 GCA_034176765.1 Bacilli bacterium | reverse complement strand
GAATTAGGCATTTATGGTGATGTTGATAATTAATTAATCTGGTGGAGGTATTCCAAGAAGATTTAATAATCCTACATTGGATGGAACTAAAATCTTTTTATCAGATTTAGAAAATACAATTGTAATAAATGATCTAATGTTTTTGTATTAAAATGCGAATTGATATTTTTTGTATTTGTATTTATTGCTTTTAAAAGTAAAAAAACAACCTTACCTTTTCTTGGATGAGGTTTTCTTTACCATCGCTTACAACACTACCCATTCTAGCGTGTTTTTATATTACATTGAAATGCTTTAATGCATTATATATGCCATCTTCAAGTATAGGAGAAGTGACATAATAGGCAGCTTTTTTTGCTCCTTCGTGACCGTTTCCCATACAAATACCATATTTTACAACATTAAACATTTTTATATCGTTATCTTCATCTCCAAAAGCCATTAATTCCTCTTTTTTATAATTTAAGTTCTTGATTAAACAGTCAATACCTTCACTTTTTTTATATTCAATTGGAGAAATTTCTATACAGTTCGTTGCGAATCTACAGTAGTTGAACGATGGATTTAGAGAAATTATATCTTTATCCATGTCTCCATAGCAGAATATTTGAATACAAACAATATCTTCACCTTTATATTCACTAATATCTTTTGGTCTCATTTCATAAAAAACACTATAGAAATTATCAACTATCTTTTCATCGAATACTTTTATGTAAGAAGTATATTTAGTTGATAATATGTATCCAAGTTGTTTTTCTTCTAAAAATGAAATTAATCTATTTATATCTTTTTTATTAAATGAATGAACATAAAATTCTTTGTCGTTAAGAAAAGCACATCCACCATTTTGCGTTATAAAGCCATCAAATTTTATAAGATCAAAAATATGCAAAGTATCAAGGGAATAATATGATCTTGCACTATTTATATAAATCTTAACTCCATTTTTTTGCGCTTCTTCGATGCCTTTAATAGTAGATGCTGGTATTTGTCTTATTGTGTGATCGAATAAAGTCCAATCGAAATCAAAAAATATTGCTTTAATTTTTTCCATGTCTTTATCTTAACAAATTTTTATATTACGTATAAATACTATTTAAAGAAAACCCTCTACACTAATAAATAATTGAAATTTCATTCAAGAAACTTATTTAAAATTCACTCTTAAAAAATATTTATTTAAAGCCAATACCATTTTATGTTTAATTTTTCAATAACACTATAAGCAACTTTTATAAATGATTGCAATTTTACATTCATGATTCTTTAATAAATTTTATTTAGTTTATCAATTAATAATGTGCGTTTTAAAGAATAAGTCTTGGCCTTTTGCTTCCTTCACTAATTTCACCACTTATATTGTTTATTTTTTATCGTGTGTAAAACGAAAAATACATAATTTAGGCCCTTAATGGAGAGTTTTATTAGGTTATTTAGTAGCAATCATTCATTTTATCTCCTACCAACAGGCAAATCTCCTAAATTCATATTATTTTTAGATGAAAAATACAATGATTATTTGAAAACATGGAGACGTAATGGTTTCAACTGTTATATTTTCAGTCAAACAAATGTGTTTAATTAGTCGAATTGAGTTGCAATAAATTATATATTTCTGATATAACGAGTATTTCTACCTTCACCAATTTTAACAATCTTATTTTCCTTAATCATTTTAGATAAAACACTTTCAATTGTAGTCACAGACACATCTGGTAAAATGTTACTAATTTCTTTTTTCGAAATAGGTAATATACTGTTTAAGATTGTGGCTTCAATTCGTGATGTTTTATTGATTTTTTTACTATTTACTGTTGCAAATCTCTTATCAAGCTCCTTGTAACATGTAAATAAAGTCATTAAAAAGTTTTCAACGAAGAAAAAGTAGTCATTTTGATTTTCATGCCATGAAATAGATGATTTCCTTAACGCTTCATAATAATATCCTTTAGTTTTATTAATTTGTTCTTCAAAGGAAATATATTTACCGGCATCAAAGCCCGCCTTATACAATAATAAAAGAGTTAAAAGTCTAGACATTCTACCATTACCATCAGAAAATGGATGAATACATAAAAAATCTAAAATCACGCATGGTATTAATAATAGCTGATTGATATTAGGATTATCTCTAGCATCTATATAAGCAAGTAATAATTGTTCCATTGACGATTTAGTATCAATAGCTGGAACTGGCGAAAATCTAACACTACGAGTTCCATCTTGTTTTATTTCCATAATGACATTATCACTTGTTTTATACTTTCCAGCTACATTGGGTTTTGCAGTTCTTAGTAATATTTCATGAAAAGATATAATATTTGCTTCTGATATATTTAAACTATCGTGCCTAGTATGAATCATATTCAACACATCACGATATCCTGCAATTTCTTCTTCATTATGATTTAAAGGAGCACTACTTTTATTAACAATTTCATTAATTCTTTCGTCAGTTGTTAAAATACCTTCAATAGCATTTGACCCTTTTACAGATTGAACAATAGCAATTTTCTCTAATTCAGTAAAGATATTGGGAAATTTTTCTTTTCTATTATCATTGCTACTTTTCATCGAATATATACTCGTTAGTACATTTATTAAATTTCCAGGAATTTTATTAAATTCCAGAAATGAATAATCAAATTTTCTCATTATCTCTGCCTCTCTTATGCATATATTTTATCATTTTTTATGCATATTGACAATTCATTTATGCATATTTGTTCATCATTTATATGCATATACAGGTGAAAAATATGTATATAGAAATACAATTATCGCTTAAAATTGACTATTTCTTTTTTGTTTAGGTGTAAACCGAAATTGTTTCAACGGTTACTCCTTCAGTCAAAGTGTATCCAATCTAAATAATTCAATTACCTAATTTTAATCCAACACTTGTCTTTTAGAAACACCTTGATTGAATCTAAATCAATATCCTCATAATAATTGATAAGATGTTTTTTATATTCTTTGACACATTCAACTGGTATAACAACTATACCTAGACCATTTCTTATCAAATAGTGATTTGCAAATATTATTGCAGTTCTTTTATTACCATCAATAAACAATTGTTTCTTCATCACATATAAAATAAGTTCTATACCTGTGTCTATAGAAATATCTTTATTTAAAAGTTCATTAAGTTCCTCTTTTACTTGATACTCTAAAGGTATTGGTGGAATATATGTAGATCCTCCGATAGTTACAGGTAGTTTTCTTATATGCCCAGATAAAGTTGATATTCCTTCTTCAACTAGATGGTTAATTTCACATAGAATTGCATAATTCGTTGGATATGATAGCACATCTCTATCTAAGATAAAATTCCATGAATGCTTCAAGTTTAATATTTTAGTAACATCTTCTGCATTCATATTTTTGGCAATGCCCTCATTAACAATAGTTTCTGTATCAGAATATGTAGTAGCAATTCCTTCAAGAATTGATTGTTTATAAATAGAATCAACTAGATTTCTTTTTGCGATTGCTATACATCCTTCGACATTATCATTAAATATATCATCTTGCTTAGCATATTGATCAAGCTCTTTATTAATTTGTTTCAGTCTTTTTTTATATTCTTTAACAATTTTATTGTTATTTAAGATAAGATTATACAATTCAACTGAATAGATACCAGCATATTTACTTTTTAATATTCCTGATTCTCTATAAACTAAATATATATATTTTCTATCGTCTTTTTCTCTAATTTGTACAGTACCATATAATAGGCTATTCAATCTACTTTCTATTTCTTTCTTCTCTTTTAATAATTCTTGCATAAATACACCTCCAAATGTATAACAAATTTATCATTTTTGTTGCACATATATTATATAACACAATGAGTGATATGTATAACATTTTTAAATAATTTGTTATACATTAATATTTACATAATCTTAAAAACTATTTTATGTAAAATATTTTAACTACTTGACGCGATAAAATTTATATCACTAGATTTATTTCATTCGGGCAAAAAAATAAACCAATATTCAAAGAATATTGGCGTAAAATACTTATTTTGTAAACTTCTTCATCGGTATGCCATGCCATTTTTAGTTGAATCCACCCTCGCTATCGTTAGTGCACTAATGAAAATCAAATTTTACACTCTTTGCTACAGTTTTTAATTTGTATGAAATAATTTATAAATATAGTTTTTATTAACTTTTAAAGTTGAAGAAGCGTTCTTAATAGCATCTTTAGTAGATAATCCAACTTCTGTTAATGAATTAACATAAGCCATAATATCTTCATCACTTACAAAAGAAGAAGTCTCATCTTTATTTCCTTCAACTATTATTACCATTTCACCTTTTAAAGTATTTTCATCTATGGTAACTAGTTCATCAAGAGTTCCTCTTATGTATTCTTCAAATTTTTTTGTTAATTCTCTACATAAACATATTTTTCTATTACCAAATATTTTTTGCATAGATACTAAAGTTTTCATAATACGATGAGGTGATTCATAAAAAATTAACGTTTCTTTTCTATTAATCATCTCTTTTAATTCATTTTCTCTTTGAGATTCTTTGGATGCTAAAAAACCATGAAAGTAGAAATGATCTGTTTCTAGTCCTGAAGCAACTAATGCAGTTAAAAAGGCACTGCTTCCATTAATAACTGAAACATTAATATCATTATCTAAAGCTTTTTTTACTAATCTTGAACCTGGATCAGAAATACCTGGATAACCTGCATCTGAAACATAACATACATTTTTACCATTTAACAAATATGATATTAATTGTTCACTTGCTTCATTTTCATTATGTTCATGACAAGAAATAAGAGTAGTAGATATTCCAAAGTGATCAAATAATATTTTGCTATTACGAGTATCTTCACAACCAACATAATCAGCTTCTTTTAATATTTCAATAGCTCGAGGAGTGAACTCACTTAAGTTTCCAATTGGAGTAGCTATTAAATATAAAGTTGGTTTATTATTTACAAAATTTTGTGTTCGTTTCATATTGTTACCTTCTTTTAGAGATATTTCTTCAATTCATCTAAAGGAATAAATTGAACATCATCAGGAGTTTCAATTTTTACAATACGAGTAATAACGTTCATTGATGAAACACGATATTGAGTTCCATTATAATTAAATTTATGTCCGATATTTGGGAAATCTTTTCTTAGATTTGTATATGTATCATCTTCATATTTTAAGCAGCAAATTAATTTACCACAGTGTCCTGATAACTTAGGAATATTAAGTGATAACATTTGATTTTTAGCTCTATTAATTGATATACCATCGAATTCATTTAAAAAAGTAGTACAACATAATTGAAGGCCACAAATACCAATTCCACCAATAATTTTTGCTTTGTCTCTTGTTCCAATTTGTCTTAGTTCAATACGACATTTTAGTTTTGCAGCAAGAACTTTTAATAATTCTCTAAAGTCAACACGTTCACTAGCTAGATATGAAATAATTACTTTTGTACGATCAAGAGTATATTCACAGCTTATAAGATTCATATCTAATCCAAGGTTATTAACCTCTTTGTAGCAAATTAAAAAACTTTCTTTTGCAAGTTTGATATTTTCTTCAAATTTTGTTATATCTTCTTCTGTAGCAATTCGTAAAACTGGTTTAAGTTCTAATTTAAAATTATAAGAAGTTATATCTTGAGGTAAAATAGAAACAATTCCGATTTCTAAGCCACGAGCTGTTTCTACAACAACCTTATCAGCAATCTTTAAAAGCTTTTCACTAGTTGAGAAAAAATAAGATTTACCAGATTCATTAAATCTAACACCAACAAAATATTGATTTTCTTTATTGTTATTATTTAAAACTGTTTCTGCCATTTTATTCATCTCCTTTTATAAATGTAAATGCAATATGATCAAGTAATGAACCTAAAGATAAATTTAAGTCAATACGACCTCTAGTAATCATAATCTCTTGGAGTATATCTTCAATATTAGATACTTTTGAAGATAACTCTTTAAATATTCTATCATAACTTGTGATAATGGTAGAAGCATTAGATTTTATTTTAAGAATTTCACTAAATAATACTTGAAGAATATCTAGATAAAATCTAACTTGTTCTTTCGTTTTTAATTTAGTTGAAACTACACTTTGAATATAAAAAGCAGCTTCTCTAGAACTTTTTAAAAGTGATTCAATTGTTGATAAAGCATATTCTTTACTATATAAATAATCCCCTTCATCAACGTATTTATCAATTAATGAAGCATCAGTATAGAAAAATGATAATAATTGAGCATCATCTTCAGCGATACCTTTTTCGATTGCCTCATTAATAACATTTTCTTGGTTAATAGGTCTTAATAATAATTTTTGAGTACGAGATATAATTGTTGGTAAAACTTTAATTTCATTCTCTGTAGTTAAAAAAGCATAAATTTCTTTACCTGGTTCTTCTAAAAATTTTAATAATGCATTTACTGCTTCACTAGTCATATTTTCAACTTGATGAATTATATAAACTAAACGACCTTTAGCTTCTAGAGCAGTCTTTTCGCATGCTTCCATAATTTTAGTAACATCATCTTTTTTAATTGTTCCTTTTGAACCATCGACAATTAAAAAGTCAGCATAATTACCATCATCAATTCTTAAACAAGTAATACAGTTATCACAAGCAAGAGGACTTGGATTATCACATAAAAGTGATTTAGCAAGAAAGGTAGCTGTTTCTATAAGTGGAGCACCTTGGTTACCAACTAATAAATATGCATGGGATAAACGATTATATTTTATTGCATTACAAAAAGAT
>JAXFTN010000093.1:0-11372 GCA_034176765.1 Bacilli bacterium | reverse complement strand
AAAATATCAAAAGCATATGCTTTATATGAAGCAGGTGTATATATTCCATCAGGAAAATAGCCTTGATCTAATACTCCATTACAAAAATATCTTTTATTATTTAAATAAATTTTATTGTTTTTAATCTCAACTTTTCTTAACGCAAAATAAGACGTTACATCATCTTCTTTTGTTTCTATATGTAAATCATATAAAAATGGATCTTCAGGACTCCACAAATGAGGATTATCTAATTTAATTATTAAGTCATTTTCTTGAGTATTAATTGAATAGATGATTTTATCTTGTATTTGAACTGAGATTAACTTATTTTTAGCTAATGTATCAATATGTAAAGAAATTCCATCCAATTCTTTTAAAACCTTGATATCAATACTTTTTATGTATGTTTTTGCTACGCTTTCAAGCCAGACTGATTTCCAAATACCAGAGCAAGGTGTATACCACATTCCACCTCTTTTTTTCTTTTGTTTACCATAACAATATTTTTTATTAAGACTATCTTTAACTTTGACAACTATTTCGTTTTTCCCATTAACCATAAATTTACTTACATCATAGCTATGAGGAATATATCCATTATTAGATAATCCTACAAGTACTCCATTAAGATAAACTTCAGCACATTGGTCAACTCCATCAATATGTAAAATATCTATATCTTTTCTAAAATTTTTATCGATAAAAACATCTAATTTATAAAATAAATATTCGTTACTTTTTAAATTTCTTTTAACTCCTGATAATTCACTTTCAATAGGATATGGAACTACGATTTTTCCATCATATACTTTTGGAAATTCCCCTGTTTTATTAATTGCATAATCCCATTCACCATTTAAATTAAGATAAGAAGCTCGACGCAAATTTGGTCGAGGATATTCTTGAAGTGGTGCTTCTTTATTAAAATCATCAGCAAATGAAGTTTTTAAATTTACATATTTATTCTTCATTATTTTCATCCTCTTTAATTTCTATTTTTGATTTTAACTTTTTACTAATGAAAATAATTACAATTATACATAGTAATGAAACTATTGCCCCAGCTAAGAAAATCATACTAGAAGGAGTGTAATCATCACCAACTACACCAAAACCAGCATTAACACCACTTGATACTAAACTTCCAATCCATGGTCCTACTAACATAGGAATTAAAACCGCAACTACAATTCTAATACCTTGAAATAAACCTACTTTCTTTTGAGGTGTATAATCACGTATCATTGCTCCATGAACAGCATTAGTTCCTAAAAATCCAGATATCATCAATAATGAACCAATAAAAATAACTACAGGATTAGTAAAAGAAGTAAGTAAAATAAGTCCAACTACAAACAATGTGAAAGGAGTAATAATTCCCTTTACAAAGCCAAGTTTATCAATTAATCGTCCATATAAAACAGTAAATACTGCCGCTAAAACAATCGCTGGTGCCATTATAAAAACATAATTACTTCCTAACATTAAATTCAAATATATAACGTAATATGGCATAAACACTTGTTGAGCAATTGAAAAAATACAAAATGATAAAAATACCAAATATAGAGTTTTATTTTCTTTAATAACAGAAGGTCTAAAACCATAAAAAATGTTTTTAAAATAAGGCTCTTCATTATTTGGAGAAATATTAGGTTCATCAATTAAAAAGAAACTACCAATACCAACAACAAGAACACTAATACCTATAATTATAAATAAAATATCGTATTTATAAGATAAACCATCATCTGTAGTTAAAAACATTGCTCCGCCAAAAACAAGTAACATAGCAAGTAATGGCATTGCACTATTAACACCTTCAATCTTACCTCTATTTGTTTCATCACTAATATCAGTCATCCATGCATTGAAACAAGCATCATTTGCAGAGCTACCAAAGAATGTCATAATACAATCAAAAATAATAACAAGTGAAACTCCAATTGTAGTAAAAGATGTTCCAGTGACAACACTCAAATTATCAGCAAATTTTTGTAAAAGGGCAAAACAGATTATTGTTATACCCCATAAAATATATCCTGTTGCAATAAATACTTTTCTTTTTCCTAACTTATCGGATAGAGCTCCAATAAATAAAGTTGTTAAAGTAGCAGCTATAGCACTAAGAGAAACCATTAAAGCAATTTGGTTTAAATTTGCTCCAAAAACATCCCTAATATAAAGATTGAAAAAATTATTTTCAATAGCCCAGGCGACTTGCCCAAATAAACTAATAATAATAATTACAAGCCATGTCTTACCTTTTAACTTAGTCTTTAATGCTTCCATATTATTTCTTTTCCTTTCTAATTATTTAAAAAAGCATAAACCAATCATATTGTATTTATGCCTAAATCATTATCTATTTATCTGTCAATTTGTGTGATAAAACTGCTAAAGAACTTGCTAAGTTAACTGTTTCAATAACAACATCATCTGGTGCGCTAATATGTACATTCGCAAAATTCCAAATTCCTTTAATTCCACAATTAACTAAACGATCAACTACACCTTGAGCTTCTTCACTAGGGACAGTAATAATAGCAATTTGTACATTCAATTGCATAATTATTTTTTCTAGATTATTCATTGAATAAATTTTTTTACCATTTATAATCTTACCTATCTTTTTCGATGCAACATCAAAACCGGCTAGAATTTCTAATCCATATTCAAGAAAGCCTTCATATTTCATAAAAGCTTCACCTAAATGACCACAACCAACAACAACTGCTCCTGTAGTGTCTCCATAGCCTAAAAACTCATTAATATCACGAATAAGTTCATCTATAACACGACCTGCTTTAGGTTTTCCTGATGATTTAGTAACAACTTGCAAGTCTTTTCTTACTTGTTCTTCACTAAAGCCTAAAACTGCAGCTATTTGTGGTGCTGATGTATTAATCTTACCTTCTTTTTTTAAAGCAAGTAAATGATTCAAATATATTGGAAATCTTTCTAATTGTTTTGTTGATACAAGTCTTGTTACATCTTTCATTATTAATAGTCCCCTTAATCTAAAATAAAAGTAAATTTTTACTTAATTTATTTTAAATCAATATAAACCCTTTGTGAATAGTAAATCAGTAAAAAAATTTAAAAAAGGCATTTTATCAGTAAAAATGCCTATTCATTATCTAATTTATCAAATTCATTAATTAAATTACTTGCATATTCTTTAAAACCCAAACTATTTGGATGTAAGTATCCATCAAAAAATAAATCATAATTATGTGGGACTAAATCTTTTCCATTAATGAGTCTTACACTAGGATAATTATTACATATTTTCTTTAAGTCTTTATGTATTAAAGAAAATTTTCCAACCTTTGTATCTTCATTTTTATCAGCTCTCCATATCGGAGTGATTACATAAATAGGAATACCAATAAATTTCGAAGTAAGTTTATCAAAATATTTTGTAGCATTAATAATAAATTTTTCTTCACTAGAACATAAATTCCAGTCGTTTGTACCATATGCAACAAATATATAATCTGGCTTTATAAATTCGGATATATCTTTTAAACTATGATGATTAAAATAATATCCGGCTACTCCTTGATTTAATATGCGAACTTGTTTTTTCCTTTCAAAAAAAGTAATGTAATTTTTTGATGGGCCAGCACTATAACATCCTTGTGTAATAGAATCTCCAAGTGCTAGTACATTCTTATACTCAATATCATTTTTATAGAATTTCCTATTTGTTTTTACATATTTGATACCTGTTTCAATATATAAAGGTAAATATATTTCAACTAACATTTTTTCTTTATTTTTATTCTTAAATTTAACTACAAATTTACTATTAATAAATCCTTGTTTACGTTTAACTAGCTTATCATTAACTCTAATATCAAAGCCATCAAAAAACCTTTCTTTACGTTTTGACTTATTTTTGATACCTTCTTTATTTTCCTTAGAGAATTCAAAAAGTGTTTTAAATCCTTCTTCTCTTATAACACTTGCAACACCTTTAAAAATATGTCGATGTTGAAATTTAATTTTGATTTTATTTCCAGTTGTATAAAAAGAAATGATGACACCAGAAGATCCATGTGACATTAATTTAAAGAAAGCCTTTTTATTATATTCGCTAAATTGTTTTTCACTAAAACGATAAAAATAATAATATCCTTTCTTTGTTTTTTCATAAAAAATGTAATTAGATGTGAAATCTACTATAGGTATTTTTTTCATAATGTCACCTTTTCTTTTACTATTCTTTTTCTTTATAATATAATATTTTTTATAAAGAAGGTGTAAAAATGAAAAAAAATAAACTACAAGTTAATAAAAAAGACACATCTGAACAAGAAATTAATGTAATATCTAAAGCATCACGTCGCGCCTGGACAACTTTTGGAGTTATAGCGTTTATATTAATGACTATTTTTTTAGTAGCTTGCATCATCGATATTTATCAATTCTTTTATTCACTTCATGAAATTGCCGGTTATGTTTCTCTTGGAGTGATTATATTAGTTCTACTCATATTTGTTGTTAGACCAATTGTTGTTGCATTATCTTCTCCTTGTTTTACTTTAGATGTTGTAGAAGAAGGTAATCTTAAAAGACTAAATAAAAAGAATTATCGCAAACTTAAAAAAGTTGCATCTAATTTAATTAATTCAAAAAACGTTTCGCAAGAAAATAAAGACCTAATTAAAAAATCGATGGGTAGCCATAAAAAATTGAATGAAACTTTAAAAAATGTATATGACACTGAAATTACTAAAGATATCAATAAATTAATTAATCAAAAAGCTAGTGAAGTCTTACTTGCTACAGCTATATCACAAAATAGTAAATTCGATGCTTTATCAGTAATGTTAATAAATATTCGCCTTATTATGCAAATTGTAGTTAGATGTGGTTATCATCCTTCTTATGCTCAACTTGCTAAGCTAGTCATTAAAGTTTTACGAAATTCTTTAATTGCTTATACTGTTCAATCATTACATTTAGAAGATATAGTTGTTACTGGAATAAACAAACTTGTTAAAGGAACTTTAACTGCTATACCAGCACTAAATGAAATAGCTAAAAGCTTAGTCCAAGGATCAGCTAATGCATTATTAACATTACGAGTCGGAATATTAACACGTAAATATTTATATGAAGAATATAACATTCAACAATATCTCCAAAATAAAGAAGAAATCAATCAAACAATTCTTGAAGATGCCCTTAATGAATCAAACAATAATATTGATATAATCATTAATGAATGCAAGAAAAAGAAAGTAGCTAATGCATAAAAAAATGCCTTTTAAGTTCAACTATAACTTAAAAGGCTTTTATTTTTTTAAGAATATAAATTTCATTTAACTCGATCTTTGCGGCACTCAATCTCATTGTTACCAAGAGCTCTAAGCATAATTTCAGCACTATTCATATTAGTAGCTAATGGAATATTAGCAACATCACATAATCTTAATAAAGCTGAAACATCAGGTTCATGAGGTTGTGCTGTTAATGGATCACGTAGAAAAATTACTAAGTCGAGTTTATTTTCTGCTATCATTGAGCCAATTTGTTGATCTCCACCAAGTGGACCTGAAAGCATACGATTTATTTTAAGACCAGTTTCACCCATAACTAATGTTCCTGTTGTACCAGTTGCATATAAATCGTGTTGAGCCAAAATATCTTTATATTTTATAGCTAACTCAATCATTTTATTTTTCTTTTTATCGTGAGCAATAAGTGCAATCTTCATATATGTCCTCCTATATTTAAAGTATAACTTAATTATTAAATTACTTCAAATTTTGTAAGCACATTCATTACCATTTATTCTTGAAACACAATTAAAGTTCGTAACCACCAAAGATTAATTTATAAGCAACACGTGAAGTTTTCTCATTAAGTTCTATTTCTCCACGAAGGATTCTAACAGCAAAATGTAATAAAGATTCCATTGATAAATAATAGAAAATAATACATTGATCATCATTTAATCCCGAATTATTCACTTCTAAAGCATTTCTAATTATTTTTAGATAGAATTCTCTAAATTCATTTGGTACCTTTTCACCATATTTTGAGTGAATAATATTATATAAAAATTTTGTTAATACAGGATTATCGACAAAATATTTGACAATTTCATCCCATTTTTCATGGAAATCTTCTGGAGTGCCTTTTAGATCTAATGTTTTAGCATTTTCATAAAGTTCACCACAAATTTTTTTATATACTTCTGTCATTAAATTATCCATTGTTTTAAAATGGACAAAAACCAATGGATCTGTTATACCACAAATCTTAGCTATTTTACGTGATGTAATTGCATCAATACCCTCTTCACTTCCAATTAAAATAGCAGCATCTAGCATTTTTTCATCAATATTTACTAATGTTCTTCTTGCCATAATAACACCTCTATTTATTAATTATGGTTAAAATATTATTTTTTTCAATATATAAAATAAATTATTTAGTGCTAAATATATAAAAAGTAGATGTTTTATCATCTACTCTTTATTTGTCTATTTAGAAGACTTTTTGTTTTGTTTATTAGCTTCTTGTTCGACAACGATTAATTCTGCTCCTGCTTCCATTGCGTATTGTTTTCCAACGCGAATAGAATCAGCTTTCGAATTAAATTTGTTTGGAAGTACTTTACCATTTGGTGTTTTAACTTCCCATCCACCTTCCTCTTTACAAGGACGGCAAATTACTTGTTTTTTGCTTGGCATTTTTATAACTTCCTTCTGGACTATGTCCTCTATTATTATTTTCAAGATTTTATTATTAATACTTTAATTTATTTACAAATCGTTATTAAATGGTAAAATTTAATCAAGGAGATAAAAATATGGAAAATTATATCTTTGACTATAGTATATGTTCCTTATTCTATTTAGGTATTTTACTATATTTCTTTATTCATCAAAAGCATTTACTTACTATTCGTACTCATATTTATAAAGTAGCATTAATCTTAACATTTATAAGTGTTATTTTAGATATTACAGCTGCAATTACAGATATTTATGCTATTTACATTCCAATATTGTTATTGAAAATTATTAATTCAATCTTTTTAATGTCATCGGGTTTTATTCCATTAATATTTTTGATTTATATTTTAGCCTTATGTAAATATGAAACTGGTAAAACTTTATTTAATAAAAGACTCTATATATTTTCACCACTTCTTATTTTATTAGTAATTGTAATTATTCCTTTCTTTGATACACGTGTAGGTGCTTATTATATTGATCCAGAAACGCATAGATATTATGCTGGTACATTACATATTCTTTTATACATAATAGCTGGTATTTATTTTACAGCTGGTTCTATTCTTATTCTTACATGCCCTACTTTAAAAAAACGTATTAAAGTATCAATTCTAAGTTTTGTTTTTTTAGTTGTCTTAGCTATGATAATTCAAATCTTTATGCCTAAATATTTATTAAATGAAACAGCAAATTGTCTTGCAATGATTATTATCTATTATGAAATTGAACAACCAATCATTTATATCGATAGACGTGTTGAAGCATTTAACGAATTAGGTTTTGATGAATACACATTTGAGCAATTTAATAATAATGAAGATTTCTCAACTATCTTTATTCATCTAGGTTCATATTCTCTAATCGAAGAAAAATATGGAGAAAAAGAATCTAGTGCTATTGCAAGAGATTTATTTAAAAAACTTAAAAACAATTTTAAATATGGAACAATCTTTTATTGCCGCAATGATACATTTTGTATAATTCTAAAAAATACAAATTTCATTACTCAAAGTTTAGAAAGGTTCTATGAAGATTTCACAAAGCAATATATTATCAAACATACTCATATTAGTACAAACATTAAAATTGCTTGTATTAATTCAACGATAAAATTTGATTCTTATCAACAATTCCGTGATATTTGTGATAGAGTCTATCATATTTTTAAATACGATAATTATGAAAACAATATTTTACTAATTGATGAAGAATTTATAGAAATGACTTCTAGAATAAATCAATATGAGGATGCATTATTAGAAGCAATAAAACTAAATTCTATTGAAGTGTATTATCAACCTATCGTATCATCTATTAATCAAAAAGTCACTTCCGTTGAAGCTTTAGCAAGATTAAAAGATCCTGTTCTTGGAGATATCCCTCCTTCTATATTTATTCCAATTGCTGAAGAAAACGGCTTAATCACAATTCTAGGTGAACAGATATATAGAAAAGTCATTGAATTCATTGCTAAAGGTTCTTTACAAAATTATGGAGTTAATTTAGTTTCAATTAATTTCTCTTTATCCCAATGTTTAGAAGAAAATGTCGCTACAAAATTTTTAAAAATTGCACAAGAAAATCATGTTGATCCTTCAATGATAACTTTTGAAATTACTGAAAAAGAAACAAGAAAAACATTTAACAATTTACCAAGAGCTATTAATGATTTTGTAAACAATGGTTTTAAAGTAGCTCTTGATGATTTAGGTACAGGTTATTCAAATTTCACCTTCTTACAAACATTACCTTTTTCTACAATTAAGATTGACTCTCAAATGCTAAATCAAGCAATGAAAAATAAGAAAAATAAGCAAAGATTTATTAGTATTATTGAATTTGCACGAAGCATTAATATTAATTGCATTTGTGAAGATGTTGAAAATGAAGACCAAGCATCCTTCTTAGCAGAATTAGGTATTAAAAACCACCAAGGTTTCTTATATAGTCATGCTTTAGAAGAAAAAGAATTATTAAACTACATTAAACAATTTAATGGAGTAACTAAGACTAAAAAGAAATAATAACATTAAAATGGATAAGCTTTAAGCTTATCCATTTATTTATTTACTCTTATAGAATTCAATGATTTTGTTTACAATATCTTGTTTATCTCTCCAATATAATGCACCAAATAATCTATATATAGTCCATCCCTTACTTTCAAGAAAACGTCTTCTATGAATTACTCTTTCACGAACAGTAGGGAAACGTTTAAATGAATCATCAAATTCAACACCTAGGATAAATTTATTATCTTTTTTAATAGCAAAATCGATATAATATTTTCCTACACCAACATTAAGTTCGCGTTCTATTCCTTCTTTTTCTAAAGTTTCCTTTAAATCGATTGCTGTTTTATTAAGTGGTACATCTATTTCGTTTTTATCACCTAACGAATTTAAAATAGACTTGGCAAGATTTCTATCTTTTGAAGATATAGCTTCAGAGTATTGCAGATATTTCTTCAAAATTTTTGGTCCTTGATTTTTCAAATCATCAACTTGAAGTTCATTCGATGATAATGACTTAACGATGTAGATTTTTTTCTTTGCTCTAGTAATAGCGACATTTAATCTATTTTCTCCTCCACTTTGATTTAGCCATCCATAATTTCTAATCAATCGTCCTGATTTATCTTTAGCATAGCCAATAGAGAAGATAATAATATCACGTTCATCACCTTGAACATTTTCAATATTCTTTATAAATAATGAATGATCTTCACCTTTATCGACTCTAGAATATTCTTGGACTACTAAATTATTTAGTTCAGAATCTTCAAGACAACGGTCATCAAGTAAATCAACAATTAAATCCTTTTGAGAAGAATTAAAAGTAATAACTCCAATCGTTTCATTATTCTTTCTATTCTTTAAGATATCCACTATTAAATCTACTACTTTAATTGCTTCCTCTTTATTTGTTCTATTTTCCCAAATACCATTTTCAATATCTAAAACTTGAATAGGTGGCTCTTCACATTCTACTATATTAGGAGCAATATTTAGTTTACCTTCATAAAAAGCAAAGTTAGAAAAATCTATTAGTTCACTATATAAAGAACGATAATGGAAATTTAACATTGTTTGAGGATACTTAAATCTTGATAAATCTAGTAAACTTTCTTCATCTAGTGAAACTGGTAAATCTTCTTCTTCATCATCTAAATCCTCATCTACTTTACTAAAACCTAAAGAAGAAGGACGAAGTTGTTTATTATCTCCTGCAATTATGACGTTAACACCTCTATAAATAGAAGGTATACCTTTCTCTACATATAATTGAGAAGCCTCATCAAAAATAACATAATCAAATAAACCAGCTTTTAAAGGAAGTGTTTCTGAAACAACTTCAGGAGTCATTAACCAAATACGAATATTTGAAAATAATTCAAATTCATATTTGTCTATATATTTTTTTATTAATGGTTTTTTAATGGAATCAGAATAATGTTTTGCTTCATTATATTTAATGTCATAACAACTATTAAATTCATGTGCTTTATTCATAAAATCCTTAAACTTATTCTTGCCCATATTTTGTTTTTCACGATCATATACATTTACATTTGCTACTAAATCGCGATAGTTTTTCATTAGTGAATATGTGTATGAATTTGCTTTTTCATAATTATCAATAAATGAATAAACTAAATAATCAAAATAACGACGATTAGCTTCACTAAATAAAATATTTTCTTCTTGTGAGATTTTATAAACCATCTTACCATAAGCTAACGTTTCTTTACTAAAAGTAGAAATTGTTGAATAAGATAAAGCAATATTACGATAACGAGGTAAACCTTCTAAAATAGAGTCTACTTCTTTAATTAAATCTTGATATGACCACGCATTAATAAAATAAGGTTTTATCTTTTTATTAAATAACTTTTTAGCTTTCTTAGTAGCAAAGAACTTCTTTAAACATTTTGATGTAGTAACGACTTCATACTGCTTTTTAAACTCTAAAAGAGAAGTATTTAATAAAACAATTTGTTCCATCGAAAGATTCTTATCAATAGCTTTAAACCATTTAGATTTTGAATTATTGTTAATATATTCGATTAAAACATCTTCATTATTTTGACGAGTGTATGTAGAATATAGTTCATAATATTTATCAAAATCTAGTGCTTCTAATTTGTCATCTTTGTAACGAGAATATTTTAAATATCTTTCAAACATTTTATCAGGATCGCTAGTAAAATAATTTCCGGACGCCTTTTCAAATACATCGCACATATCAATACTTTGATTCATCATTTTATTATTCATTAGTGAATCTTTGATATCACATGATTGATTTAAATAATATTGTATTTTATTTGATAAACTATCATATGTAACAGTAGAAAAATCAGATGCATCTTTTGCTAAAATTGCTTTCCCTACTTGTTTATAAAATTCATCTTTATCTTGTAAGTCACTTAGTAAAATAGCATGATGTGATAGTTCGCCTAAACGTGAATAAATAACGTCAAGTGCTGCTTTCTTTTGTGATACAACTAAAACATTTTTCCCTTTAGTTACAACATCTGTAATAATACTTGTTATAGTTTGTGATTTTCCTGTTCCAGGAGGTCCTTGTATAACCATCCTGTCGCTTTTAGAAGCCTCTGATAAAACACCT
>JAXFTN010000092.1:0-4693 GCA_034176765.1 Bacilli bacterium | reverse complement strand
AATGTGTTATTATTAAGACTTCAATAAAGAGTGCAGGTAAGGTTAAAAGTGGACATTATTCTAATGTTAATGTTGGTATTATCAGAACTAATTCTAAAATAGCTACTATCTTCCCAATGAGTCCACAAAAAGATAAGAAAGTAGTTGCTTTAAATGAACAAAAAACAAATAGAAATTCTGTTAGAAGAAAGAAAAAATATAGATGGCCAAAACGATGTTTTAACTGAAGAAAATCACCAAAAAATACTTTCACTTATGAAGAATAGTTTATGTGATGTTATCGATTATTTAAATTGTTGCTCTTCAGAAAGCTTTTATTGGATTTCAGAATTATTGGAAGATTTGAGTGAGCATTTTAAATCACAAGAGCTTATTGAGTGTATGGAAAGAAATGCTGCTCGTACTGGTGTTGATTGCTCTGTTGATATTGAGTATGCTAAAAAAGCATTAGACTAATCAGTAATTACTCAAAAAATGTTAAGAATTATTAATTTGTTATAAATTTTATTACTAAAGCATAACTGAACTGCTGCTTTTTAAGTAGCAGTTCATATATTATGTATATTTATGGATATTGTAATAATAAATATTTATTTATATTTGAGATTTATTAATGATGGTATCACTAAATAATTAGCTATTATTAATAAACAAAAAAAAGCATTGTCAGCCTTCGCCATACAATACTTACTCTAATTTGTTATTCACGCACGTTCACGCCAGGCTGAATAATAGGTAGCGACCCTATTACTTCTGGAATGGGTTATTAACCGAACAACGAGAGGAACTGTATCATCCTCTAACTTTCAATGAGCTTCAGCAAAAATTAAATTCCATAAGTAAGTTTAGAGTAATATTCCTAGGTTTTTTGTTTTTGCCGGCTTTCACTTACTTGTACCCACCAAAATAGTTATAGATAATTACTTATCGTCAAGCCGAGCACTTCCTTTGAGAGCGCAGACATTAGGTTCTCAAGCTAATATCTCGTCGCGAGATGCATTTCTGCAGAGCTTCTTGTCGTGCCTATTCGGGTGGTCGTTTACATCGAAGAGCGTATCGCGCCGTCAACCAAAGCGGTGTTTTAATCCCGGATACCACTAGGTGGTCTTGGATTTAGTATAGTATCCCACACTAAACCGAAACTTGGCCGAGCCCCTGCCATTTGCAAAATGTCTACACAGGGTTCCAATGCTCCTTTATTATAAAATATTTTTAGGAAATGTGTGAGGACACGGATTGTCCTCATAATTTTTATTTAAAAAATATGTTGTAATAAAGTACCATGTCTAGTAATTGTGTTTATATATGAATGTACTTATTTAAGAAAAGAGAAACTATTAGATAATGAAATCTCTGTTATTCTCTAAGTTTTAATCAAGATTATTAAACTCATATGTTTTTAAATCAACCGAAAAACCACATAAAATTTATTAGTTTTTCTATTTAGAGTAGAAAAAATATTGTTTTTTTAGAACTTTTTTGATAATATATTTTTGATAGGAGCGTATATTATGATAATTAGGCCAGATTATATAGAAAAATTAAAACCTTTTATTAACATTAAATTAGTTAAAATTCTTGCTGGTATTAGACGATGTGGTAAATCTACAATTCTTGAAATGTTAAAGCAAGAACTTCTTTTGCAAGGTGTTGATAAAAATCATATAATAATAAGAAAATATACGTGTGAGGACTATGGAAAGAACTTTACATCTAAAGAGATGTACGAAGAATTAAAATCTTTTATAAAAAATGATAATAAATATTATTTTTTACTTGATGAACTACAAGAAGTATCAGGTTGGGAAAAAGTAGTTAATAGTTTACTTGAAGATTACAATACAGATATATATGTTACAGGTTCTAACTCTAAACTCATGAGTAGTGAAATTTCAACATATTTAACAGGTAGATATGTAACTATACCTGTCTATACGCTTTCATTTAGAGAATATTTAACTTTTAAAAATAAAGAAAGTAAATCACTGAAAGAACATTTACTAGATTATATTCGGTTTGGTGGCTTTCCTTTGATAGCAAGTGCTGATTTAGATGAAAAATCTACATATGCTGTAGTAGAAGATATATTTAATTCAGTTGTTATGAACGATATAACTAATAAACACCAAATATCTAATATTGATTTATTTAATCGTGTTGTTAGATTTATTGTAGAAAACATAGGGAAAACTTTTTCTGCAAATTCTATTATAAATTTTTTGAAATCTGAAAAAAGAACAATTTCAGTAGAAACTATTTATAATTATTTAGATTGGTTAGAAAAAGCATTTGTAATATATCGTTGTAAAAGATATGATCTACAAGGTAAAAGTGTATTAAAAACGCAAGAAAAATTTTATATTGGAGATCAATCTATAAGATATGCCTTATATGGCTTTAATCCTACAAGCATTGTTTCAATGCTTGAGAATATTGTTTTCTTTGAACTTAAACGTCGTGGCTATGATGTATATATAGGAAAGAACGCAAATAAAGAAATCGATTTCGTTGCTACTAAAAGAGATGATAAACTATATATTCAAGTATGTAGGGAACTTCCAAAAGAGTCTGATAGAGAAATAACAAATCTTATGGAAATTAAAGATCATTATCCTAAATTAGTTGTTACACTTGATGACTTTGCTTCTGGAAATTTTAATGGTATAAAGATTATTTCGCTTATTGATTTTTTGCTTGATAAAAATCAATATTAATATTTAATCTTTTATGATTTACAATAATATTTTTCTTAAATTCGAAAATGAGATCTCATTTAAATTAATAAAGATAAATAATTATTCTTATTTATTTTTATGTATGATAATTATAAATTTTTAAATAATTGACTTCTCTTGTATATCTTAATCTGTTTTAAGTGTTATATTTATATATATAAGAGGGAAAAATATGAATTATAAGCAAGTAAAATTATCATTTACCAATTGTGAACTTAATCGTTTCTATCGTACATTATTAGTCAAAGAAGACATTAATCTTGTTGATTTAGGATGTGCAATATTAACAGCTTTTAAAGGAGCCTATGAACATTGCTTTTTATTTAAAGCAAATGGAATTAACTACAATCCATTAGCTTTTATTGTAGAAATTCAAATGGATGATGATGTTTTAATGGATGATTATACATTAAAAGATTTAGGCAATAAATTTACTTTTGTATATGATACTGGTGAATATTGGGAATTTGAAGCTATTGTCACATTGAGTGATATTCCTGTAAGAGGTGAGGATGTTATATTAATAGATGGTGCTGGACAAGGAATATGGGAAGATAATATTCATAGTTTATATGCATATTTAGATGGTCAAATAGATCCTAACAGTAGAGAAGATAATGAAGATTTAGGATATACATTACCATGGAATCTTGATTTTGAAAAATATGGAGATTTTGATAAACCATTTGATATTGAAAAAGAACATAAGAAATTTTTAAAAGCATACAAGAAAGATCTTAAAATATATAAACAAGAACAAGAAACTTATTTTAAAAGTCATTAATATTAAAAAGCCATTATGGGCAATTAACCCACTAATGGCTTTTTATTATGATATTAATTAAATGTTTAATTACTTTTTAAATATTGATGCTAGTAAATTAAAAACGGGAGATAATACACCTGCACCAACCCAAATTATCCAAGGGGCATGCGTGGGAAAATTATGCAATGTATTTCTTTCGTAACAAGAGATTAATTACTAAAGAAAAGCTAGAAGAAATATTAAAATTAGCTGGGTTTAAATATGAACTTGGTGGATATAAGCCATATGCAAATTTTGGGGTGCCTGATAGAAAAAATAAAGCAATATTAGTTATTGATATTAATGAAGTGGATGAATATGGTGACTCTCAATCTGAAAAAGAGGCACTAAGAGAGTTTAAAAATGCTGATATGGAACTACCGATTGTTAATGGTCATATTTTAGATGTTGAATATGATAATTATCGTGTTTTGGATGCATTTGAAAAAGCGATTAAGGAACTATACACTGAAGTATTTTATTATGATGATATATAAAATAAATTTATAAAACTATAGTAAATGTATTATTTTATTTGATATGCAATTTTATTCAAGAGAATATCCGTTATAAAACATTATCTTTGTAATTGATGTTTGTCATTTCATATATTATTTAAGTTTACTGGAAAATGCATTTAGAAATATTTCAAACTTGTTTTACATTGATCTTATATATAAGAATTTGAAGGCATTTTCTATACATATAAAGCGTAAAAAAATTACATTAAATATTTGATAAATGTAAAAAAATTACATATAATATGTTTAGGAGGAATTTCTTATGTTAAAAAAAGTTACGTTTAGTGGAGTTAAAACATTTAAAAAAACTACGATAATTGATTTTACTGCGACTAAATCCGAGATTTTAAAAGATACAAATGTCAAAGGTAAAATTTTGAATGGTGGTTTATTTTTTGGAGAAAACGGTTCTGGTAAGACAGCAGCGTTAAACTCTATTAGTATTTTATTAGATTTATTGTTTAAGGAAACTACTTTTCCAGGACAAATAATTTGTAATTTATTAAAGAAAAAAGAAGCTTGTTTTAAATATGAATTTGAACAGGAAAATAATGAAATTGTTTATTCTTTTGCAGTAAATGATAAAAGCGAGATTACAGAAGAAAAACTTTTTTTAAATGATAAAGAGATGT
>JAXFTN010000091.1:0-9192 GCA_034176765.1 Bacilli bacterium | reverse complement strand
GCTACATCTTTACCAGAATTAGTTTCTTGTTTAACATTAATGAGAAAACAAAATTTTGATGCTGCATTTGGTGATATCACTGGATCAAATCTATTTAATTTTACCATTCTTGGTATTGCTGATTTATTATCAGTACATAGTAGTGTATATACTAATAATAGTGAAGTTGTTTTATTCCTTATTTGCACAGCTATTTCTCTAATAAGTTTATTTACTATTGTCTTAGTCAAATCAAAAAAAGGAGAAATGCAATCAAATAAGTGGGCTTTCTTATTTATTCCACTAAGTATAATTATTATTGCTTCATATGTATGTTCGATTGCATTTAACATTATTTAAATGAAAGTAAACAAAATGTTCACAAATTTGTAAAGTTTTATTGCTT
Source organism: Bacilli bacterium (assembly GCA_034176765.1). Taxonomy (GTDB): domain Bacteria; phylum Bacillota_I; class Bacilli_A; order RFN20; family CAG-826; genus SUG2458. The sequence goes on along the minus strand of JAXFTN010000091.1, from coordinate 8,807 downwards.
TTTTGTGAAAACGATTGTATTATATATTTGTACATAGGAGGTAAGTATTATGTTTTTAGCATCATTAGATCCAACTCCGTTTTTTCCACAAGCGGGGCAATCAATTAGATTTGATTGGATTTCAATTGTTTATTTAGTCATCTTAGTATTGAGTATTTTAGTAGGTATTAAAAGAGGTTTCTTTAAAACTTTAATTAATGCTTTAGGTGGAATTATTGTTATTGTTGTTGCACTTTTATTAGCAAAGCCAATAGGTAATATGCTATTTGGTACTGGTTTAAAAGATGCAATCTTCACACCTGTTCAATCATGGTTAATAGGTAAAAATAGTTCTATGGAAGTTGTTATACCTGTAGAAAATGCTGCTGAAGCATTAAAAACTGCACTAGGAGAAATTGGAACTCCTGCAGCATTAATTGAAACTTTAGTAAATGTTATTTTACCTTTTGTTCCTGAAACTGGTAGTTTTACACCAGCTGAAGTAATTGCATTAGGTATTACAAATTATGTTTTAATAGCAGGTGCATTCTTAGTATTATGTATTGTCTTATTTATAGTATTAATGATACTAAAACGTTTCCTTAATAGATTATCAGAGATTGAATTTATTAAATGGATTGATAAAACACTTGGTGGTGTTTTAGGATTAGTAGTTGGTGTATGTTTTGTATGTTTCGTTAGTTACGGTTTAACATTTTTATCAACTCTACCATCTTGCCAAGATTTCATTACAAAAACAATGTTCTTAACAGATGATAGTGTTTGGACATTCTCAAAATGTATCTATCAATACAATGTTGTAGGTGCATTATTTGAATTATATTTATAAAGAAAATTAAAGATTTATAGATAGTATATTCTGTTTAGTAATTTAAAAAAGTTTACTATCAAAAGTATCCTCCTTTATCTAAAAAATCCTCATATATTCCTAATTACTAACAGAGAAAATTATGCTTGTGTCACAGGCATAATTTTTTTTCGAAAAAAATTAAAAAAATTTTAGTAAATTATTTAAAAATAAATAATATTTTGTTAATATAAAATAAAGAAAATACTTCTGCTTTTTTTAGCTATAAATTATTGTTTTTACAGAGTGTACCTATGTGAACTAAACGGAGAGTGATTTTTATGGATGCTTTTTTTGTAGTAAATGAAATGTGGTTATCTTCTTGGGAAGAAGTTATTAATAGTTTAAAAAACCCATTCTTTTTAGTAGACTTTGTTTTAGCTACTATTATAATAATTCTTTTGATTATACTAGCTTTTAAGGTATTTAAATCAAAGAAATTTGCTTTAGTATTTTTAGCACTCTTTATCTCATTAGGTATTACTTTATTTTTCCATTTATGGATTACATCTGTTGCAATTTGTTTAATCATTCTATTAGTTACAACTTTAATGACAATTGTTTCTTCTAGTGAAATTCGAAGTGTTATGCATGACGATTTTAAGTGGAATGGTACTATAGCTACAAAGAAAAATACTGTAGAAAAAGAAGATTGGAAAAATTTATGTGACATATTAGAAAAATCAGTCATAGAAATGTCAAGAAAAAAATGTGGTGCTTTAATTATTTTAGAAGTTAAAGATCGTATCACTACTGATAGATTTTCTAGATATTCTAATATAGATTGTGAAGTCACTGAAGATATTATTCAAACAATTTTCTATAAAGGCTCTCCACTTCACGATGGTGCAACAATTATTAGAGAAGGTCGTATTTTAAGAGCGGGTGTTATTTTAGATTCTGTTAGTGTATCAACTGCTGCTATTCCTGGAGCTTTAGGATCAAGACATAGAGCTGCTTTAGGTATTACTGAATCATGTGACTGCGTTTCAATTACAGTTAGTGAAGAAACAGGCTCTATTCACTTGTTCCATGAAGGCGCAATTCGAAAAGTTTATATGTCTAACTTTAAAGAAATGCTTTTAGAACTTTTACCAATTGAATAATCTAAGGGAGTAAATTCTCCCTTTTATTTTTTGTTTTTGTTCATATATTGAAGTGGGGACAAAAATGAAAAAAATTATTTTTAATTTTCGAAATAAAAAATTTTTAAATGTACTTTATTTACATGGGTGGGGTCAAACTAAAGAAAGTTTATTTGTTTTTGATGAGATACTAAGTAAAAAAACAAATAGTATTTTTGTTGATTTACCACCAATTTTAAATGAGAATTTGTATTTAAATGGGATGAATAATTATTTAAGTTATATAAAAAGTTTGTTAGTTAAAGAAAATATAGATCATATTGATTTAATAATTGCTCATTCTTTTGGAGGAAAATTAGCTATGGAATATTGTTTAAACATCAAAGATATTCCAATGGTTTTATTAGCTCCTTCTCTTATAAAAGATAAAAGTATAAAAAAGTATTGTAGAATTTTTATATATAAATTAGCAAAAATTTTAAGATGCAAAAAATTAATACAAAAATTTAATGGAAGTTTAGATTATCAACAAACAGCAAATAATGAGTTATATCGTAAAAATTTTTTAAGTATTGTTAATACATATTATGATAATAAAATTAAAAACATAAAATCAAAGGTTATCATTGTTCGCGGTCATGATGATGATCAAATTAGTGATAAACAATGTAAAAAAATGGTAAATAGATTTCAAAATTGTATTTATTTAGCTTTAGAAGGTAATCATTTTTGTTATAAACGACATATTCAATTAATAGGTGATTATATAAATAAGGAGCTATTACTATGACAACTAATTTTGAACTAATTATTGAATGCATTTTATTATTTTCATCTTTTATTATTGTTTATAAAGAATGTTCATGTTTTGTCGCTGAATATTATGATTTTAAAAGATATTATATGCTTTTAAAAGTAAGACTTATTGGTTTATTAAAAAATAAATATTTTCTTTCTATATTATTAATTAATTTTCTATTACTGGTTGTTAACTTTTTCATTTCTAATATTTATATAAATTTATTTTTAATAATAGAATTACTAATATATGGTTTGATATATAAATATAATAAACGTAAGATAACAAGAAGATTTTTAATGCTCTTAATTTTATCTTATGTTTTTGAAATATCATCTATTGTTTTATATGAGCACTTTTGGTTAATGTTTATCTATATAATTGGTACTTTCATATTTATTGTCCCATTTTGTAATATGCTATTGATTCCTATAGAAAGTATTATTCAACAAATTTATATTAAAAAAGCAAAGAATAAAATAGCTTTATGTACTAATCTTCGTGTTATTGCGATTACGGGAAGTTATGGAAAGACATCAACAAAACTCTTTATTTATAGTTTATTAAAACAAGAATATTTAGTTAAGTGTCCATTATATGCAAATACTTTAATGGGGATATGTAGTTATATAAATAAAAACTTAACACCATATGATGAAATATTATTATTAGAATTCGGCGTTGATAAGATTAATGGTATGGATAAATTCATTAATTTTATTTTGCCAAATGTTTCAATTGTAACTAGTATTGGTGATATGCATTTATCCACTTTTAAAAGTATAGATAATATTAAAAAAGAAAAAGTTAAGTTACTATATGCAGCAAAAGACATTGGTTTTTATAATAAAAATGATGATATATTAAATAATTCATTTAAAAATAATAAGCATTTTAAAGGATATTCTTCAGAAGATTTAAGCATTATAAAAGTCGATGAAAATGGAATATTAATTAACTATAATAATGAAAATATAGAAACTAATTTATTTGGAAAACATAATTATTCAAATTTAGCTTGTAGTATTATGGTTGCTCGTTACTTTGGTTTAAAAAATGATAGTATAGTAAATGGATTAAAAAATCTAATTATCCCTGAACATAGACTCCAAAAGATTAAAAAAGATCATTTTAATATTTTAGATGATTCATACAATGGAAATGTTTACGGAATAAAAGAAGCAGTTAATACATTATCTCTATTTAAAGGTAAATCGTGTATCATAACTCCAGGTGTTGTTGAACAAGGAAAAAATTTTCAAGAAAATAATTTTGAATTAGGAAAATATATTTCTAAAATCGATACAATAATTTTGGTTGGTATAAATGACAAGCACCCATTATATCAAGGAATAAAGGAAAATCGCATAGATTTAGCAAAAGTATATTTTTTTAAAAGATTTAAAGATGCATTCCTATTTGCTAAATTAAAAAAATTTGATAATATCTTAATTGCTAATGATAAAGAAAATTTATCGATAAATTAACTTTATTATCATTTAATTTTAAATTAATTAAGTTATAATAAAAGAGGAGGAATAAAGAATGGAAAAGAAATTTTTGAATTACATTGTCAAGATGAGTGCAATTGCAAAAATTGGCTTGCAGTATTCTAAGGACCCATATGCTCTAGATAACTTTGAAGAAATGAACAATTTAACAAATGAAATGTTAAAAGATTTTACAAAAGTTGATTATGATCGTCCTAATTATTTTGATCGAGATGTTTATCCTACTCCATCTATGATGTGTAGAATTGTTATTTTTAATGATAACAAAGACGTTGTTTTAGTACAAAACAAAGAATCTCATTTATGGAATTTACCTGGTGGTTATTGTAATTTATTTGATACACCTTCAGAAGCTGCTAGAAAAGCTTGCAAAAAAGAGTTAAATTCTGATGTTGAATTAGTTCGTTTAATTGGTATTGCTGATAGAGGTTCCTTTAAATTAAGTAATAATATTCCTGAATACGTCATTATATTTGAAGGAAGACTTCTTGGTAAATTAGCCGCACCAAATGCTAAAAAAGATAGTAATAAATATTCAGACGCTCGCTTCTTTAGATTAAATGACTTACCTTTACTTGATGATAAAACAAGTGAACAAGAAGTAGCAAAATATATTTCAAGTGCTCTTGGTAAAGATGTCTTCTTCGATTAGGAGATAAAAATGAATAAAAAATTTACTGCTGTTTTATTTGGTGGAAATTCGTATGAACACGATATTTCCATTGTTTCTGCAATAGTAGTAATGAATGAACTAAAAAAAATTAATGTTTCTTTTATACCTATTTATATAACTCATGAAGGTATTATGTATACTGGAAATGCGTTGTTAGATAAAAAGAATTATAGTAGTAAGAAAGACTTTGTTATTGGTAATTTTATATCAAAAGGATCTTACTACTTTTTTAAAACAAAAAATAAAATATTTAATATTGATTTTATTTTACCTTGTGTTCATGGATATGGTGTTGAAGATGGAACAATATCAAGTTTTTTTGATGTATTAAATATTCCAATAGCGTGTAGTTCACTTGCTACAAGTATGATTTTTCAAAATAAATATTTAACAAAGAAATTACTTAGTGAACTAGGAATTCCTTCTCCAATGTTTAAACTATTAAGAAAAGATTCTTATATCAATGAGATTGATACTCTTTTAAAAGAAAAAGATTATATTATTAAACCAAATCATTTAGGATCTTCAGTAGGAGTTTGTTCTTTAAATAAAGATAATATAAAAGATTCTCTTTTAAAAAGTTTTAAATATGATGATGAGTTACTTATTGAAGAAAAAGTACCTAATTTAATTGAATATAATATTGCTATATGTGGCAATAAAAATGAATATATAATTTCCGATATTGAATCTATTAAAACATCCAAAAAAGGTATTTATTCTTTTGAAGAAAAATACGAAGTTTTTAGATCAAATGACTCTAGTTTTAAAATGACTATGCCATTTAGATTAAAAGAAAAAATTCAGCAAATCGCAACAAAGATTTTTACATATTTTAATTGTACTGGAGTAGTTCGCTTCGACTTTTTATATAATAGCAAATCAAAAGAATTATTTTTTAATGAAGCTAACACAATTCCTGGCTCTCTTTCTATATATTTATTTACACATAAAGGCTATTCGTTTAAAGAAATGTATAATTTATTAAAAAAAGTAGCGTTAATAGCATATAAAAATAAAAATATAAATTTACAAAAGTATGGTCATGATACTTTAAATAAAATAAATATGAATAAGTATTAAATTCATAATTATTATTGTGATATAATAAAAAAAGAAACCAAGTTTTGGTTATAGTTTAATAGGAGGAATTATTATGCCAACACCACACATTAACGCAAATCCTGGTGATTTTGCAAAAACTGTTTTAATGCCAGGAGATCCACTTAGAGCAAAATTTATTGCTGAAACTTTTTTAGAGAATCCTAAATTAGTTACAAGTGTTCGTAATGTCTTAGGTTACACAGGTACATATAAGGGCAAAAGAATTTCTGTTATGGCTTCTGGTATGGGTATGCCATCAATAGGAATCTATTGTCATGAATTATATACTCAATATGGTGTAGAAACGATTATTCGTATTGGCTCTTGTGGCGCTTATCAAGAACATATCAATGTTCGTGATATTATCGTTGCACAAGGAGCATGCACAAATAGTAACTGGCAACACCAATATGGACTACCAGGTTCATTAAGTGCTATTGCCGATTTTAAATTAGTAAAAGACGCATATGAATATGCAACAAACAAAGGTTTTAAAGTTCACGTAGGAAATATTTTATCATCAGATATTTTCTATAATGATCAACCTGAAGTTTGGAAAAAATGGGCTCAATTAGGTTGTTTAGGAGTAGAAATGGAGTCATATGCTCTTTATACAACTGCAGCATCATTAGGTAAAAAAGCTTTATGTATTTTAACAGTTTCTGATCATTTCTTAAAAGATGAAATTACAACAGCTGAAGAAAGACAAAATAGCTTTACTCAAATGATGGAAGTAGCTCTTGAAATTGCTGAATAATTTATGATTTATCGTATTATTTTCTCTACATTATTAATTATTCTAATTATTGTCGCTTTCGTATTAATTTTGTATACTCCATTAAAACATCATCTTCAACGTAAATTTACTGTTACTTCGATAGGTCGAAAAGTATATAAATTAGCTGTTGATTATGATTACCTTTTAGTACAAAACTTTTCTTTTAGATTAGATGAAAATAAATCTGCAACTTTTCATCATCTACTTTTTGGCGATAAGTTTTTCTATTGCATAGTTGATAGAGTATACATTGGTGGAATTACTGGATCATATAAAGATGAAAGTATTATTAATTATAAATCTAGTAAGTCTGATGAATATAGTTTAGTTCCTAATCCAATTGTAAGTAATCAAAGACGTGTTGAAAAATTTTCTTTAGTCAGTGGTATCGAAAGAGAAGATTTGATTTCAATAGTTCTTGTTAATGATGATTGTTTAATTTCTGAAAAACTTGATGTCAGAAATGGACGTGATTTTATTATTCATATAAGTGATCTTCCAAAACTTATTAAAGAAATTGAAAGTCGACATATTGGAAAAATTAATTCAAAACAAATTGAAAATGTTGTTAGAGAAAAAATACTAAGAATGAATATTAATTATAAAGAAAAAAGAAAAAAATGAATAATCGCGTTTCAATTACGAAACGCGATTTTATTATATTAGATTATTTATCAATATGTGGAATTTCTCTCTCTTTATTTGTTCGTAGATCAATAAAGAATATCAAAATATTAACAATCGAACATATAGCAATTATTGTATAAACTATTGTTGCCCAGATTGTTCCATCCTTGAAAATCATATCAACAAGGTTAACTTCAAAAAGCCCATATAATCCCCAGTTGATACCACCAAGAATTGTGAAGAACAAACAAATCTTTTGAATAACGTTCATAAAAATTTCTCCTTTATCAATTTATATTATGAGATGATATTTTCTTTTTATTCATTCATAAAATTATTATTAAAAGCATATCTAAATATGAGGTGAGTTTTATGTTAAAGAAAATTATCATAGGTGTTGTTGTAGCTTTGGTTGTAGGCTTCGCATCTTGGAAAATATTTTTTTCTAAAAGTGACTTTGATAAAGCCTTAAGTAAAGTACATGAAGAAGTTACTTGTTATCATATGGAAGCAACAATGGAAGTTGATTCAGGAGATGATACAAAAGATTATTTTTTAGTGACTGATTATCAAAAGAAAAATGACCAACATTTTTATAAAGTAACATTACTTGATAAGTCAACTAATCAAGAACAAATTATTTTAAGAAACGAAAGTGGTGTATTTGTTTTAACGCCATTACTAAATCAAGTATATCAATTTGAAGGTGATTGGCCTTTAAATTCTCCTAAGCCTTATTTATATCAATCAATGTTAGATGCTTTAGAAAGTAAAAAAGATGTCAAAAAAATGAGTGATGGATATTTAGTTACTTTTAAACCTAGTTATGAGAATAATGAAAATTGGGTGCAACAAGATATTAAGTTTTCAAGCGATTTAAAACCATTGTGGGTAAATATCTATGATGAAAATTCCAATGTTGTTGTAAGTATAGTTTTTTCAGAAGTTAGCTTCAATCCATCGTTTGAGGATAATCATTTTAATGTTGAATATAATATGGAAAAAGGAAGAACTGACTTAAATACATCTACGATGTTTGAAGCAAAAGATTTACCTTTATACCCTTCTGCTATCGATATTAATGCAACACTTGTTGGAGAAACAGAAACATCCTTTGATGAGAATGGAAAAACAAGAAATTTATATGTCTTATCTTATGAAGGAGAGGGAATTGCTTTTACTGTAACTCAAGAAATAATTACTCCTTATACGGCACTAGAGATAATAAAAATGTCTGGACAGTTAATTGAATATGGAGGAGAAGTTGGAGTGTTTAGTAATAACTATCTTGTATATCAAAAAAATGGTATTGAATACAAAATATATTCAAAAACATTAAGTGCACAAAGAATGTTAGAAATTGTATCAGCGATGGAAGTTGTT
>JAXFTN010000090.1:0-2002 GCA_034176765.1 Bacilli bacterium | reverse complement strand
ATAAAGTCCTCAATAAGTTTTTCTGCATCACGCGATACTTTTTTACTTACATCAATAGGAAAACCTTTATCATCTACTGTAATCTTGATTTCAGGAACATCTAGTTCTAAACATCCTCTTTCAATTTTTGTTTTCCTTATAATATGAGCTAGTTCATCAAATAGTAAAATTTGTTTTTCTAGTTTTGTTAAAGATTCTGAATCAACACCTTTTTTTGTTTCTAAAACCTCATTAACATAATTATAAGTTAATCTATGAGAAGACCTAATAACTGATTCTTCAATAGAAGAATTTAAAATATTTCCATATTCATCAAGTTGAATAATACAAGATAAAGTTAATCTATCAACACCTTCATTTAATGAACAAATTCCATTCGATAAACTAAAAGGTAACATAGGTACAACTTTAGAAGTAATATAAATTGATGTTCCGCGATTAAATGCTTCTTTATCAAGAGCAGAACCTTCTTTTACATAATAAGAAACATCAGCAATATGAACTCCAAGAGTATAAATACCATTTTCCTTTGTTAAAGAAATAGCATCATCAAAATCGCGTGAATCATCACCATCAATAGTTACAATAAATTCATTTCTAAAATCTGATCTATCTAGTAAATCATTTTCACTAACACTTTGAGGTATTTCTAAAACCTCTTGATTTACTTCATCAGGAAATTCAATTGGTGCATCATTTTCTAATATAACTCTTTTAATATCCATAAATGGTGCATTCTTTTGTCCAAGTATGTTTGTAATCTTTACAAAACAAATTGTTTTATCAAAAGATAATATTTGAGCTTGAACAATATCACTAACACTAGCAGAACCTTCTTTAATAACGAATTTAATATTTTCACATGCAAGAGCATTAACATCTAGAACTAAGTTTTGTTCATCTTTAATAACTTCACCAACAATATCATTATATCTACGCTTAATTACTTGAATGACTTTAAATAAACCATTCATGTAACGTAGATATACAATATCACCTAAAAAGGCATTACCCATATATTCTTCTTCGATTCGAATATCATCTTCTTCATTATCAATCAAAGCAAAAGCACAATGTTTTTTAACAGAAACAATAGTTGCTTTTAATAGACCTAGAGAATAAGGCAATATAAAACTATCATCTTCTTTGATGATGTCTCCTTCAATTTCTAGTGTTTTTAATAATTCCATTAAATCTTTTTTCTTTCCATCGTATTGGCTGCATAAATCACCAATTTTACAGTATGGATTATCACTTATAAAATTTAATATTTTCTCTTTCATACAGCACCCCCTAAAAAAAGAAAAAGAGGCGAACCTCTTATTTCAAGTTTAATAAATTCAAAATTGCCATTGCAGTTTCAGTTGACTCACTCGCTTCTTTACTAACACTAATACCTCTAATTAATACAGCGATTAAGAAGAATGCAATTGCAAAACCAAATGTCATCCATGAGATTACTAGTTCAGAACCTCTTTCTTTTTGTTTAGCAAAAACATTAAGTCCACCACCAGTAATAGCACCAGAAGCACCATCTGATTTACCACCTTGTAATAAGGATAAAATTATAATAATAACAGCAATTACTAAGAATATAATATCTAAAGCACCCATGTTTAATACCTCCAATATTCAAATCAACCATACGGTCGCTTTAATATAATACAATAAATCATTTGTAAATAATAGTTTTTTTTAAAAATAAAACTTTGTTTTTACATTTTTTCTTTTAATTCAATGATTATATCACGTATTTTAGCTGCTCTTTCAAAATCAAAATTCTTAGCAGCTTCTTTCATTTGAGATTCTAACTTTTTAATATCTTGCTTTGTTTCACTACGAGATTTTTTACTGTTATTATTATTTAATTCTTCAACTATATCATCAGTAACTCCTAGAGGCATTGCTATATCTTTAATAATAGTAGTTGGAACAATACCGTTCTCTTCGTTATATTTTTCTTGAATAGCACGACGTCTTTTTGTCTCTAAAATAGCATAGT
>JAXFTN010000089.1:0-4315 GCA_034176765.1 Bacilli bacterium | reverse complement strand
TTTTGTTTATCACACAAGAGTTTAATTGCATCAGTGAGTTGAATTTCTCCACCCTTACCAGGTTTAGTCTTTTCTAATTCCTCAAAAATTTCAGGAGTTAAAATATACCTTCCTAAAATTGCTAAACATGAAGGAGATTCTTCAATACTTGGCTTTTCTACCATATCTTCAACTTCTACTAAACTTCCACTAATATTATTTGTTGGCTTAATTATACCATATTTATTAACTTGATCTTTAGCAACAGTTTGAACTCCTAAAATTGATGCATTAACTTTTTCAAATTGATTTACTAATTGTTTTAAAGCTGGTAAACCATTTTTATTTCTTACAACATCATCACCTAATAAAACAGCAACAGGTTCGCCTGCAGCAAAAGTTTTTCCACATAGAATAGCATGTCCTAAGCCTTTAGGTTCCTTTTGGTGAACAAAAGTGACATTAGCTAGATAAGCAATTTTGTGAATTAGTTCAAATTCATTAATTTTATTTGCTTTTTTTAATCTTTCTTCTAATTCAAAATTAACATCAAAATAATCTTCCATATCATGCTTTGACGTATTTGTAATAATTAGAATTTCTTCTATTCCACTTTCAATTGCTTCTTCAACAATAAGTTGAATAGTAGGAGTATCTATTATTGGTAACATTTCTTTTGCCATATTTTTTGTTACTGGTAGAAATCTAGTTCCTAAACCAGCACATGGAATAATTGCTTTTCTTACTTTATTCATAATTTACCCTACTTAAGTATTTTGTAACTCAAGTTAAATTCCTCTCTTTAATTTAATAGATAAATGAAATAATGCATTATCTTGCTTACATTTTACAAATCTATTTTGTATATTGCAAGAAAAGACTTTTTAGAAGTGATAATACATATATTAATTAATAAGAGAAATTTATGCGAACTTACATAACATTAAACATGAACAATCTTTTAGATAATTACTCTCGAATATATAAAGAACATCCATCAAATCTATATTTAGTAGTAAAAGCTAATGCTTACGGACATGGGCTAAGCCAAATTATTTCTATGCTTTCTAAAGTTAAACCTTACGGATATGTAGTTTCAACACTTCAAGAAGCTTTAACTATACGTAAACAATTAATATTTAATAACATTTTACTTTTAACTCCATATGACAATTTAGATATACTAAATAGATATAATATTGAAGTATTAACATCTTCAAAAGAATATACTGAAAAGCTTATTAATTCAAAATATAAAGTTAAAATGCATGCGATGATTGAAACAGGAATGAATAGAGATGGTATCACAAAAGAAGAATTTCAACTCTTTTTAAAAAAGCAAGAATTTAAGAATTATTTAAAAGGTATATGCACTCATATTTATAGCCTTGAAAAATTTGATTCCCAACTAAGCATTATTAATGATATTTTACAGGAAATGAATTTTAAAGGTTTAATACACATTAAATCTTCTTCATCACTACACATAAAAGACAATATTTCTAATTCAGCACGAATAGGTTTTGCGTTATATGGTTTATACGAAAACTATAAACCGGTTTTAAAATTATCTTCAAAAATCATAAGAATACAAAAAGTCAATGCAAATTCATGTGTCGGTTATGGAAATAATTTAATTAAAGAAGATGGTTATATTTACACAATTGGTTTTGGCTATGCTGATGGTTGGCCAAAAGATTTTAAATTTAATGTATATATAGATAATGAGATCTTGTTCAAAGCTTGTCCAATGTGTATGGATTTTAGTATGTTCTTTTCTACTAAAAAATTTGAAAAAAATTCTATCATTGAAATAATTGGGAAAAACAATACTGTTTTAAAACTAGCAAATGAAAATAATATGTCTCCATATGAAGTAACTACACTTTTATCTCCTCGTCTTATTAGGAATATAGAAAAATAAAAAGTTGAAACTAATAACATAGTTTCAACTTTTAGATATTAAATCTTTTTTTAAGTTCTTCTTTTGTTGACCTAAATCGAAATATGAAGAAGCCAATTAAAGTACATACTCCAGAAAGAATTCCACTAATAGGAGCCCACTCACCTTCAATATAAGAAGGAGCTATTAAATATACTATATATGGAATTAGAGCAAGTAATGTTAAATAAAAGCAACTCATGATAGCATCCCCAAAATTCCTTCTACTCGCATATCCTACTACTTGAATAACTATTAAACCAACAATAATTAATATAGGAGATACATATGTTAAAGACCAAGAGATTACTTCTCTAATTTTAAAAATAGTTAAACAAATTTCAATACCAACAATATATATGATTGTGAAAAAAGTTAAATAAAAAAATCTAGTAGCAAAAGAAATTCTTTTATATGAAAAGATTCGAGCAATACCCCAACAATATAAAATCCCAGCGATAACAATAATTGACCAATAAGAAGGTGCTTCACTATTAAAAGTTTTATAATTTACAAATGCACAAATAATAGAAGCAATTATTGATAAAAAAGCAAATAATTTGACAACAAAAGGAAATCTATGTTTGTTAATTAATTGTGGATATCCATTAGGCTTATTAACATTGTCTCCTTTTTTTTCAACTAAAACATCATTACAAATAGGGCATACATGACCTTCGGTGTTAACATCAATATTACATTTCTTACAGTGTTTCATATTAATAAACCTCCAAGTCATTAGTTTCTACATAGAAAGATACATCGTCACGCTTAAAGCAATCATAAATTTTAGAAATAAATTTTCTTTCAATTAATAATGTAGTAAGTGTGAAACATAAAGTATCTTTAAAAGTGATAACCCCAAAATTAGATGGTGTTCCTTTTGATACGCCAATTTCAAACTCTAATCGCTCGATACAGTCTTCCATCGACTTTGGTAATTTTACAGCTCCAAGATTTGAAATGCTTAATGTGTTAGCACCACTTCCCATAATGTTATAACCTATTTTCATTGCAATATCTTTTATAAAAAGTGGTAAGATACGGACGATAAACGATTTCTCTATTTTTACATTTTGAACTAATCTTTGTTCTAACTTTTCTTTAGTTAATTCTTCTTTAAAAGTTCTTTTCATTTCATTAACCATATCATCGAAAATTAAATCTTCAGAAGTAAAGTCCATATTAGTTCTCACATATAAAGCAAAATTCCTTATTGTTTTGGAGTCAAAAAACTTTCGAGCATTAACAGGAATAAATAATTTCATTTTTTTCTTTTTATCAAATCTTTGTCCTTTGAAATAAGTCTCATAAGCAGAATATAAAATACATGCACCTAAATATTCGGTAATAGTGCAATTATATTTGTGAGCTGCTTTTTTTATGCTCTCTAAATTTATAAGTGTATGAACAACACCAATCCAGTTATAAGGATAACGTCTTCCTGTAAAAGATAAGGCTTTATCTTCTTTAGAGTATGATTTACCTTTTTTATAATTTGAAATAAAAGAATCATCAACCTCAGAAATAGTTTGCTCTATTTCATTAGTTTTAATTAATCCTTCCTCATTATCGATTTTCTTACCAATATTAAGAAGATAATAATAGCATAGTGTTTTAAAAAATTCTAATGCTCCAGTTCCATCACCAAGTGAATGAAAAACATCAAGTGAAATTCTTTTCTTATTGATACAAACCGAAAATAAGAAATTATTATTCTTATATAATTGAATGTTTGAAAACAAAACTGGTAATTCTTTTTGAATATTTGGTTTTTCAAAGTTATGATCAAAGTAATACCAAAAAAAACCACGTTTTAATTTAACACAATATGAAGGGTATCGTTTTAAAGTTTCTACTAAAGCATCACTTAAAGCTTCTTCTTGTATATCTTCTTTTAAAATTGCAGCAATACGAAAACCATTACGATCTGAGTCTTTATATAATGATGGAAATAGCTTTGCAGCATTATCTAATTTATACCAATTTCGAGCCATTTATTCCTATCCTTCCTATTGCTTTAATATTATAACATAGTAAAAATATAAAATAACAACAATATTATTTTAACCATATAAATGAAATTATTAGTAAGAATTAATATAAATACTAATTTATATATTTCCAAGCGCGATATTTATATACTCTTGAATATCTAAATTGTAAGCACAATCTAGTTTTTCATATGTGTCACTAGTAGAAAAATATATATAACTAGGAAAGCTTAAAACATAAGTATAAATTATATCATTAATCTCATAACAATCAATACCATCAACAGGTTTATATACAACATCTACGTTTTCAATAACAATTGGTGTCTTGTTTTCTTTCAACGCATAATAGATATTTGCTTTTGAGGTATATCCATTAATCTCATATAAAAAATATACA
>JAXFTN010000088.1:0-2814 GCA_034176765.1 Bacilli bacterium | reverse complement strand
AACACTGATTAAACAATTTTAAATTTTCTTTACTTATACCTTGTGTAAAATTGTTAGAATTTTTTGTTCTATAAGATCCACCATGTAGACCACGTGCTCCACTATGTTTGCATGATGTAGTTATAGAATTCAAAATCTCATTATCATCTATAACACAAGGGCTAGCAGCAATAAAAAGTGGGCTATTACCACCAATTCTTATGCTTCTAACATTAATAACTTTATCTAAAGGATTATTAACACGTGAAACTAATTTATGCGAACTAAGATCAGCATATTCATATTTTGGATATGCATTATAAATATTTTTATAATAAATAGAATCAACTATAAATTGATCATAACTTGCTTTAGAATATTTGAAATTATTAATTTTTAAAAATTTTTCAAATTCGAGACATGCTTCGCTTTTTGTATCTTTTACTCTTATAAACATCATAAATTATTTCTCCAAATGTTTTTTTAAAACCTTCATTCCTTCAATATAAGAATCAAATTGTAAACCAGTAATAATTTTTAAACTATTCATTCCTGTAATAGATTGTTTTCTAAATTCTTCACGATTTTCTATATCAGATAAATGCACTTCTACGTAAGGTACATTAATTGCTTTTAATGCATCTAAAATAGCGATCGAATAATGAGTGTATGCACCTGGATTAATAACTATACCATCAACTTTTTGATAAGCTTTTTGAATTCTAGTAACTAGTTTTCCCTCACTATTTGAAAAATAAAATGAAACATGTATATTATTTTTTTTGGCAAAACCTTCAATATATTTTTTTAAATCTTTTAATGTTTTAGAACCATAAATATTTTTTTCTCTTATACCTAACATATTCAAATTTGGCCCGTTAATAATTAATAGTTTCATAAACTTATCCTCCAAATTATTTAATAATATTCTTTGTTATAACAAAAAATATTATTTATTTAATAATTATATATTATTAAATTAGTAGTTGCAATAAACCGTAAAATTGAAAAAGTAAGCAAAAATGCTTACTTCACTGTTTTACATAAAAGACCTTTTGAGTCATGACTTGTAACATTATCTATTTCGTTATCTATAAATAAAACTAAATTTTTTATGTAATCATCATTAACATTACGCAAATCAATAACCTTTAGATTGTTAACATCTTTGTATGTATTTAACAAATTACTATTTAAAAGTTCAAAATAACAATTAGCAATGCGCGTTCTTCTTATTTTCATTTTTTTGTGAGCATCATCTTGATATGATAAGGAATCATTGAAAGAACACTTGCCACATGTTGTATTGTAATTAACTTGGTATGGGCAATGAGCAAAATTCATTAAAGTATTATATCCAATTGAATAGTAATAACATCCACACAATTCATCTACAACTTTTTTATCAGTTTCTAATGATAAAATAGCATTCATACAACCAAATTTCATATATGTATTAAATGATTGCTTTGAACAAATATTAAGACCTAATCCAGCTATAATCCTATGATCATTTAAATACTTTAAATGCCCTATGTTATTAGCTATTAAAAAAAAGTCTTTATTTGATGCAATTATTTTATCAATAATAATTAAATCCTTCGAATTATTTATGATAGGTAAATTTAAAGCATAATCGTTATTTGGATATTTATCTTTTATGTACTTAATATAAGAATTAGCTTGTGTATAATCTGAAAATGAAAACACAATTAACTTATTATTTAAGTCAAAATAATCTAAAACTGAAAGTTTGATGTTTTCGTTAATAATAAAGATATCCTTAGAATATGTAGGCTTATAATCTACGTGATCAACATTTTCTTTAAAAATAAAATCCTTTCTTTGATATGCAAGAATTTCATCTTCTAATAATTTAATTGCACTTCTTCTTGTTTCATTAATAACACTTTTAGGAATAAAACTATTTTCCGTTTCAACATTAACATTATTAACATAAAAAGGTGTATCACTAACTTTTGATATTTGATTTGTTATTTCTTCTTTCGTAGTTATAACATTTTTAGCTTCTTCAATAATGTATTCAGATGATTCAGTAACACTTAATTTTTCAAAATTAATTGTTACAACTAAAGGAGAATTTGGGTATGCATATACATAAATATCAATTGGTTTTTTTATAATATTATTTAAACTAGCACTTTCTAATTTCTCATCTAATGTTAAATACATGTCTAAACCGTTTGGAACTTTATTCTTACTATATATACGATATTTGTTTCCATTTAAAATATTAACGTTTCCAACGCCAAGAGAAACGAGTTCTTTATTATCTTTAACAAATTTTAGACCATCACCTTTTTTAATACTATGTGTTGAATAAACTTCTATTTCATAAATGTCTTTAAATGATTTACATGAGATACTTTTTCCTATTTTAACACCTAAATGATTTTGAATTTTTTCATTTATAACATTAGATGTATTACCATTTTTTAAATACGCATCATATAAAAAATCGCCACGTGAAAATTCTTTCTTCAAATTATTAATTGAATCGTTTATTAATTCATCATTTAAAGATTGATTGTTTTCTATTAAATCAATTAATTTTCTATATGTAGAAGTTACAACACTAACATATCCTTTTCTTCTTAATCTACCTTCGATTTTAAAAGAATCAACACCTGCATCTTTTAATAACTTAATATTTTTAATTAATGATAAATCACGTGCTGATAATAAATAACCTGATTTTAAAAATTGATCATTTTCAAATGATTGATATTTTAAACGACAAAGTTGCTGACATCTTCCTCTATTTCCACTATTTAGTGTTGAAAAAGAAGACATATAACAATTTCCAGAAAAGGA
>JAXFTN010000087.1:0-4956 GCA_034176765.1 Bacilli bacterium | reverse complement strand
GATAGTAAAAAAAGCTAACTATCAATAGTTAGCTTTTAAAATCTTATTTTTTTACTAGAACAATATTTATTAATTTTTTATCTTTGAACTCTTCCAGAGCCACCTGATTTAATTAATGATTTAACTTCATCGACTGTGACCATATTATAATCACCTTCAATTGAATGCTTTAAGCAAGATGCAGCAACAGCAAATTCTAAAGCATCTTTTGATGAGTAATTATTGATTAATCCATAAATTAAGCCAGCTGAGAATGAATCTCCTCCACCGACACGATCAATAATGTGAACATTATATTCTGTTGAGAAGTAGTATTCTTCACCATCATATAGCATAGCAGCCCATTTATTATCAAAAGCACTAATTGAAGTTCTTAAAGTAATAGCTACTTTTTTGAATCCGAATTTATCCATTAATTGTTTTGCAACAGATTTATAGCCTTCTTTATTTAATTCGCCTCTTGATACATCTGTATTTTCTGCTGAAATGTTAAAGACATCGTGTGCATCTTCTTCATTACCAATACAAACATCAACATATTGAGCTAGTTTTGACATTGTCTCATTAGCTTCTTCTTTTGTCCATAATTTCTTACGATAATTTAAATCACAAGAAACAATAACACCATGTTCTTTAGCTTTTTTACAAGCTTCAATAGCAATCTCTCTTAAATCAACACTAACAGCTGGTGTAATACCTGAAATATGGAACCAGTCTGCATCTTTAAAGATTGCATCCCAATCGTAATCTTCTTTTTTTGAAAAATAGAATGAAGAATACTTTCTATCATATACAACTTTAGAAGGACGTTGTGATGCTCCTTTTTCTAAGAAATAAATACCACATCTATCACCACCACGAGCAATAAATTTAGTACCTACACCAAATTTGCGTAATGAATTAACACCTGATTGTCCAATTTCATTATTTGGTAATTTAGAGACAAACTCTGTTTCTAAACCATAATTTGCAAGTGATACAGCAACATTTGCTTCACCACCACCATAAGTAGCTTCATAATTTTCGCATTGAACAAATCTTAAATAATTAAATGGTTGAAGACGTAACATTAATTCACCAAAAGTTACAACTTTCATTATTTTAATCCTCCTACTAATTCAACAACTTCTCTTGTTTTCTTTTCAATCTCTTCAAAAGTACCTTTCATCATCCAACTGCCACCACAAGCAACAATTTTATTGAATTCAAGATATTCCATAATATTAGATGCATCAATACCACCAGTTGGCATAAATTTAACTTGTGGGAATGCTGCACATAATGATTTAATTGTTTTTAATCCACCATAATTGCTAGCTGGGAAAAATTTTAATGTAGTAATACCTAATGAAATAGCTGCAATAATTTCTGTTGGTGTTACAACACCAGGTAAATAAGGTACATTATGTTTTACACAAACCTCATTAACTTCAGCACTTAATCCTGGTGAAACAATAAATTTTGCTCCAACACTAATTGCATCTTCACATTGTTGAGCATTAATAACAGTACCTGCACCAATTAAAGCATCAGGATAATGTTCAACCATCGTTTTAATAGCTTCTTTTGCACATGCAGTTCTAAATGTAACTTCAGCAACAGGTAATCCTCCTTTTACTAAAGCTTCCATAGTTGGCAAAGCATCCTCAAGATTATTTATAACAACAACAGGAACAACATGAGCATTATGTACTCTTTCTAAAACATCCATTTATATATACCCCTTTCGATTATTTTTCTACAAATCTAGAATAAATCATTTTTAAAATAAATAATAGAAATATTATTTATATAAAATAGTTTTTGTGCACGAAGTTTAAAATGATCTATTTTCTACTTTTTTCATAAGCTTCAAAAAGTCCATTAATATAAGCACAACCTAAAGCTCTATCAAATAATCCGTATCCAGGTTTTGCATCTTCACCAAAAATATTTCTACATGGTCAGGACGGACATAACCCTTAAAACCACAATTAACTAATGTTTCAACAATACGAGCCATATCTAAACTTCCAGCACAAGATAAGTGACCTACTTCACAAAATGAATCATGATCATCAGTCCACTTTACATTACGTAAATGAACAAAGTGAACTCTTCCTTGCTTTGTATATTTCTCTGCCATATGAACTAAATCATTTTCTCTTCCAGCACCAAAACTACCAGTGCAAAGTGTTAGTCCATTACAAGTACTAGGTACAGCTTTAAACATTCTATCTAAATCTTCCTCGTTTGAAATAATACGTGGCAAACCAAAAATATCCCATGGTGGATCATCTGGATGAATTGCCATATTAACACCACATTCTTCACAAACTGGAATTACTCTTTCCAAAAAATAAACTAAATTATTAAATAAATCATCATGTGAAATTGATTTGTATTCTTTTAATAAACCTTGCAACTCATCTTGTGAATAAGATTCGTCCCATCCTGGAAGATGTAAGTTATTAGGATCAACTTTTAAAAAGTCGTCATAAGAATAACTTAATGAAGTAGATCCATCATCATTTTTATGATACATATCTGTTCTTAGCCAATCAAAAACAGGCATAAAATTATAACAAATACATTTGACTCCAGCTTTTGCTACTCTTCTAATATTCTCACAGTAATTTTCAATATATCTATCACGAGTAGGTTTTCCCATTTTGATATCTTCATGAACAGGAATTGATTCAATAACTTCCATTGCTAAGCCAGCATTGTTAGATAATTCTTTTAAATGGTTAATAGTTTCTTGTGACCATACTTCACCAACTTTAACATCATAACAAGCTGTTACAACCCCACTCATATTTGGAATTTGTTTAATATAACTTAAAGGAATACAATCTTTTTCCCCATACCATCTAAATGTTAATTTCATTCTAAAAACTCCTTTTATACACCACTATAAGATGAGAAACCACCATCAATAGGAATACATACTCCAGTAATAAATGAAGCAGCTTCATCTGAACATAAGAATAATGTTGCACCAACTAAATCATCGACTTCACCGAATTTTCCCATTGGTGTTGCAGCTAAAATTTTTCCCGTTCTAGCTGTTGGAGTGCCATCTTCATTCCATAATAATTTTGCATTTTGAGCAGTAGAGAAAAATCCTGGAGCTATCGCATTTACTCTAATACCAATATGTGAAAAATGGACAGCTAGCCATTGAGTGAAGTTACTAACAGCAGCTTTAGCTCCACTATAAGCAGGAATCTTAGTAAGTGGTGTGTATGCATTCATAGAAGATATATTTAAGACACTACATCCTTTTCTTCCGATCATATCTTTTGTAAAAATTTGAGAAGGTAATAATGTACCAATGAAATTCAAATTAAAAACAAATTCAACTCCACTAGTATCTAAATCAAAAAATGTTTTGATTTCTTTTGTTGCATCATCAAGTTCAGCATATTCATTGTCCGTTGTAGCTCTTGGATTATTACCACCAGCACCATTAACTAAAATGTCACAAGGACCGAACTCTTCTAAAACTTGTTTATGACATTCTTCTAATGATTCTTTAGATAAAACATTTGCTGAAAAGCCTTTTGCTACTCCTCCATTTTTTATAATCTCATCAGCTGCTCTTTGTGCAGCTTCTAAATTTAAATCAAGTAACGCAACTTTTGCTCCACATGAAGCAAGAGCCTTAGCAAGGTGAGAACAAATAACTCCACCAGCTCCTGTAATAACAACTACTTTATTATCAAGATTAATCTTAAAAGGTAAATTCATAATAATATTTCTCCTTATTTCAATTTTATATTATATTTCTTATAGAATAAAAACAATAGCAAAAACTGCTTTATTTTTTTAATATAAAAGCCTTGATTGATTTATACTTTTTTTATCAATCAAGGCTAAATTATTTTAACTTAAGATATTAAAATTATTGAGCAACTAATTCTTTATTTTGTTTAATTTTGATTTTGCCACATCCTAAAATAATAAAGAATACAGCAAAACAAATGACATTAAATATTATGAAAATTAATATTTGAATAACAGGATAAAGTTCAAATGAACCCATCTTAATCTTAATATCAAATAGATCACCTGCAAAAGGTAATAAACCTCTAGCTACATCTTGATCAAACATAAATAAGAAATTAACTGAAAAATAACTATTATCAAATTTTCTTGCAATACCATTTAAGATAGTACCAAGAATTAAAACAAATCCATAGTAAACACTAAATCCAATAATAAAATGTTTAAAGTCTTTAAATTCTAATGGTTTAAATTCCTTTAATAACAAACATAAAATAGGAATAATAATTACTTTTGTGTGTTCTAGAATATAATGTATATTCCAATAGCTACAAATACCTTCATTATTAACATCTAACATTATCATAGCAATTAAAGCACCAACGACATTAACAACAATTGCAAAGTGGAATAACTTTTCATTTCTTTTTACAAGTGTGTATAACATTAAATAAGAACTTATATTACATAATTGAAGTGGTAATTTTTGCATCTTAAGTTCATTAGTTCCTGTATAAACTTGACTAAACTGGAACAATAAAGAAATACTTAATGCAATTAATAAAGTGTGCTTTGTCTCTTCACTTTTATTTCTGAAAATAAAATATAATGCAATGATTTCTGCAATCATAAATAAGATAACTAATAAATGAGACAAACTGAATCTTTTAAATATTAGATTTGTATAACCAAAATAATATTGAGGTGTATATGAATTAAGTGAAATACAAATTATACCTAAAGTTACTAAAATGAAGTTTAATATTTCAGATTTTTCAAATCTTAAATCACTTAAGTTTTTAAAAAGTAATCCAAGCAAAATTAAAATTTGCAAAGAATTTAAAATGACTAAAATAATACTTCTAAAAATATCATTTGTCATAAATGCTTTAAATGCTTCACTTGCGAATCTAATAGAATTAACTCCATGTCCTAAAGGATCTGTTAATGAAGCAATAATAGCATCAT
>JAXFTN010000086.1:0-22185 GCA_034176765.1 Bacilli bacterium | reverse complement strand
AATTGCTTCCGTATTTATAGCATTATGATTAAAGGAGATTTCAAATTCTTTCTTATCGTTAGAACTAGATAAGCTAGCAAGATGCCAAAAAACCGAACTATAATTCCCATCTAAATCAAAATTAAATGAGCATTTTTTTGTTCCATTATCAAAGTCAGCATATGCTGCCTCACAAGTGCTATTTTCATTTAATGTAAGATGATACTTTGTAGAATAAGCAACATCCAAAGAACATATTGTTAATTTTAAATGGCTGTTTTTACCAATAAAATAATTAACATAATTACATCTATTTTGACCTAATTCTAAAATATCAATTTTACTATCATCTTTAATAAAAATATCAACATTACAATTTATAAAATTGTCCCACTTAATAACGTAGTTATTAGTGTCACTTAAATAGAGTTGAATATTCTCAATTAAAGAATCTTTTTTCAACTCAATTCTATTCATGTTTTAATACTTCCTTTGTTGCACAACTTCCTATAGAAATTGTATTCATATCTTGTGTGTCTTTTTCTATTTTAATACCAAATTCAGTTCTAATCCATTCATAGCCAGTGGTATCTATTTTTTTGATTATTTCAGGTCCACCTTCAACTACAATTTGACCATTAATCATTACTGCTGCACGTGTTGGATGAATTAAATCATATAAACGAGCATAATGAGAAACAACTAAAAATCCCATATTGGTTTCTTTTTTTATTTTATTAATAGCGTCTGAAACAATAGAAATTGCATCAACATCAAGTCCTGAGTCAATCTCATCTAACATAGAAATAGCAGGATTTAATAACATCATTTGGAAAATTTCATTGCGCTTTTTTTCTCCACCAGAAAAACCTTCATTTAGCGATCTATTTACCATATCCATAGAGAATTTTACTTCCGAAGAAGCTTTATCTAAAGCTTTATAAAATTGAAATAAAGAAAGAGGCTTTTCTCTTCTTGCATTCATAGCTGCTTTTAAAAAATCTGAATTAATAACTCCAGGTACTTCACTAGGATATTGCATTGCTAAAAAAAGTCCAGCACGAGAACGTTCATCAACTGACATCGATAAAACATCCTGTCCATCTAACAAGATTTGTCCTTCTGTAACTTCATACTTAGGATGTCCCATAATAACAGATAACAAAGTAGATTTACCATGTCCATTTGGACCTAGTAAAGCTAATGTTTCATTTTCTTTAATAGTTAAGTTAACACCTTTTAAAATTTCTTTATCTTCAACTTTTGCGTGTAAATTAATAATCTGCAAAGTAGCCATTTAAATCACTCCAGTTCTTTGTTATTTTACACTACAATGAGCGATACTACAAATAAAACGATAATTTTTTTAAAAATCATAAAAAAAGAAGTTCACTTTGTGAACTCCTCTTAATAATCTTATTCTAGCAACAAGTATTGCAACATCCCACATTGCCACATGGGGTGCATCCTATACCAACAATAACAAGTAATATAAATAAGACCAAAACAACTGCAAAATAGTTATTTCCCATAATTGACCCTCCTACTAAAACCAGTTATTTCCGCCGCCATAGCCTCCACATGGATTACAGCATGTGTTACCACAGCCACCTCCACAACAGCCACAACCGATAATTGCAATTAAAATGAATAAAACAAGAATAAAGCACCAGCCGCCGTTTCCACAGTTATTCATAAGTTCCTCCTTGACACGATATAATATGAAAACATCATAAAATTTTTACTAAATCACAAAATTTAAATTGAACTAGCCCATTTTTTACTAACTTTTTCTCGCGCACGCGCATATGTGATAAATAATTATTACTTTTGCTTGTATTTGTTTAATAAATTGAGTAAAATATTTTTGCTATATTTTTATATAAGGGAGGAAAACTGTTTATGAAAAATAAACTTATATCCCTTGGTCTTGTAGCTGGTTTCTCAATTGTTGCATTATCATCATGCAACGATTATCTAAAAAAAGGCGAAGATCAAGTGATTCTCACTATTGGAGATAAAAAAATTACAGCAGATGAACTTTTATCAGAATTTAAAGATTCTAATTCCACTAGTGTAGCAGCTTTCTATAATGCTATTAGCGAAGTATTAATTAGAAACGCAACTAAAACATATGCTGCTTCTTCTGAATTACAAACTCAAGTTGATACAGAAATCGAAAGATTTAAAGAAAAAGCACATGATAGTGCAAAATCAAATGGCACATCTTATAAAGAAGAATTAAACAATGCATTAGCTTCTGAAGGTGTTGAAGATTTAGACGAATATAGAGAACACTATGTTTTCACTAAATTACAAGAACACTTAACAGACAAATATTATGATGATCAAATTAAGAATGCATTGTCATTAGGTGATGATTCAGAAAATCCATATGGATTACTAGGTTCATATATCAATCAAGTAATTCCTTATCACGTACGTCATATTTTAGTTAACGTAAGTGCATCAGGCTCTTCAATTTATGATCCAGAAATTTCTGAAACTGAAGCAGTTAACTTATCAACTGTAATTAGACGTATCGCTAACGTCAATAAAGATGGTACAGAAAAAACAACAAAAGAAACATTCGGTCAAGTTGCTTACGATGCTTCTGATGATGATACAAGTGCAAAGCAATATGGTGATTTAGGCATTATGTCTACAAAGACTTCATTCGTTAATGAATTCAAATTAGGTATTTATGCTTACGAGTCATTATATGCTAATACAAGTGCTCCACGTGTTTCTTCATTCTTAGATGAAAAGAACACATATAGTATTCCTTCAGATGCTAAATCTTACATAACAACAAGAAGCGAAGTTATTAAAAATGAAGCAAATGCAGATGTTACAAGAAGAACAAACGGCATTGGTTATATTCCATTTGCATATACACAAAAACTTGAAGAAGTAAGTAATGTAACAACAGATGTCAATGGTAAATTAGTCAATGATGGTGATGCTACTTATTACCCACGTAATATTTACTTCACAAACTTCTTTAATGATCATGGTATAAACGTTATTACAAATACAGCTGAAGTTGGTAACTTCAAGAAAATTCCTGGTCTATTTGATGACCAACCAGTTTTATGCGCTGATGGAGATACTAATAAAGTTGTTTTAGTAACACGTGCTGGTTCAAGTTATCAAGGTGTTCACTTCATGGTTATCGAAAAATCAGGTATCAGTGATACTTTAGAAAACCAAGTTAAATACTATGACAATAGAACAGCTTCTCAATTAACTAAAGATGGCGATGAAGCATTAATTGGTTCAACATTTGTCACATACTTATCATCAAGTACATCAGAAACTCAAAAATCTCGTGCAGAATCAATTGAGACTGAAGTAAAAGGATTTGATAGTATGTTAGATGCAAGAATTTTTGAACATTATCTAGGCTACTCAGATCCAGCAAATGGTATTGAAGCTGTAACTATCGCTGATGAAAGATTAAAAAATTCAATTGAAGAATATATCGAAACAACTCGTGCTAAATATGATATGACTGCTGTATCAAGTAACGAAGATGCTTGGGAATCATATTTAGATACATTAACAGTACAAGATGAATATGCTTCACGTAAGGTCTCATTAATTTGTGCTGGTAAATTCTCAAATGGTTATGTAGAAGGAGATGGCTGCTATGTTAAGAAATAATAAACTTAAATTATTTGGCATTGCTTTTGCAACTATGGCATTAGTAGGTTGTTCATATGTAGTCACACCTGAAGGTTACAATGATAGTTTAGTAAATAGTAATGACACAATTATTAATAACTCAGTAAGTACAGTTTATGACTCATTAGTCGATGATGGTGTAGTTAATACAGTTCTTTTCGACAAAGTCATGCAAGAAATTGCTCAACAAAAACTTCCTGAATATTACGACCAAGAAAAAGGTTTCTTCGCTAATAAAGAAGAATTTGATAAAGAAGTTTCTAAACTAGTCGATGAAAAGTTCTATGATATGATTTCTGGTAGTTCATATCAAGTTGATAATAAATTTGATGAAAGATTATTATTCAACGACTTAAAGCAACAATTATACAAAGTTGTTAAAAACGAAACTAAAGGATTTAATACTGAAACAGTATTCACTCCTGAAACTAAAAGTTATGCTCTAGAAGAATTAGATGCTCAAGGTAGAAACCACTTAGGTGGAGATGGAACTTACGTTGAAGGTGATATTCTTTTTGGAGATTATTCTGACTATAAAGAAAGAAAATTGAAAAAAGAAGTTGAATTAGAATTATTATATACAAAATATTTAGAAGATAATTCTTATGCAAACATCGGTAGATCTTATGCTCGTAAAGTAAGTTACATTGCTATTGAAAAAGATTCAGCTCATCCAGATGCAGCTAAAAATACTATTGATGCATTCTTAACTGAATTTGTAGCAAAAGGCGTTTCAGATTTAAATATCCTTTCTAAATTATGGAAAGGCGTTGATTATTCAAATGAAAATGGTGAATTATCAACAGAACTTAAAAACGTTATCTCTACATATAACTTAAGAACATTAGCTGATAACATTGAAGACGATTTCTTAAAGATTATGGATTATAATCCAGTTACAGATACATATACTCCAAAATCAAAAGAATTAACTGATTCAACATTAGAAAGTTCATTTACAAGTTCTTATACACAACCTGCTATTAAAGGTAAAGAACAAAAAGATATTGAATTAGCTAAAAAAGAATTAGTAACTGATGGATGGTACATCAAAAATGGTGGTTTAACAAGTTTACCTACATCTATCCGTTCACGTCTATTTGATATTAGAACTGCTTCTGATTTCCACACTATTGCTGAAAATGAAGCAAGTAAGAAAAATGAAGGTACATACAACTTCTTACAATATCACAATGGTACAACATTCCTTGTTCCACAAATTTCAGAAACAGGAAGTTCAAATGAATTATCAAATGTTGTATTCTACGATCGTGATTCTTCAACTTATTATATTATTATTGTTGAAGATGCATTAAATTCTAGTGTATTAAACTTATCACAAGCTGCAAATAAAGAAGAAGAAAAAGCTATTAGAAAAAATGCACACGAAGTTGCTAAAATGTTAGGTACTAAAGATTCTAACAAAACAGAAGCTACTATCCATTATTTGAAAAATGCTGGTATCATCTTCCATGATGAAGATGTCTATGATTACTTCAAGAGTAATTATGGTGACGCATTTGATGATGAAGATTAATTTTTAAAAACAAAAGAGAGACATTTGTCTCTCTTTTTTATATAATAATTACAAGAGGTGACATATTATGGGTGATTGTTTATTTTGTAAAATTGCTAATGGTGAGATACCTTGTCAAAAAGTATACGAAGATGATGATGTCCTTGCATTTTTAGATATTTCCCAAACTACTGTAGGACATACATTAGTCATTCCTAAAAAACACTATGACAATTTCCTTGCAACACCAAAGGAAGTTATGCACAAATGTATGGATGTAGCTCAAACAATTGGTCAAGTCCTAATTAGAGAACTTCATGCAAAAGGAATAAACATTTTGTCTAATTGCTATAAAGAAGCAGGTCAAACTATTATGCATTTTCATATTCACGTAATTCCTCGTTACTTTGAGGGCGATGGATTTAGGCTTGAAATGCACGAAAATAGTGAACTTCCAACATTAAATCTTCCTGCTATTGCATCAACAATTAAAAAAGGAATCTAACAAAAAATAGAAGTGTATTCACTTCTATTTTTTTGGTTTATAGAAACATCTATCATCTAGAGGGAATAAACGAGGAGTGAATTCTCCTTCTTTAATTTGCCCTAAAGCTTTATCTAAAATATTCATTTTTGCGTCCATATCATCAATCATGTTCAATAATAATGCTTCTCTTGTTAAAGGTAAAACCGGAGAACCAAATTCATATTTACCATGATGTGATAAAATCATATGTTCTAATAACAATCCAGTTTCATCAATTGAAGAGTCGATTTGTAACTTCTTACAAGTTTCACGAATCATTGATTGCATGATTGAAATATGACCTATCAAACGTCCTTCAAGAGTGTATTTAGGAATAATTGGACCGGATAGTTCAATTGTTTTTCCAATATCATGTAAAATGACACCAGTTAATAACATATCACGGTCAACATTTGTATATTGACTACAAACTAAATCAGCCATATTTGCCATAGATACAGTATGATGTAATAATCCATTAGCATATTCATGATGGTTTCTTACTGCTGCAGGATATTTTATAAAATCTTGATATACATCATTTAAAATGGATTTTAAAATAGCCTTACATGTTGGATTATTAATTGATTCATAATATTTTTTTAAACTTCTTTCTAAACTATCTTGAGGTACGGGTGCACTTAAAATAAACTGACTTACATCAATATTGTCTTGATCTATTTTCTCCCCACGTACAACTTTAATTTGTAAAGAATTTCTATATAATAATACTTCGCCCTCAATTCTTACAATATTTCCTATTTGGAAAATTTCAGCGTCAGCATCTGTAGCTTCCCATTTTTTTCCTTCGATTACTCCCGTTTTATCTTGAAATGTAATTGATAAGTATTGTAAACCTGTATTACTAGTTCCTTTAACACTATTAATAACTAAATAAGAATCGTCTAAATGATCATGTTCATTGAATTCATTAATAAATTTCATAGCATTCCTCCGCTCGATATATATTATAATTTATCTTTCGATTCAAATAAAGGAATATTATATATTTCCTGTATTATTAGCTTCTAAATATTCATTAATTAAATCTTCGTCGAAGCCATTTTGCATTAAATATTTATAAAGTTTTTTTGAATCAAATTTTTGGTATGCTTTTTTATTCTTATATCTATTTATTGAATAATACATTTTCTTTTTTTCTTCATCATCATCAAACAAAAAAGTATTGATTAAAGAATAAGTTATACCTGCATTATATAGTTTATTAATAATATGACGCTTGCCATGATTCTTGTTATTTTCAATATTAATAATATGTTTACAATATTCGATATCATTAAGTAGATTAATATCTTGCAATGTTTTAATTATTGCTGATATTTGTTTATACGACAGTTTTTTAATTTCAAGTTTTTTCTTTAATTGAAAAGTTGAAATTATGTGATTTGCTAAATAACTTTTACACCACTGTAAAGTTGAATCATATAAACTTTGATTTTTTAATTTATAATAGAGCTTTCTATCTATATCTTTACCGACATATAAAAAATGTTCAGTATAAAGATCATAACTTAACTTTAAACTTTCTTGCTTATTTTGAAATTTTACAATAACATCCTTCTTTTTTACTATAATTGATGATATTTCCATATCTCATCCTCCAGAAAAAGAATAACGCAAATTATATCGTGTGCTGTCTCAAAAAAGTGTCAATTTCTTCAAATATATAAAAAATAACTATTTTTTATCAATATTTTTTTGCAAATGCTAAAAAATTTTATTGATTATCAAAAATTGATAATGCAAGAGTTCATAATTGTATATGCATTAAGTTGTTATTATAGGAGGAATCAAACAATTATGCGACTTAAAGAAATAAGAGTAGAAAGAGAAATGACACAAAAAGAAGTAGCTGATTATATCGGTGTTACTTGTCAGACATTAAGTAACTGGGAACGAAATGTTACAGAACCAGATATAACTACACTACTTAATTTAGCTAATCTTTATAGAGTTACATTAGATTATTTACTTGGAAGAGAATATAATGAAACATCCATATCTATAGATGAATTTAAAAAAATAGAAACAAGTACATTTATAGAAGCTATTAAATCTATACTAGTAAAATAACTCCGAAAACGGAGTTATTTTTTATACTTATGAGCAACTGCTAATGCAAACGAGCCACCACCAATGTGGCAGGCAACACTTAATGATAATGGTTGAATATTTAATTCATAACCTGGAAAGGAAGCTTTTACATCTTCAATGTATCTTTCTAAAAATTCTTCATTTCCTTTTGTGTAAGCTATTGCAAGTTGATACTCTTCAGGTGTAGCATGAAAACGACTTTCTAAATCTTTTTTCATTTGATCTATCATTACTAATTTTGCTTTTTTTAAACCAATTACTTTAGCAAATGCATCAAGTTTATCTCCTTGTATTTGAAGCACTGGCTTAATCTTTAATAATTCACCAAGTGCAGCACCTGCTGGAGTTACTCTTCCTCCACGCTTTAAATACTTTAAAGTATCGACACAAATATATATAGAAGAATTAAATTTATCATTTTCAAGATATTCTTTAATTTCGAACGCATCTTTTCCTTCCTTTGCTAATTCTAAAGCATCAAGGACTGATTGATATTGTGTAACTGAAATTCGTTGATTATTGACAACTGCTACACGTCCGTCAAAATCTTGTGCTAACATAGTAGCTGTTTCACATGAAGCAGATAAACCACTACTCATTGGAATATGAACAATTTGATCAAAATCTTTCAATACTTTTTTCCATAACGATAAGACACTTCCAACAGCTGGTTGTGATGTCGAAATATTGACATCATTTTGTAAAAGTTCAAAAAATTTATCTTGAGTTAAATCAATTTCTTCAAAATACTCTTTGCCTTCAATATTAAATGGCATTGGAAGAACAAATAGATTTTCAATCTTTGAACTTGCAGCAATAGTAAATCCGCTATTGCTATCCGTAATAATCGCAACCTTTTTCATAAAAAAATCCCCTTGTTGCATATATTACCATTTTTTTAACAACTTGTAAATATAGAAGTGTCCCCAATTATTCTAAATAAAAAAGGCAGGTTAGACTGCCTAATTTATATTTGTTTTGTAACCTTACCTTTAATTAAATCGTTTATTAATCCTTTAGCAGATTCTGGTCTTTCTAACATTCTAACAATGTAAACTTTTGAATCACCTTTAATATGTATTTCTACTTTATTAGGTTCAATTCCCTTTAATGGAGCATGTAAAGTCTTAGCAGAGATAAAATCAATTTGTTCTCTTGAAAACTTATAATTTACGCCTTTTACTGTAAGCGATATATGACCGGTCTCACCACGATAAACAATTAACTTATCTTTTCTAGTGCTAACAAAAGAGAAGATATACCACATACAATATACAAAATAATAAAAGCTAAATCCAATAGCGACAACACAAAATGCAAAGCCAAGTAATGTCCATTTCCACTCTAATGGTAAGGTAAACATAATCATAATTAAAGTAAAAAATACTGCTATTACAAGAAAAATTATTGCCATCATAATAGCATTTTTAAGTGAAGGATAATCCTTATCAAGTTCTACGTTCATACTACTCCTCTATTGATCTTGTAGCTATAATGTTAACACCAGTGCCTAGTACGTTTTCAATAATAATATCATGAAGATGAACTGGAACAGTTAGTGAAACTTTATCTAATTCCTTTACTACCTTTTCAATTAAATCTTTTGGTAACTCTTCAGAACTTATTACAGGTAATCTACTATATTTAGTACTATTAATACGTACTGTTGAAGTTAACATTCTCTTAGGACATGTTAATTCATTTCTAACATATTGTTCCCCACGTATACAAGAATTCCCTGTAATGTTTGAATCATTATCAACATGTATTCTACATCCTCTTGGACATACAATGCAAATAAAATCTTTTTCCATTATTGTACCTCCACAGTTAACTCGCCATCACCTAATAATGTCTTGTCTAATAATAAGCTCTCCATTTCAGAAGGAATTAGGTGAGGCTTTTTAATCTCTTTAATAGTTTCTCCGTTAAGTTTAACCACTAATTTAACATTTTCCATAGGTTTTGTTACTCTGAAATTTAATTCAACTTTATCGCCTAATATTTGATTTGTTCTAATAATTCCAGGTACGACATAACCTATTCCGTTTAAATTCTTAACAGTTACATTAGCTTCACAAGGTTCTAAATCACCTTTTATAAAATAAGAAGCTGATTTACCTGCTTTTCTACCTTCTTTAGTAACAAAATCAACTAAATCATGAACGTGTAAACAGTTACCACATGAGAAGATACCAGGAATTGAAGTTTGTAAATTTTGATCGACTACTGCACCCTTAGTACGTGGATTAGTGTTTGCACCAATGTTTGATAATAATGCATTGAAAGGTATTAAACCTACTGAAAGTAAAAGTGTATCACAATCAAAATGAATTTCAGTACCTGGAATAGGATTTAATTTGTCATCTACTTTCGCTATATCAATACCTTCTAAGTTATTATTGCCATAAATATTAGTTACTGTATGTGATAAATAAAGTGGAATATTAAAATCTTGCAAACATTGAACAATATTACGATTTAAGCCATTTGAATAAGGCATTAATTCAGCAACCCCTAATACTTTAGCACCTTCTAAAGTCATACGTCGTGCCATAATCAAGCCAATATCTCCTGAACCTAAGATGAAGACACGTTTACCAACTAAATAGCCATCGATATTTAAATAACGTTGAGCTAAACCTGCAGTGTAAACACCTTTAGGGCGAGTCCCAGGAATATTGATTGCACCACGTGTACGTTCAATACATCCGCATGCCATAATAATACTTTTTGCTTTTACTTCAACACATCCATCTTCATCATTAGAATATGTAACGACTTTATCTTCTGAAATAGACATAACTAAACTATTAAGTTTATATTCAATGTTTCTTTCTTTAAATTGAATAATAAATCTTTCTGCGTATTCTGGTCCTGCAAGTTGTTCTTTGAATTCTTGAAGACCAAATCCATTATGAATACATTGATTTAGAATACCACCTAAATCGTTATCTTTTTCCAAAACTAAAATATCTTTTATGCCATTATCATATGCTTCAATGGCTGCAGCTAAACCAGCTGAACCACCACCAATAATAACAAGATCCTTATTAATCATGGCAATCACCAACCTTTGTTTCATATTTTAGGATATTTGAATCATTTTCACTATATAAAATTTCTGATTCATCTTTTTTAAGTTCACGAGCTAAAATTTTAATAACAGATGCTTCACACATTGCACCTTGGCATTTACCAAAACCTGGTCTACAACGTTTTTTAACTCCTTTAACAGTAGTAGCTCCACAATTACGGTGAATACAATCAACTATTTCACCTTCTGAAATCTTTTCACATCTACAAACAATGTGACCAAATTGAGGATTTTCACTAATAAGTTTGTTTTTATCTTCTAAAGACATTTCTTTTAATCTATAAACTTTTCTTCTAATTGGATTAAATTCTTCATTTGCATTTAGTGGCATGCATTCTTTTAACAATTCAACTACTTTCAAAGCTATAGCAGGGCATGAAGCTAATCCTGGAGATTGAATGCCAGCAACATTTATAAGGTTCTTACTTACTTTAGAGTGTTCAATAATAAAATCACCTGTGCTACTAACTGCTCTTAGACCTGAATATTGTCTAATTAAATTAGCATATGGAATATTTTCGATTATACGTGATGCCTGACTTCTAACACTATCAAGAATATCTTTAGTTGTAGATAAATCTTGTTTATCATCTACAAAATCACTTGATGGTCCAATTAGATAGTTGCCAGATGTTGTAGGTGTAACTAAAACACCTTTACCTTTATCACTTGGAACCATAAATAAAGTATGTTTTACAAAATTTAAATCAAAATGATCTAAAACAAAATATTGTCCTTTTCTAGGTGTGATTGTAAAAGAATCTTTATCTACAAAAGCATTAATATCATCAGCAAAAAGACCTGCTGCATTAATCAAAACTTTACATTCTAATTCTTTGTCGTTTTTACAAAAAACAGAGACTGAATTTTCGTTAATCTTAATATTATTTACTTCATGGTTAAGCAATAATTCAACACCATTATCCATTGCATTTTCCATCAAGGCAACTGTTAATTCAAATGGGTTAACTATTCCACAAGTAGGAGCAAATAGTGCACCTTTAATATCTTTATTTAATTGTGGCTCTAATTTTAAAACTTCTTCACTTGAAAGAATTTTTGTTTCTACTTTATTTTCATTTGCTCTTTTTTGCAAAGAAAGCAATGTATTCATTTCATCATCTGTTGTCGCAATTGTTAATGAACCATTTTGAATAAATGGTACATCAAGTTCCTTACACATTTGAGGATACATAGAATTACCTAAGACATTCATCTGTGCTTTTAATGAATTAGGTAAAGGATCATATCCAGAATGAACTATTGCACTATTAGCAGCAGATGTTTCATTACAAACATCATTATTTTTTTCTAGTAATACTGTTCTTAATTTATATTTGGACAATTCACGTGCTATAGCACAACCTATAACACCTCCGCCAACAATAATCACATCATAAATCATATTAATCATTCTCCCTTTTAAATACTCTAGTAGCTTCAACTGCTTTCTTCCAACCGTTATATCTTCTAGCAATATCTTCTTCACTGAATTGTGGTTCGAATAATTCTTGATATTGTTTTAAATTAACAATTTCTTCTAAATTATTCCAGAATCCAACTTTTAAACCCGCTAAATATGCTGCACCTAAAGCAGTAGTTTCTAGTGTTTTTGGTAATTTAATTTCTATACCTAAAATATTAGATTGGAACTGCATTAAGAAATGATTCGAAGTTACTCCACCATCAACACATAGCGAATGAAGTTCAATATTGCTTGCTTCCATCATTGCTTCAAGTAAATCTTTAGCTTGATAAGCTATTGATTCAAGTGTAGCTCTAATTACGTGGTCTTTTGTTGTTCCTCTTGTAATACCAAACATTGCACCGCGTGCTTCATTATCCCAATAAGGAGTTCCTAAGCCAACAAAGGCAGGTATAACATATACCCCATCACACGAATCTACACGAGTAGCATATTTTTCACTATCTTTAGGTTTTGTTAAAAATTTCATACCATCCTTTAACCATTGAACGGCAGCACCAGCAATAAAAACAGAACCTTCTAGTGCATAAGTAACGTTTCCATTTAGTGTCCATGCAACTGTAGTTAATAAACCATGCTCATCAAAGACAGGTTTATCTCCAATATTCATTAACATAAAACAACCTGTTCCATATGTGTTTTTACATTTCCCTTTTTGATAACAGCATTGGCCAAATAATGAAGCTTGTTGATCACCAGCAACACCTGTTATTGGAATTCGTTTACCATCTGTAAAAGGAAGAAGTTGATCAGCATATCCAAAATCATCGCTACATTCTTTTACAGTAGGTAACATACATCTAGGTATATTAAATAAATTCAACAGTTCATCATCCCAAGACATATTATTTATATTAAATAGTAAGGTCCTTGAAGCATTAGTTACATCAGTAACATGGGACATACCTTTTGTTAAATTCCAGATCAACCATGTATCAATAGTGCCAAATAATAATTCTCCATTTTCAGCTCTTTGTTGAGAACCCTCAACATTATCTAAAATCCATCGTATTTTAGAAGCAGAGAAATAAGGATTAATATTGAGCCCTGTCTTTTCTTTAATTAATGTACTATAGCCTTGCTCAATAAGATTATCGCAAATATGTTGAGATTGTTTAGATTGCCAAACAACTGCATTGTGGATAGGTAAACCTGTTTTCTTATCCCAAACAATAGCCGTCTCTCTTTGATTTGTAATCCCAATTGCTTCGACTTGAGCAAAAGAAATATTGTATTTTAATACAACTTCAACAGCTACTTCACGTGTTATATTCCAAATTTCAATTGGATCATGTTCAACCCATCCTGGTTGAGGATAAATTTGTTCCAAATCCTTTTGAACTTGACAAACATTATTTCCGTTATGATCAAATAAAATAGCTCTAGAACTAGTAGTTCCTTGGTCAATAGATAATATATACTTTTCCATACTTTTCTCCTGCTATTATTATAGCATTGTAAGCGCTTTTATTCTATATAGAAAATACTACTTATAATAAGTTTTGTTTAGTTTAACAATAGAAACAATTCCATTATTAACATGATAACAATCATTATCACCTATCGGAATATTTTTGTCTATTTCTCTTTCGAATAAATAGAAATTTTTATTATGTGTCAATATTGGTTTATCATTACGATAATATAAACTTCCAAACCTAATGTCCTTAACGTTATTTCCTAGAGGGAAATTTACATTATATAAATAATCGATAGACATTTCTTGTTTTAATAAAAACTTCATTACTTTATCAAAATATTTATCTACTAAGTCAAAATTACCATCACAAGAAAAAGCAATTGCAGGTGTATGATAACGTAAAGCTTCTAAGCACACCCCAATAGTACCCGAATAAATAGTGTCATAAGAAATATTTAAGCCATTATTACAGCCAGAGACTACTAAATCAAATTTAACATTAAGCGCATTTAATCCTAAAGCGCACGCATCAGCAGGCGTACCTTCAACACTATAAATATCATCACTATGTTTTGTTAATTTCAGTTTCTTTCCAATAGAAATTGAACATGATTTTCCTGACATATGTGTTGATGGCGCGCATATGTAAACATTTCCGTATTTTTGTAATTTTTTATATAGCAATTGTATACCTTCAGAATTATACCCATCATCATTGCATAATAAAATATTTAGTTTCTTTCTCATTATTTTACTAAAACCCTTTCTAGGATATTATTTAATTCCTTATAATTAAAAATAACAGGTACTGGATAAAGTGGATTTCCTTCTTTACTTGCACGTTTTGAAATAATATTAAAGTCTTCTCTCTTTAATTGTTTAACATAAGTAGGGATTCCTAAAAATTCATTCATATACTTAATTTCTTCAATTAAATCAAGATCAGGCCTACCAATATCTATTGCTAACTCTTTAAGTTTTTTATTTCCTTTTTTTCCATAAGCTTCTAAAACATATGGTAATAATATAGCATTAGCTTCACCATGTTGCACATTATATAGTCCCCCTAATTGATGTGCTAAAGCATGCACATAACCGACATAACCTCTAGTAAATGCAGCTCCAGCTAAAAAAGCTGCCATTTGCATATTTTCTCTTGCTTTAACATTTGTTCCATCTTCATAAGCAACTTTTAAATTCTCTAGAATTAATTTAACAGCCTCAATAGAGTCTTTTTTTGTTTGTTTGGTATTACTACCTCCTATATAGCATTCGATTGCATGAGTTAATGCATCCATACCAGTAATTGCAGTTAAATATTTTGGTAAGGACACTGTAAGTGTTGGCTCTAGTACAGCTACTGAAGGAACTAACTTTGTATCATTAATTGGGAATTTTTCATGTGTATTGCTATCACTTATAACAGCAGCAACTGTTGCTTCACTTCCACTACCTGCCGTTGTTGGAATTGCATATAATGGAACTAATTTATGTTTTACCTTAAAAATACCTTTCATTTTTTTAAGTGATTTTTTAGGATTAGCAACTCTAGCAGCAGTACCTTTTCCTAAATCAATTAATGAACCTCCACCAATTGAAATAACACAATCACAATTATTTTCATGATAAATCTTAACCATTTCTTCAACAGCATCGATTGTTGGATTAATTAAATCTTTTATCTCATAATGGTTATCAATTTCACTTAATAACTTTTGAATTTTTTCATTTTTATATAAAAAAGAAGGTAATAATATTAAAGGTTTATGTAGTGACCTTTCTTTTAAATTATTTTTAAGCAAATCAAAAGCATTCTCTCCTTTAAGAACAAATGGTTTTGGCCACTTTAAAAAAGCCATACCAAGCCTTAAAATTCCTTGAAACGTACGACAATAAACTTTTGTTAAAACATTCATAATTGCTCTCCTATTTATACTTCTATCATAACATAATAATGGTTAAAATACTAAAAATTATATTTACAATTGATAGCTTATGTGATAAATTATAAAATGTTCGAAAGAACAAGATTGATAGAGGCGCAATTTTAAAAAGTAATTAATGAAGGAGACATCCTATGAAGTTAATGAAAGGTGAAATTGCCGAAACAAGTTATTGGTAAATAACTTAGTTGGGATATAAGATAACATCTTATATACTCCTACATATATTTTGTAGAGGAGCTATTAATGTATAAAAATATTTCACTTGAATTATTTAGATTGCATTAATAGAATGCAATCTTTTATTTTTCAAGGAGGAAATAAAAATGAAAAAAACAAATTTATTATTAGCTGCTCTATGTGCAGCTACAGGAATTGGCTTTACTACATCATGTGGTAGCACAAATGAAAACGTATTAATTGTTGGCATGGAATGTAATTATAGTCCATTTAATTGGACTGCTATCAAGGAAGATGAATATACTCTTCCAATTAGTAATGCAAAAGGACAATATGCAGATGGATATGATGTTCAAATTGCTAAGTATCTTGGTGAACAACTAGATATGGAAGTACAAATTATGAAATTTGAATGGGATAGTTTAACCACTGCTGTTAATACTAATATGATTAATTGTATCATCGCTGGTATGTCTTATTCAGAAGAACGTGATTTAGTGTTAGACTTTACAAGAAATTATTATTTATCAGAGATGACTATGATTGTCAGAAAAAATGATCCACTAGCAAATGCTACATCAATACAAGATTTTGCTGGTAAAAATGTAGGTTCTCAACTAGGAACTTTAACTGATTCCATTATTGACCAAATTAATAATGTTAAGCATCATACACCATATAATTCATTTGGTACAGCTGCTACAGCTGTTGCTTCAGGAGAAATTGATGCTATGACTGCAGAATATCCTGTTGCTGTTGCTATTTGTAATGCTGATCCTTCACTTACAATTGTTTCTTTTGATTCCAATAATGGTTTTGAAGGATTAAATGAAAATGAATTAGGTGTGGCTGTTGCAGTAAAAGAAGGAAATAAAGATTTAAAGGGAAAAATTGATAATGCTTTAGCTTCTTTATCCTTAGAGGAACAAAGAAATATGATGACAAGTGCAATATCAAGAGCGCCTGCATCAGAGGAATAATATTATGAGTTTTTTCGAACAAATCGCTTACTTAGTCAAAAATTATTACAAAACATTTTTAAGTGGACTTGGTATAACAATTTTATTAGCAGTAGTCGGAACATTTGTTGGTTTGATATTGGGAATGATTTTAGCATTAGGTCGAAATCTAAAGCCAAATAAACTTGACAATATTTTCATAAAGATTTTAAAAATTATATGTTCAAAATTATGTTTAATTTATATTGAAGTTTTTCGTGGAACACCTATGATGGTTCAAGCTCTTATTATATTCTTTGGTGGATATGCTTTAGGAATTTCTTGGAATCCAATTATTTGTGGTCTTGTTATTATTTCTTTAAATACAGCTGCTTATATGGCAGAGATTGTACGCTCAGGTATTAATTCTGTTGATAATGGTCAAATTGAAGCTGCAAGAAGTCTTGGTATGACTCATTTACAAACTATGTTTCATATTGTTTGGCCTCAAGCATTAAAAAATGCAATACCTACAATTGGTAATGAATTAATCGTCAACATCAAGGATTCCTCAGTTTTAAATATAATTACAGTTAGCGAATTATTTATGGCTGGTAAAATAGCTGCAACTACTTATATGACTGTTGCAAGTTACACAATTGTTGCATTAATTTACTTAGCTTTAACATTAGTTTCAAGTCTTTTATTAAAGATCTTAGAAAAACATATGGATAAAGATACAGCTAAAGCAAGCAATAAGCTTAAAATGGAGGTTGTAACTTATGACGACTAAAAAGCAAGAGATTATAAGAGTAGAACACCTTGAGAAAAAATTTAATGATTTAGTAGTTCTTAAAGATATTAGTTTAACTATCAATAAAGGTGAAGTTGTTTGTATTATTGGATCGTCAGGTTCAGGTAAATCTACCTTACTTAGATGCATTAATTTATTTGAAACCCCAACATCAGGAAAAATTTATATAGACAATGTAGACATAATGGAAAAAGGTGTCGATATAGATAAAATACGTAGTAAAACAACTATGGTATTTCAACAATTTAATCTTTTTAAAAATAAAACTGTTTTAGAAAACTGTACTCTTGCTCAAATTAAAGTTTTAAAAAGAACAAAAGATGAAGCTAAACAAATAGCAATACAAAACCTAAAATTAGTCGGTATGGAAGAACGTTTAAATTATAAACCACACCAACTATCAGGTGGTCAACAACAACGTGTTGCTATAGCAAGAGCATTATCTATGAATCCAGAAGTTATCTTGTTTGATGAACCAACATCTGCACTAGATCCTGAAATGGTTGATGAAGTATTAAGTGTAATAAAAAAACTAGCAAGTACAGGAATCACTATGATAATAGTCACACATGAAATGAACTTTGCTAAGGAGGTTGCTACTAAAATCGTATTTATGGATGATGGTTACATTGAAGATGAAGGAACTCCAGACTATATTTTTAATAAAACAAAAAATATAAGAACGCAAAAATTTTTAAGAAAGTAGAAAAGTATGTCTTTTATGATATACTTTTTTATTAAGGAGGTTAATTATGGACAATAATAAAATAACGTCATTATTACAAGAAATTAGTTTTACTCGCATTAGTGGGTCGGAAGAAGAAAAGAAAGCAGCAAATATAATAAAAAGAGAAATTGAAAATTTAGGTCACCAAGCTCAAATTGAAACATTTGAAGTAGATCATTCAGAAGTAACAAAAGTATCTCTTGAATTAGTGCATCCACTTAAACAACAAATAAATTGTGAAGCTGTTTTAATGAGTGGATCTACTCCATTAGAAGGTATAGAAAGAGAATTAATTTATGTAGAAAATTGTGAAGAAATTAATCTAATTGATGTAGAAGACAAAATTGTTCTTTTAGAAGGACGTATTTTCCATAGTGTATATAAAAAATTAATAAATGCCAAAGTTGCTGGATTTATTGCTTTATCTGGAACAATTTATGATGATAATGACAATACGGACTTGAACATAAATCAAATACGCGTTCATGACTATAGTTTAGGCTATATACCAGGTGTTACGATTAGAGCACTAGATGGACAAATGCTAGCTTCTTTAAA
Organism: Bacilli bacterium; assembly: GCA_034176765.1. Taxonomy (GTDB): domain Bacteria; phylum Bacillota_I; class Bacilli_A; order RFN20; family CAG-826; genus SUG2458. Next base: position 3,199 of record JAXFTN010000086.1, on the reverse strand, counting down.
AGGAGCAAAAGTTAGGTTAACTCTTATTCAAAATCAATCTAAGAGACTTTCACAAAATGTTATTTGCGAAATTAAAGGTAATAAACATCCTGAAGAAATAATAGCTTTTACTGCTCATTATGATTCCGTTAGATTTTCAACTGGGGCTTACGACAATGCTAGTGGTACAATTGGTATACTTTGTCTTTTAGATTATTTTACTAATAATAAACCAGATAGAACATTAAAATTCATATGGTGTGGTAGTGAGGAATGTGGGTTATTAGGTTCAAAAGCTTATTGTATCGAACATGAAAAAGAACTTGAAAATTACAGACTTAATGTAAATATTGACATGATTGGTGTTATCTTAGGACATGAGATTGCTGTAGTTACAGGTGAAACTAGTTTAGTTAATTATATTGATTTTATTGCAAAAGAAATCGGTATTGCTTGTAAAGTTTCTCAAGGAGTATATTCTTCAGATTCAACACCTTTTGCTGATAAAGGAATACCAAGTATTTCCTTTGCTCGCATATCACCACAAACTGGTGCACAGATTCATTGTCGAAAGGATATAGTTAGTCCTTTAAATGCTAACAATTTCAATTCCACATTAAGCTTAATTACTGCGTTTTCTAATCGTGTGATTAATTCTGTTTATTTTCCAATAAAAAAAGTCATCCCACAAAATATGAAGGATGAACTTGATTACTATCTATTACGAAAAGAAAAACCAACCAACAATTAAAATGGTACAGGAGAATGGAGTTCAATCCATTCTTTTTTTATTGGATGGTAAAACTTTAGATAATATGCATGTAAATGCATGGGCCCTAAACTTTTTTTATCACCATATAATATATCGTTTACTATAGGAGAACCACAATAAGCAAAATGAACGCGAATTTGATGTGTACGACCCGTATATATACGAACATTATATCTATAAAAATTATCAATTTTGTCGATGAAATTATATTCTGTTTTTGCATAATATCCATCATCAAAAACCCAACGTAAGTTATCTACATTTCGTCTTATCGGTAATTCAATAATTCCGTGCTTTGGTTCTAATGGAATTAATGTATCGGCTATATATGCTTTAATTGATTGATCCTTCCATTTATTAAATAAGCAAGCTGCTAGAGGATTTTTCGCTATTAAAACTAAGCCCGAAGTATCTTTATCTAATCTAGAAATAAAATGTATAGAGTTTTCGGAATCCTTAAAATATCCAAGTAAACAATTATATACAGTATTATATTGATGAGTATGTGAAGGAACACAAGCACGATTGTATTCCTTATCGATAACTATACAATCATTATCCTCGTATACTATCTTTAAGTGATCATGGCAAACATTTCCTTGTTGTACTAGAGGATCACAAAAAACATCTATTTCATCATTTTCATATACTGTATCATTTAAATTAATTCTAGTATTTTGTTTAATAATAATCGCTTTATTTTGTCGTAAATATCCAAAAAATGAAGATGAATAATTTTTTATTAAAAAGTCTTTGAAGCCTATTGTTTCATCAATAATAAAATGATATCTCATCTTTTATCACCTTTTAAATATTCTTTTTTAATGTATCTAAATGTTTCTTTTTCCCCACGGTCCTTAAGCATACGTAATAACATTTCTAGTTCTTTACTAGTTTCAGCATGTATAGGTAAATAATCAATTTCTCTATAAAAATAGTTTAATGGAAATTCATTTGTATATGTTTTGGGGTTATAGGTTTTAGATGCAGCTATACGATCACAAAGCATTTCAGCTACATATTTACGAGGCATTTTAACTGGTTCATAAAGACGTGTAACATAATTGAAATCAGACCAATATTCACAATGATGCTTGTTTCTACCTTTATGATGCATCCAAGCCTCACTATAACCTTTATCAGTTCTTTCCTTATAATGAGGTGAACCAGTACCTCTATAATATTTACATCCATTTCTAAACTCTACACGAGAATACTTACTTAAATCATGTACTAATCCTTGATATATAAGTCCACACTTAAAACAATATTTTCTAACTAATCTTCGATGATGATTTATTGTCCTTAAATGCTTAAAAAAATTCATACTAATTATCCTCTATAACATAAACAAAATTATTACAGATTACACTAATGAAGCCTTTATATTGTAACTTTTTACTCGCTATATCAACTATTGAAAAATCATTCCACATATGCATAGGGAAAAGATATTTTGGTTGAGTCTTTTCTAGTAACAATTTAATACCTAATAATGCATTACTCTTTAATCGAGAATCAAGTGGAACAAAAGCTACATCAATAGATTCATCTTTTAATTTGTCCATTTCTTTAGAGTATATATATTCCATAAATTCATTGTCTTCTATTTTATTTTCTTCAAATGTCCAACAATTTAAGTCACCAGCATGATAAATACATTTTTCATTTACATAAACTAAATAAGCAACACCTAAATCTGTCGAACGTAATGTTTTTATTTTCATTCCGTCAACTTCAATATAATCGTCAATAAGCATTGTATATACATTATCACGCATAGGAACAAAACAATCGCTACTTACAATAAACTTAACATCATGATCTGTGTATAAATCAAAAATAGATTCATTGAAATGATCATAATGAGAGTGCGATACAAAAAAATAGATTTTTTTATTTGGTGCAATATTTGGTAATTTATTTTTATAATAATCAAAAATCAATACCTTATCTTCAAATTCAACTACATAGCAGCTGTGATATATATATGTAATTTTCATAATGCTTTGCTCCTTAAAAACCTATAATTATATTTATAATATACCCCATAATAATAGACGTGGAAAATAAAATCATAAAAATTATAAAAATTTCTTTTCTTTTTTCTTTATGCTTTAAAAGATAAAAGAATCCTAAACCAGCATTAGCAATCAATCCTGATACTAGTGAACCAAAACTAATAGATTCATTGATAAATAAATTACTTAAAATTACAGAAGATGCACAATTAGGAATAAATCCAACTATAGTTGCAATAACTGGACCAAAATATTTTGCATTGTAAAAAAATAGATATACTCTTTCTTCACCAATAAAATAAAATAATGTTCCATATATAAAACTTATAATAAACAAATATAAAGAAATCTTCAAAGCATGTAGTAAAGGATGAAGAAAGTGAATTCTAAATTGACTCTCTTTATACTCTAAATCATGATTACAACA
>JAXFTN010000085.1:0-3021 GCA_034176765.1 Bacilli bacterium | reverse complement strand
GATATCTCTACACGTTGTAAAGTATCATTACCTCTTCTTGGACCATTACTATTGCCACGGGATCTAGCTCTTCCACCACCGAAGAAACTACCAAATAAATCTCCTAAATCGACATCACCAAATCCACCTTGGAAGCCATTGAAACCACCAGCTCCTCCACCAGCAGATTGATCAAATGCAGCATGTCCAAATTGATCGTATGTTTGTCTTTTTTGATCATCATACAAAATATCATAAGCTTCTTGTATTTCTTTGAACTTTGCTTCATCACCAGTTTGTTTATTATCAGGGTGATATACTTTAGCTAATTTACGATATGCTGACTTAATTTCATCTTTAGTAGCTGATTTTGAGACACCAAGTACCTCATAGAAATCTCTTTTTTCTGCCATAACATCATCCTTTCTAAAACACTATAAGAGGGTTTACACCCTCTTTAGTATTTTTTAGTTCTTTTCTGTATAATCAGCATCAACAACATTATCATCTTGTGATTTATCATCACTTGATGAATTTGCACTACCTGTAGTTGATTGAGCATTACCTTGTTGTTGAGCCATAAATTCAGCAGCCTTCTCTAAGTCAGAAATTTTAGATTTTAATGTTTCCATATCATTATTATCTAATGCTGTCTTTAATTCATCACGTAATTTTTGTGTTTGCTCTTTTTGTGATGGATCTAATGAATCACCTTTTTCAGCTAATGATTGATCAATTGAATTAATGTAAGTTTCAGCTTTATTCTTTAATTCAACATCTTGTTTTCTCTTTTCATCAGCTTCTTTATTTGCTTCAGCTTCTCTAACCATTCTATCGATTTCTTCTTTACTTAAACCGTTAGAACCAGAAATTGTAATATTTTGTTCTTTTTGTGTATCTAAGTCTTTTGCAGATACTTTAACAATACCATTAACATCGATTGAGAATGTAACTTCAATACGAGGTTCACCACGACGTGCTGGTTTAATACCATCAAGTTTGAATGTACCTAACATTTTGTTATCTCTTGCCATTGGACGTTCACCTTGGTAAACCATGACATCAACAGCTGGTTGATTATCAGCAGCAGTTGAGAAGATTTGTGATTTTGTTGTAGGGATTGTTGTATTTCTTGGAATAAGTGGAGTCATAACACCACCCATTGTTTCAATACCTAATGTTAAAGGTGTAACATCAAGTAAAACAACATCTTGAACATCACCAGCAATAACACCACCTTGAATTGCAGCACCAATAGAAACTGCTTCATCAGGGTGAACTTCTTGGTTAGGATTCTTGCCTAATAATTTTTTGACTAATTCTTGAACTGCTGGCATACGAATAGATCCACCAATTAGAATTACTTGAGCAATATCATTTGCTGTTAATTTAGCATCACTTAAAGCTCTACGAACTGGTTCTTCTGTTCTGTCTAATAAGTGTTTTGTTAAATCTTGGAATTTAGCTCTTGTTAAAGTTGTTTCAAATGAAATAGGTCCACTTGATGACATACCAATGAATGGTAATGAAATAGTTGTTTCAAGTTGTGAAGATAATGCAATTTTTGCTTCTTCAGCAGCTTCTTTGAAACGTTGTAAAGCCATTTTATCACTTAAATCAACACCATGTTGAATTTTAATTTGTGCTCTAATCCAATCAGCAATAACGTTATCCCAGTCATCACCACCAAGATGATTATCACCAGCTGTAGAGATAACTTCGTATGTGCCATCACCAATATCTAGAATAGATACATCGAATGTACCACCACCTAAGTCATATACTAGAACTTTCTCATTAGCTTTAGTTTGTGTACCATATGCTAATGCAGCTGCAGTAGGTTCATTAATAATACGAACTACATCAAGACCAGCAATTTGACCAGCATCTTTAGTTGCTTGACGTTGAGCATCATTGAAGTAAGCAGGGACTGTAATAACAGCTTTTTCAACTGGTTTACCTAAATGAGCTTCTGCATAAGATTTCATATATGAAAGAATCTTTGCACTAATTTCTTGTGGTGTAAAATCTTTATTTATACAAGAAATGTGAACTTTTTCTGTTGTACCCATTAAACGTTTGATAGAACTTACTGTATCTGGGTTTGTAACTGCTTGACGTTTTGCAGGTCCACCAACAATAACTTCACCACTTGCTTTAAAAGATACTACTGAAGGTACAGTATTTTTACCTTCTGGAGATGGAATAACCTTAACAGTTCCATCTGCTTGTAAATATGATACAACTGAGTTTGTTGTACCTAAGTCAATACCAATAATTGTTTCTTTTGCCATAATAATCTCTCCTTTTTATATTAAGCATCCATTTTGACGCTTTTTTCACTAATTTGTTCTTCAGAATCATTTGTTGATTCTTCTTTGTTACTTTCTTCACCTTTCTTTTGTTCAGGTAATTTAGTAACTACAACTTGAGCATGTTTGATAATTCTATCATGTAACATATATCCTTTCCTGCGGACCTCTTGAATTAAATCAGGAGTTTCTGCTTCGATAGCTTCAACAGCTTCCATTGTATTGAAATCAAACTTATCACCAACTTTTGGTTCAATTTCACTGACACCCTCACTTGTAAGAGCATCAACTAACATCTTATATACATATCTAAAACCAATTAAATAATTTCTTAATACTTGATCCTCAGGTTCGTTTTTCAGCGCTGTATTGAAACAATCGAGTGCTGGAAGTAATTTTTCTACAAAACCCATCGAACGATATTTAATAAAAGCTTGATGTTCTTTTTCAAGATTCTTTTGAAGATTTTGTGTGTCAGCATATGCCATATAATATTTGTTTTTCCAATCTTCAACTTCAGCTTTTAATTTATCAATCTCAGCATTAAGATCTACTTCTTTAGATTCTTTTACTTCTTTATTCTCTTTATTATTTTCGGACATCTTCACTGTCGTCTCCTTTCTCTTCTTTGAAATATTTATCTAATTGTTCAGCAATATATTCTAAAGCACTAACAACTTTATCATAATCCATTCTTTTAGGACCAACTAATGCTATAGTTCCTAAATCA
>JAXFTN010000084.1:0-2209 GCA_034176765.1 Bacilli bacterium | reverse complement strand
ACATATACCAGTACTTATGTAAACAATAAAGTGGTATTTACTCGTGAAGACGGATTAGAAAAAATTGAATTAACTATTCAAACATTGAGTCAAGATTACAGTATTTGTGCAAAAATCGAATATTTTGTGAAGGATTCAAATGGCGTATTTCAACTAAATCGTAGCTATACTTTCACCTATGAAAACAATTATTGTAAGAGAATAACAGATGTATTTGACAATAAAACTGTAAATAATTATGAATTGCTTTTGTTAGCTGGAATATCTTATCAAATAACCGATTTAATCAAAAATGAAACGATAAAATGTGAATTAGTAAATGAAAACATAGTTGTATCACAGTATCATAATAATATTAATACAGCGATTGTTCATAATATTAATTATGTTAACGAAAAAACGAATATTACGAATTCATATCAAGAGAATTTAACTTATGTATTTGAAAATGGTTTAGTCAAATACATATTTGACGAAAAATATAACAGCAATATTTTCACTTTCGACGAAAATTGTAATATGATAAGTAAACAAACAGATTTAGCTTTTGATGATGAAAAGAAAACTATTTTAGGTGAAAATCTATCTGATTATACTGTCACTAATAGTGTTGTCACTTCAACTGATTATCCAAATTCGGCAATTACAAAGGTTTTTTACATGAGTGCAAATGCAAAAATAGAACAACAAAAGAGTTTTATTAGTTATGTTCGCGAATCTTTATGCCTGTCTTTCCTTGTAAAAAGTATTGATTCGGGTAAAATTAAAGCTACTTTAAAAATAAATAGTAGTACTACTAAAACAATCACTGTTGAAGCTAAGACTTTTTATCATCCGATTTCATTAAATTTCTTTTTTGACGGTGTTATTAATAGTACAAGAGTTATTATAGAAGTTTTAGAAGGTAATTGTTATGTAGCTGGAATAAAATTAGTTCCAAGTGCAAATGAATTTGATGTCGAATATAATGACGAAGGCTTAGTTATGAGTAAGAATAGAGGTTGTTATGTTTCTAATTTAAATTATAATGAAAATAATTATTTGTTGTCAAAAAGCGGAAACGATTTTACAGGTTCGACTCAGATTTATGATAATATTGATTTGGTATATGAACGAACAAATGACGTTGAAAAAGAATATTCTTATTCCGATGGGCATGATTTAATTAAAGAAATTACAAGTTTTAAAAATGAAACGATTGAAGAAAATTATACCTATAGTAATCATTTTCTTACTAGTGTGTTAGACCACAATAATGTTTCCTATCAATTTATAAATGATATTGTTAAGAAAAGACTTAATCAAACTATAGTTAATGGAGTTACAACCACCTATAATTATGAAGGCTTAAATAATAAAGGCCCAATATTTGAAGGTTCATCTTTAACTAAAGATAATTTAATAACATATAATTCGAAAAACCAGGTAATTAGATATAACCATGTTACAGATGATAGCGTTGTCAATCAATATCAATTTAATTACAATGATGATTTAGATTTAAATTCTATTGAAGAAAATAATTTGGAATATGGAATACTTGATTACGAGAACGAAGATAGCAATACTTTACCTCATACTGGACGTGTAAAAGTAGTTAGGTATGGTAATGAAAGAGATGAATATACCTATGATAATAGAGGTAATGTTACGAGAAAAAACATTAATTATTCAACTATTTATGATTATTCATACAATTATTTAGATCAACTTAAAGAAGTAAAACGTGGTACTGATGTAATTGAAGAATTTAATTATGATATCAGAAATCAATTGGTAAGTCATCAAATTAATAACGGTATAAATCATACTTTTTCATATAAACAAGCTTGTACAAAATTTAGCAATAATCTTTGTTCTGAACAATATCAGACATTTTCTTCTCAAAACGCTAAAACAAAAGATGGTATTTATAATTATTACTATCATTTAGGATACGCAACATTCTTTGATTATAAAAAATACGAAAACGCTCAAATTGTTAATCAAAAATCTTTGATTCGTAAAACTGATAAAGTATCAGAGTATAGTGTTACTCATATGGGCGAAATTTATTTCGATGATGAACTATTTAATTATTTAAATCTTGAAAATGGCGAAGTATGTTGTATTATTAATGATATGTCTGCTCAAACCATTAATGTTCATTTTTGGTATAAACCTAGCGCACTTGAAAATGAAACTATTGCTGTTATTAAATTAAATGATT
>JAXFTN010000083.1:0-8486 GCA_034176765.1 Bacilli bacterium | reverse complement strand
CTAGACAAACAAAATCAAGAAAAAAGATCTTTGCTTAATATAAAGGATAATTTTAGAAAAGTTATTATTGTAAAAGATAACTTTAAAAAATATATTACTGAAGAAGGTATTGAAGTTATAAGCTTAAAAGAGTGGTTATTGGGTGGTGAATGATTAATGCATAGAATGAATTTATGGATTGCCCCGTTTGAAGCGATTAAAGATAAATTTGAAAATAAATAGAACAATAAGTTTGTAGAAATACTTGATCAAATAGGTAGATTTTGTTGTTTTATATTTACGATTATAAATATTCCTGGAACTTCTTTTGGATGGTGAAGTGATGAAGCATTTGCTATATATCTTATTACAAATATTGTTTTAGTAATATTTTATTGTTCGATATGGATTATTTGCTTTAAACAAAATAGTATTTTTAGAGCATTAGCATTATCTATTTTACCTTTATATTTCTATTTAGTGGAATTATAAGTAGATCAATTTTGTTGATTGTGGAATCAATCATTTTTGCACCATGTCATATTATGATTTCTTATTATAATGTAAAAAAATCAATTATAGTTTATGTTTATTAAAATAAAGATTTTTTTAAGAAATACTACTTTGCTAATTGCATAAAAGATATGTTGTGTTAAAATAAAGAACGTTGAATTCTAATATAGAGAATTTAGTAATTTTAATTGGAGAATATTTAGTTTTTATTATGAAAAGTATGCACATAGGTAAAAGAATTATTAAAACGTTCATCACTTTATTTTTGGTCCTGATGATTTATATATTGTTATTATTTATAGATAAACTTGTTGGAATAGATAGGTCGTCTTGGAAAGCACCTTCAAATATGTACACACCTTTTTTTGCAGGGATAGCTGCCGTATTTGCTACTCATAGAAATAAAAAAAGCAGTAAAAAACAAGCAACTGTAAGATCATTAGGAACAATTATTGGTGGATACTTTGGTATGGCAATCATATTATTGTTTGAATTTATTTTAGTTGATTTAAATCATTTAGATGAACTAAATTTTATTCTATATTATTTCCTTAAATTTTTATTTGTTTCTATTTGTATTATTCCTTTAATATTAGTAACTATAAAATTAAAACAAGTAGATGCTGTCTTTATTACTTGCTTAACTTATTTAAGCGTAACAATATCGATAAGAAATGGAGGAATGCCTGTATTACAATTTGCTACTAATAGAGTACTATCAACATTAATTGGAGTAGGTGTTTCCTTGTTTGTAAATAATTATTTATTTACTTCTTATAGGCATAACAATAATATATTATTTGTTTCTTCATTAGATAATAATTTTTTATCTAAAGACGATTCATTATCTCCTTATATTAAATATAAATTAAATGATATGTATTATCATGATATGCCACTTGTATTTGCTACAACTAGAACTATGTCATCACTTGAATATATTTTTAGTGATGTTGAAGTTAATTATCCAATGGTCGTTATGAATGGTTCTGCTATTTATCATTACGATAATGAAACTTATGAACGTGTATATAATATTAATAAAAAAGCTAGAAAAATAATTGAGCATCATTTAAAAAGCAACAATATGAATGCTTTTACTTATACAATTAATAATAATATTTTACAAGCTTATCATAATGTTTTAATAAATGATGGAGAAAAGTTATATTATCAAAATCGTCTTGACAGAAATGTTAGAAATTTTGTTAGAGGTAAACTTCCTTCTGATTTAGAAGTATCTTTATATATTGTTATTGATACAAAAGAAAATATTGATAAACTTACAAATATTCTTAATGAAACAAATATTAAAGATGATATTGATTTAGTTACTTATTTATATCATAAAGACATAAATGGTGTTGATTATTGGTATTTGAAAATTAATAGTAGACAAGCGCGTAAAGAAAACTTAATTCAATATATTAAAGACAAAGAAAATAAAGATATGCTTGTTGTTTGTGGTGCAGGCCATACCGATTTACCACTCATTGAGAAGGCTGATTTGAGTATGTGTTTAGAAAGTGCACCCGATTATATTAAAGAAAAAGTAGATATTGTAATTGATGGCGATACAGAAAAAATTATAAGAATTTTTGATAAAATGTATCATTCATATAATCCTAAAAATACAATTACAAAGTTAATAAGTGAATATAATAATAAGAAACAATAATTGTTTACAATTTTGTGAAATAAATTGACAAATTTTGTAAAAATATCTTGAATATTAGAGTTTATTTATATATAATTAGTCGTGTAGGAGGTGGATTTGATGTTTTGTCATAACTGCGGAAAAGAACTTGAAAACGATGCTACAGTTTGCATTAACTGTGGAGCAACTGTTATTCACCAAGATTCTAAAAAAACTAGTGATTATAAAGATAAGGAAAAAAGCTTTGATGTTGAATCGTCGAGTTCACGATCTAATAAATATAGAGATGAATATGCTTCTTCAAGAAGTGTAGTTGAGTCAAACAGAAAATCAATTGTTCTTGCTGGTATATTAAATTTATTCTTACCTGGAGTTGGCCGCTTATATTTAGGTTATGTAGGTCTTGGATTAGCTCAATTTTTTACATCTTGTTTATATGTTGGAGCAGTTTGGTCGTTTGTTGATGGCATATTAATGTTAACAGGTAGTGTTAAGGTTGATGGCCAAGGAAACCCTGTAAAATAAAAATTGATTCACCATTATTTTGGTGAATCATTTTTTTTAACGTTAATAATTAATTGATTTTTCTTTTTTCTAAGCATAAATAAATTAATAAACATAAGCAATAATAATAGTAATATTACAAAACCAAGGATGCTACCTATAACAATTAAAACGATATAATACCATTGTAGTGATGCTAAAATCATAAATTCCATAAACTCCTTTTTGTATTTTATATTTATATTTTATATCGTATAATTAAAAAGAAAAAGGATTTTGTAAAATTATGAAACAAAGTGTATCTATTTTTATTGATGAACGATTTGAAAATTTAACGATAAAAGAACTTCTTAAGTATTTTCATGTTGGAAGAGGAACGATTGAAAAAATTAGAGTTAACAAATGGTGCCTAGTAAATAATATCGTTAATAATAATTTAGATAATAAACTTATAAAAGGTGATAAAGTTACTTTTATATATGAAGAAGATATCAATATAAAACCTTTTGATTTTACATTAGATATTTTATATGAAGATGATAATTTTTTAATTATTAATAAACCACCTTATATGTTAGTACATAGTGATGGCAATGATTTTAAGACACTAACAAATGCTGTTTATAATTATTTTTTAAAAACTAATCAACAAGCTCTACCATATGCTGCACATAGACTTGATTTTGAAACCAGTGGAATAATTGTTTTTGTTAAAAACTTTTTATGTCATACAATGTTTGATTATGAATTATCTTTACATCATATTAAAAGAAAATATTTAGCAATAGTAGATGGAAAGATGAATAATAACGAAGGAACAATTACTTATAAGATTGGAAAGGATCGACATGACAATAAAAAATATCGTGTATCTTCTACTGGAGTTGATGCCATAACGCATTTTAAGGTAATTAAAAAAGAAGAAAAGCTAAGCCTTGTTTCTTTACAATTAGAAACGGGAAGAACTCATCAAATAAGAGTCCATTTAAGCCATATAGGTTATCCATTATTAGGAGATAAATTATATGGAAAACCTAATAAATTAGTCAACCGTTTGTGTTTGCATTCAAGTTATCTAAAAATGTTTGATCATATTAATAATAGGTATATAGAAGTTGAATGTGATTTACCAGAAGAAATGAAAAGAGTTATCAAATAATTGATAACTCCTTTTCTTTTTCAATAAATAATAAGCAAATACCATATAATAATCCAGGACCTAGGTTAAAGAAATGACAATCTAATAAACTTAAAAGTGGAAGAGAAAGGGCTGCAAATCCATAGAGTATTTTAGTGATATTAACTTTATCAAAGATAATTGATATTGTTTGATATCGATGATATATATAAGCAAGTAAACCAATAACACCAGAGGTACATAACATTTGTATATATGTATTATGATATCGTGGTGGAATAAAAGTAATACGATCTGAAGATCCCCATTGAAAGATATTATTATTGTAAAAACCCTTTCCTAATATTGGATTATCTTTAAAACTTGTTAGACTTTCTATATAAATATTAAAGCGATTACTATCATCAAAGCCTGCATTTTTCAAAGAAGCAAAAACTTTTGCTACTTCTTCTTTTAAAATAATAAGCCCAATAGATACTAAGACTAATATGGAACCTAGTACTATAATATTAAATAATCTAGATTTCTTTTTTGTAAAGATGAGCATTGTAATTATTAATCCTAAATAAAGAACTAATCCGAATAAAATTGAATTGCGACTTTGTGTTAAAAATAAGAATAATAAATTGAAATGACCAATAAGATTAAAAATCCAGCCTTTTTCTTTTTTTAAAATGGCTAAGGCAAACGGACCCGGAAGAGCCATTGCAGCCATGCAACCAATATTATTGTAATTACCCCAACCCGTATATAAGTTACCTCTAGAAAATCCATCTTCAGTGGTGAATGCCCCAGCTACAATATTAATGTTTAATATCTCTATTGACATTAACACCCCAATTGTTGTTAATAACAATAATAAATATTCTTTATTAATAGTTTCCCATTTAATAGTGTAATAATAAACAAAATAACCCACACTTAAAGAAACACCAACAAGTAGGCCATAACAAAAAGTTTTAATTTCATAAAAACCACTAAAAAGACCTCCTATTGCTAGTACAAATGTTAAAACTGCAAAACCAATTGTTAGACGAGGAAATTGTTTGTTTTCTTTATTTTTTATAAATATAAAAATAGCTCTAGCAATTAAAAAGACAAAACAAATGACAAGGATAATTATTAGTTGGATTAAAAAACTTTTTGTTTGAAAAATGGTATCACCATTAAAACCAAAAGGATTATTATCACGAGAAACAGACATATAGCCCATTGCTAACATCGGAATTGTTGGTAAAAGATCTTCACAAAAAAGAAAAGTAATTATTGCTAAAATCATTATTGAATAATATGCAAATAACTCAAAAGAAAATAAATTCGATAATAAATAAATAAAACCAATTAAGAAAATAAAAAAATAAGACCTAAAAAATTTGTTTAGGAAGCTAAAGAATCTTTTATTTCTTATATTTTCAAATAAATCAAATAGCATTAATTATTCCCTGTGGATTTAGTATATAAATTTACTTCTTTAAATTTCATTTTATGAGGAGTAAACTTTATTGTACATTCTTCATCTTCATACCATGTAAACATGCTAAGTTCTTCAGGTACTTCTATATTTTGATTGACTTTTACATAATATTTTTTTACATCTTGGCCGTCTACATAAAAAGTTAATCTAATTTTTGCACTAAAAAGATTTAGCATAAATAATGCAGCAAAAATTAGAACAAAAATAACAATGATAATGATTAATACAACAACACCTGTACCATCATTTGATACCCATAAAATTCTCATAAGTAACGACCTCGAATACTATCTATATTCTTATTATATATAAAAATGAAAAAAATGTAAAAAAATATCGAAAATTTTCAAAAAGTGTGTTTATAATAGAAATAGTTAAAACGTACTAACTTTTGGAGGTTTGTTTATGAATATTTATGAATCAAGCGAAGATTATTTAGAATGTATATTAATCTTAAGTAAAAAACAAGGTAATGTGAAATCTATTGATATTGCACATGAATTAAACTTTTCTAAACCAAGTGTTAGTATTGCAATGAAAAAATTAAAAGAATCTGGTTATTTAATAATTGGTGAACATGGATATATTTCTTTGACAGATAAAGGATATATGATAGCTTCTAAAACATATGAAAAACATTTACTTTTAAAAGAAATTTTAATGAAATTAGGTGTTGATGAGAAAATTGCTAAAACTGATGCTTGTAAAGTAGAGCATAATTTAAGTGATGAATCTTTTGAAGCAATAAAAAATTTTTATTTAAACAAAAAAATATAAATCGATAAATTTTTATTGAATATAATTTAATAAAGTTGTATATTATCAGTGGTTAGTTATCACTAACTTTATATTTTTACTATAAAAGTTAGTTAATACTAACTCATAGAGAGAAGGTATTGCTATGCAAAAAAAATTAAATGATTTTAAAATTGGCGAATCCGGTGTAATTATTAAAGTTGAAGGACAAGGTAAACTTCATAGACGTTTGCTTGATATGGGCGTTACTCCTGGAGCACATGTAGAACTAAAAAAGAAAGCTCCCTTAGGTGATCCTCTTGAAATCAATATAAGAGGTTATGAATTAACATTACGATTAACTGAAGCTCAGCTCGTTACTTTAGAAATGGAGAAATGCTTATGAAAAAATTTGCTTTAGCAGGAAATCCAAATTGTGGTAAAACTACTTTATTTAATTCTTTAACAGGTTCAACAGCTTATGTAGGTAACTGGCCTGGAGTTACTGTTGATAAGAAAGAAGGAATATATAAAAAATTAGATGAAGAAGTTTCAATTATAGATTTACCTGGTATTTATTCTTTATCACCATATACCTCAGAAGAAGTTATATCGCGTAATTATATAATTAATGAAAAACCAGATTGTATCATTAATATCATTGATGCAACAAATTTGGAACGTAATTTATATTTAACAACACAACTTCTAGAAATGGATGTTCCAGTTGTCATTGCTTTAAATATGGCTGATGAAATAGTTAAAAATGGCGATAAAATAGATATTAAAAAATTAGAAAATAAGATAGGACTTAAAGTTGTCTTAATTTCAGCTTTAAAGGAAGAAAACCTCGATGAATTAATGAAGGTTGCTTATAATGAATCACTAAAGCCTAGAATTGGAAAAGGAATATTTGTAGATAAGCAACTAAATGAATTGGTAGAAAAAGTCTCAAAACTATTAATCAACAAGAAAATAGAAAATCCTTATTTCCATGCTATTAAATTATTAGAAAATGATGATTTAGAAGTAAAAGATCATCATGAATTAGTTGAAGAAATTAATAACTTGAAAAAAGACTTTAAGAATGATATTTTCAACGATGATTTTGAGGCAATGATAGCTAATGCCCGTTATAACTTTATATGCGAAGACATGAATAAAGTATTAAAAAAAGGAGAACATAAAAATCTATCACGTTCTGAAAAAATTGATAAAGTATTGACTAATAGATGGGCAAGTATACCTATTTTCTTACTTATCCTATTTTTAATTTTCCATTTAACTTTCTCTGAGAATTTTCTTTTTTTAGGTGGACTATTTGAAAATATAGCTCCATGTTTTGAAGGCACTTCTTTTGAAGGATTATTTTATACTGATGCAGGTATTAATTCACCTGGAGTTATTTTTACAAACTTATTTACATCTATTACGGGATTGCTTGGTGATTTAGTTAGAAATTTATTACAAACATTAAATGCATCAACATGGGTTGTAGCCTTTATCTGTGATGGAGTTTTAGAAGGTTTATTTGCAATACTAGGTTTTTTACCTCAAATATTATGTTTGTTTTTATTATTTTCAATCTTAGAAGATTCAGGATATATGGCTCGTGTAGCTTTTATTCTTGATCGTATTTTTAGAAAGTTTGGTTTATCTGGAAGAGCATTTATGCCTATGATCATGGGATTTGGTTGTTCTGTTCCAGCTATGATTAACACAAGAACATTAAATG
This sequence comes from Bacilli bacterium, assembly GCA_034176765.1. Classification (GTDB taxonomy): domain Bacteria; phylum Bacillota_I; class Bacilli_A; order RFN20; family CAG-826; genus SUG2458. Next base: position 751 of record JAXFTN010000083.1, on the reverse strand, counting down.
ATGAAAAAGAAAAATTAGCAACAATCAGAGTTATTCCTTTCTTTTCTTGTGGAGCTAAGTTACCAATTTTAACTGCTATTGCTGGTGGAATAGTTTCATATTTTGGTGTTACTAATGTTGACTTTATAACTTATAGTATGTATTTAATTGGTATCTTAACAGCTATCATTTCTGTTTTATTAATGAGAAATACAAGTTTAAGAGGCGATGTTCCTCCATTTATTATGGAGCTACCTAATTACCATTTACCTCAGTTTAAATCATTGATGATACATCTATGGGATAAAGCCAAACATTTTATTAAAAAAGCTTTCACAATTATTCTTGCTTCAACAATTCTAGTATGGTTTATTTCCCATTTTTCTTGGAGTTGGGAATTCTTAAGTGATGAAGAAATGTCTAGATCGATTTTAGCTTCCATTGGTCAATTAATTCAACCTTTATTTACGCCATTAGGTTTTGGTTCACAATTAAAAGCGGGAGGATGGGTTTTTGCAGTTGCAGCTATAACAGGTTTGATTGCTAAAGAAAATGTTATTGCAACTATTGGAACCTTAGCTGCAGCTGTTGTTGCTGGTTTTGTTGTTCCTGGAGAAGGAAGCGAAGCTATTGAAGGTATGTTAGCTGTCGAGGCTTTAATTGATGCAACTGGAATTACAGTTCCGGCTTTATTATCATTTATCGCATTCAATATGACAACTATTCCATGCTTTGCTGCATGTGCTACAGCAAAAGGAGAATTAACAAAGAA
>JAXFTN010000082.1:0-10665 GCA_034176765.1 Bacilli bacterium | reverse complement strand
TATCAATGTTCCAGGAAGTAGCGATACTTATACAAAGTCATTAGGAGTTGATTATAATAGTAATAATCAATTTGATGTATTAGCTGTTGCTTCTGGAACTGTCATTAGTAAAGGTAATGATGGTACATATGGTAATATGATTCTCATTGAACATCAAACAGGGGCTCAATTTATTTATTGCTCATTAGGTAAAATCAATATAAATAAAGGTGATACAGTTTCTCAAGGGGATGTTATAGCTACTAGTGGTGAATCTTTATATACTAGTGGATTAGGACAATCATTACACTTTGAAGTTTTAAATTCCGAAGGAGAATATGTAAATCCTGAAAAGTCTTATTCTTTAATTGTTGCTGAACTTTAATTCACAATATTTAGGAATAATAAAAATCATCTCGTAATTATATATGAGGTGATTTTTTTGTTTGTTTGCGAAAAGTGTGGTAATAAAGAACAGCGTTATATTGGAATATTAAATGGAAAAGAATATTGTCGTAGATGTATTGAATTTATTGGAGAAGAATGTATAGAGGATGAAATAGTAAAATCAAGTGAAGGGGAGTTAAAGTTAGATTATGAGCTTACTAAAGAACAAAAGAAAATATCAGATGAAATAGTAACTTCTTTTAAAAATAAGAAGAATACTCTTGTTAAAGCAGTATGTGGTGCCGGAAAAACTGAATTAGTTTTTGCTGTTATTGAGTATGCTTTAAAAAATAAAATGAAAGTTGGTTTTGCTGTTCCTAGAAAAAATGTCGTACTTGATTTGTATTCACGATTTAAAGATTCTTTTAAGAACTATAAAATTGTAACGGTTTATGGAGGCTGCAATGAAGAATTAAATGGAGATATTATTTTATTAACAACCCATCAATTATATAGATATAAGAATTTTTTTGATTTATTAATACTTGATGAAGTAGATGCTTTTCCTTTTTATAGAAATGAAACTCTTTACGCTTTTTTTAAAAGAGCACTTAAAGGGAATACTGTTATATTAAGTGCAACAGCTCCACCTGATATAATTGATGAATTCAAAAAAGATAATGATACAATCTTAAATCTTAACGTACGTTTTCACCACTATAAAATTCCAGAACCTTTTATTGTTAAGAGGACATTTATTTTACAAATAATATATGTATTAAAAAAATTAAAAGATTACCAAAAACAAGATAAACAATGTTTTGTATTTCTTCCAACTATCAATATGTGTGAAGTAATATATAAAGTTTTTAAAGTATTTAACAATAAAGGATTTGTTATAACATCAAAAACAAAAAATTTTGAACAAGTTATAGAAGACTTCAAAAATAAAAAATATATGTATTTGATTACAACATCTGTATTAGAAAGAGGAGTTACTTTTAAAAATTTACAAGTAATTATTTTAAATTGTGAACATTTTATTTTTGATAAAAATACATTAATACAGATTAGTGGAAGAGTAGGTAGAAAAAAAGATTCACCTTATGGAGATGTTATTTTTTGTTGTAGCTATGAAACAGAAGCAATGAAAGAGGCTATTTATGAAATTAGACGAGCAAACAAATATTTGTAAATTATGTTTTAAAGATATTAATTCATTATCTTTATCTTCACTAATCGGAAATAACATAAGTATATGTAAAGAATGTAGTGCTAAATTTCTTTTGCATATCTCAAAATTTCATTTAAATACTATACCAGGGATAAGCCTTTTTCGTTATGATGAGACCATAAGAAAATGTCTATATAAGCTCAAAGGGTGTCAAGATATTGAATTAGCACCAATATTTCTTGAACAATATGCCTATGACTTACATTTAAGATTTGCTTCTTATTATATTGTTCCAATGCCATCGTGGAGGGAGGATGATCTTAAAAGAGGATTTAACCATGTAATTGAAATTTTTCGATGTCTAAATCTACCTATATTACCAATTTTATATAAGAAAGAGAATATTAAACAAGCAACTCTTAGAAAATGGCAAAGAACAGATATGATAGACAATATAGATATTTTTGCAAAAAGAATTATTAAGAACAAAAAGATTCTATTAGTAGATGATGTAATGACAACTGGCTCGACATTATCAGGAGCTATTAAAGTAATTAAAAAGTGTAATCCTAAAGATATTAAAATTCTTGTCTTGTCGAAAAATGAATTATAAGGGCGTACGAAATTTAATCACTTTTTATTGATTACATTTTAAAATTTGAAGTAGGAAGTTATCTTAGTGAAAGGAGTAAGCTAATGCAAGGAAAAGTAAAATGGTTTAATGCCGAAAAAGGTTTTGGATTTATTAACCATGACGATAGTCCAGATATCTTTGTTCATTATTCTCAAATTAATGAAAAAGGCTATCGTACACTTGAAGAAGGTCAAATAGTTGAATTTGATTTATTTGAAACTACTAGAGGTCTTCAAGCAAAAAATGTAACAAAACTAAAATAAACGGTTACATACAAGACCATAAACTAGTACACAATATGTGACTAGTTTATTATCGCTTGCCCTACATCAGTAAACTGATGTAGGGTTTTATTTTACTATGTACATTAATAATTAATATTATTTGAAAAAAAGTGAAAATTGTTGTTGAAAATAACAATATATATGGTAAATTATAAGTGTAAGGTATATTTGCTAAAAGATAAGCATATACTATAATGTCATATGACATTGGGCTGGCTTTTGCCTTGGTCCACCAACAGCGGGAAATAGTCCCGCTTTTATTTTTTAAAGGAGACGTTTTGATGAAAAAAATACTTAGTGTATTTATAGATGAATCAGGAGATTTTGGATTTATTAAAGATGCATCTAAATATTATTTGATAACATTAGTATTTCATGATCAAAGCATTGATATAAGTTCTAATATTGAAAAAATAAAGGATAAACCAGTATTTCATGCTGGACCAATAATCAGACGAGAATATCCATTTCAAAACGAATCAATAGAAGATAGAAAAAGAATATTTCAGTCGATTTTTATGTTTACAATGGGGTTGCCAATAAAATGTAAAACTGTTACTTTTATAAAAAAAGATTTTAATAATGATATATTAAAATTAGAAAGAAGAATGATTAGAGAATTATACAATTTTTTTACTGAAAATTATGAGATATTCAAAGACTATAAAATAATTTTATATTATGATAATGGACAACACCATATAACTAGAGTATTAAATGATTCATTAGCTATTACTGGATTAGATTACGATTTTAAGAAAGAAGTTCATCCTTGCAGCTATAGATTGTTTCAAGTTGCTGATTTTATATCTACAGTGCGTTTATTAGAATTAAAGCTAAATTATAATGAACTTTCAAAGTCTGAATTAAAGTTTATTGATTCGAAGCATTTAAAGAAGAATTATCTTAAAGTAATAAACAAAAAAGAGATCAATTAGAATTGTTTTTATCAAAAGTCTCACATCTATTGTATATTATCATTTTAAGAAAATTAAAAAATAGTAATATTATTACTTGGTTGAAGTTGTAATACTTATAATTTTACTTACATCTTTTAAAAATTTTAAATGTTGTCTAATTATCAAAATTTTAGACTATGAAAAAAGAAGTATTTATTGTAAAATAAATAAGACAGCCTTGAAGGAGGATATAAAATGAGTTTAATTGATAAAATTTTTAATTTTGATAAAAGTAGATTAAAGAAAATTTCAGCACAAGCTGACAAGGTTATGGAATTAGCAGATGAAATGGCTGCTTTAACAGATGATGAATTAAAAGCAAAAACACCTTATTTTAGAGAAAGATTAGCTAATGGTGAAACATTAGATGATATTAAAATTGAAGCATTTGCTGTTGCTCGTGAAGCAGGTAAACGTGTTTTAGGACAATTCCCATTTAAGGTACAAATTATGGGTTCTATTGTTCTTGATCAAGGTGATGTTGCTGAAATGCGTACTGGTGAAGGTAAGACTTTAACAGCTACTATGGCAGTTTATTTAAATGCTTTATCTGGTAGAGGTGTTCACGTTATTACTGTCAATGAATATTTAGCATCTCGTGACGCTGAATGGATGGGACAAATTTATCGTTTCTTAGGATTAACTGTTGGAGTTAACTTAAGAGAAAAAACAAATGAAGAAAAGAAACAAGCATATTTATGTGATATCACATATACAACAAACTCTGAATTAGGTTTTGATTATTTAAGAGATAACATGGCAACAGATATTAAGAAACGTGTTTTACGTGGATTAGTATTTGCTGTTGTTGATGAAGCTGACTCAATTTTAATTGATGAATCAAGAACACCTTTAATTATTTCAGGTGGTACTAAAGTTTCAGCAAATACTTATTTAATTGCTGATAGATTTGTTAAAACATTAAAAAGAGAAAAAGATTTCACATTTGATATTAAAACTAAAACATGTACTTTAACTGATTCAGGCGTTGATAAAGCTGAAAAAATGTTTGGTATTAAAAACTTATATTCACCTCAATACAATGATTTAGTTCACCGTATTGTTCAAGCATTAAAAGCAAATTATGTTATGAGTAGAGACGTTGAATACATGGTTGATAATGAAGGTGAAATCCAACTTATTGATAGTTTCACAGGTCGTATTTTAAAAGGTCGTGAATATAGTGATGGTTTACATCAAGCTATTCAAGCTAAAGAAGGCGTAAAGATCAAACAAGAAACAGTTACAATGGCAACTATTACATATCAAAACTTCTTCCGTTTATATGAAAAAGTTGCTGGTATGACTGGTACTGCAAAAACAGAAGAAGAAGAATTCCAAAAGATTTATAACATGCGTGTTATTTGTATTCCAACAAATAGACCAATTCAACGTGTTGATGATTTAGATTTAATTTTTGGTAATAAACAAGCAAAATTAAAAGCATTAGTCGAGGAAGTAAAACGTCGCCACGAATTAGGACAACCTATTTTAATTGGTACATCTTCTGTTGAAATGTCAGAAGTTGTCGATAGAATGTTAAATGATGCACATATTCCTCATAGTGTTTTAAACGCTAAAAACCATGCTCTTGAAGCTGAAATTGTTGCTCAAGCTGGTCAAAAAGGTGCAGTTACAGTTGCTACTAATATGGCTGGTCGTGGTACTGATATTAAATTAACTGATGAAACTCGTGCACTTGGTGGCTTATGTGTCTTTGGTACTGAAAGAAATGAATCAAGACGTATCGACAACCAATTAAGAGGACGTTCTGGTCGTCAAGGAGATCCAGGATATTCAAGATTCTATGTTGCATTAGATGATGAATTAATGCTTAGATTTGGTAACGATCAAATACAAAAAATGGGTGAGCAAATGGGTGATGAATCTATTGAAATGAAATTATTCCAAAACGCTATTACTCAAGCTCAAAAAAGAATTGAAGGACAAAACTTCGATATTAGAAAATCTTTACTTGACTATGATGATGTTTTAAGTAAACAACGTGGTATTATGTATTCTTTAAGAGATAAGATTTTATATTCTACTCCTGAAGATGTTACAGAAATGATTGAAGGATTCTTTGTAACAGCTGGTAAATCATTGGCTAAAAAATCAATTGATAAAGAAAGTGCAAATGGCTTTGTATCAGGTGAATTATTGAAACAACAATTAGAACCTCGTTTCTTAGAAGAAGGTACTATTAAACCTACTCTATATGATGATTCAGATCCTAATGAAGTTGGTGAAGATATTGCTCAATTAATGATGCAACGCTATTTAAATAGACGTAAAGAATGGAATGAAGAATTAGCAACTCAAATTGAAAAGACAACTTCTTTACGTATTGTTGATAGAAACTGGACAGGACATATTGATACAATGGATAAACTACGTGAAGGTATTCATTTACGTAGCTACGCAAACAAAAATCCATTACAAGATTATGTTAATGAAGGTTATTCATTATTTAGTGAAATGCAAGATATTATTGCAATTGAAGTTGTATTAAATTTATTAAATATCAAAGTTGAAATTAAGAAACCTGAAGCAGAAACTACACCTGCTCAAGAAGAACCTAAAAAAGAAGAAACAAAATAATTTGAAAGGTTGAAATGTATGAGAGAAATTTTTGAAATTAAGAATTCCCTTCAAATCGTTTCAAAAACTGTCAAAGAGTTAGGTGATTCACTTTGACACGGCTTGTTTAGAGGCTAGTGTCAAAAAAAACTCACAACTTATGGCAGCTGACGATTTTTGGGATAATCCAAAAGAAGCGACAATAATAAGTCGTGAGTACAATGAAAAAAAAGATATACTTGATACTTTATCAAGTCTTAATAAACAAATAAACGATATTCAAGATTGCCTTGTTTTGTTTGACGAAACAGGGGATTTTGAATTTCATGAATTAGCTGATAACAATCTAACTAAACTTTGTAGTGAGTTAGATTCTTTTAAGCTCGAAATTCTTTTTCAAGATGAGTATGACCATCTAAATGCTATTCTAGAATTTCATCCAGGAGCTGGTGGAACTGAATCACAAGACTGGGCTGATATGCTTTATCGTATGTATATTCGTTTTGCTGAAGACAAAAAATTTAAAGTGGCAGTTATAGATTATCAAACTGGTGATGTTGCTGGCTTAAAATCAGCAACAATTGCAATTAGAGGACATAATGCTTATGGATATTTAAAAGGTGAAAAAGGAGTTCATCGTTTAGTTAGAATCTCCCCTTTTGATTCACAAGGACGTCGTCATACTTCTTTTGCTTCTGTTAATGTTATTCCTGAATTTGATGATTCGATTGAAATTGATTTAAATGAGAAAGATATTAAAGTAGATACATATAGATCTTCTGGAGCTGGAGGACAAAATGTTAACAAAACTGACTCAGCTGTAAGAATGACTCATATTCCAACAGGAATTGTTGTTTCTTCTCAAATTGAAAAATCTCAAATTCAAAATAGAGCTATTTGTATGACAATGCTTAAATCACATTTATTACAATTAAAACTTGAAGAAAGAAAGAATAAATTGAATAAGATCGTCGGAGAGCAAAAAAATATTGAATGGGGATCTCAAATTAGATCTTATGTTTTCTGTCCTTATACAATGGTAAAAGATCATAGAACTGATTATTCTGAAGTTAATGTTGAAGAAGTCATGAATGGTAAAATTGATAACTTCCTATATTCATATTTAGAGATGGAGGCAAAAAAGCATGTTTAAAAAAATAAAAGAACATTTTAAAAACTACACTAAAAGAGATTACTTAATGATGTTTTATCATTTCTTTTTAGTTGTTATAGGTAATTTCTTATTAGCATTTGGTACAGCTGCTTTTTTAGTTCCATATGATATAGTTACAGGTGGTATTTCAGGTATTGCGATTGTTCTTCAATCACTTATTGGTGGAGAAAATAAAATTGACTTATATGTACTAATACTTAACTGGGTACTTTTCTTTATAGGTTTAATTTTCTTAGGAAAGAAATTTACTTTACAAACTTTAGTTTCAGTAATTATTTATCCTTTTGCATTATCATTTATTATGAGAGTTATAAAACCAGAAGAATGGCTCAAATTTAATAATATTGATGAATTTAATACTTTATTAGCAGCAATATGTGGTTCTGTTTTAGTTGGCTTAGGTTGTGCTATCACTTTTAAAGGTGGTGGATCAACTGGTGGACTTGATATACTTGCTTTTATAGGTCAAAAATATTTCAAAATTAAATGTTCTATTGGAGCATTTGTCATTGATGCCTTAATTATTTTATGTGGTTTCTTAGTCTTTAGAAATCTTACTTCTACAGTTATTGGTATAATTGGAGCATTCTTATGTTCAGCAATGATTGAAAAAGTATTTATTGGTTATTCTTCAACATTTGTTGCTCAGATTATTTCTGATAAATATGAAGAAATTAATGATTTTATCATTAATACATTAGGTAGAGGTTCTACTCTTTTAGAAGCTGAAGGTGGTTATTCAAATGAACACCGTAAAGTTATAATGGTAGCATTTGATAGAAAAGAATATACTTATCTTATAGAAAATATTTCAAAAATTGATCCAAAAGCTTTTATTACCATTACTTTATCTCATGAAGTAAATGGTGAAGGTTTTGCTTCATTTCCAAAAAGTAAATTATAAGGGGTGAGAATTATGGCTAATGAATTAGGTAATTTTGTTGAAAAAACTGCTCATAAAAAAATTGTTGTACGTTCAATTCTTATATCGTCAGCAGTTTCACTTCTTGTAGGTGGAGCTGTTAGTGGATTAGTTGTATATCAACAATATAAAAAGTACGATGACCCTAATGTTAAAAAATTATTAGAAGTTTATGACATTATGGTTGATGAATATTTCTTTGGTGAAGAAACTATTAATAAAGACGTTGTTGATGCAGCAATTAATGGTATGACAAGTTGTGGGGACAACTATACTTTTTATACAGATAATAAAGAAGATCAACATCTTTCAACTACTCAAAAAGGGTTAGGCTATAAATTTATTTATTATGGTGGAAATGCCTATGTTCAATGGACTTATGGTAATGCTCCTTGTAATGAAGTGGGATTAAGTGAAGGTGATATAATTTTATCTTCATGGGTTAATGATGAAGAAAAAGTTTTTGCTGATTTATCCTATAGTGATTTTATTGATGCTATTTATAATGAAAGTGCTAGCACACTAAAATATAGAATTATAGATAAAGAAACAACTAGCGAAAAAATTATTCAATTTGAACGTGGCGATTACTACTATTATGGAGCTAAAAAAATTGGCAGTAAGAAAGTTGATGGAAAACTTCTTGCAACAATAAAAGTTGATACTTTTTTAGATCAAAACTTAAGTAGTAGAGTTCAAACCATATTAGCAAAGATTGAAAAAGATGAAGGCCAACAAATTGATCAACTTACTATTGATTTAAGAAGTAATGGTGGTGGATATGTTCAAAGTGCTGTTAATCTTTGCGGATTATTTTTACCTAAAGGAAGCACTGTTTTAGAATATGTTTATAAAGATGGTACTACTGAAAGTTATAAAACAAGTAGTAACCCTTCTTTTTCACATATAAAGCATTTTAATATTATTCAAGATAGAAACTCAGCAAGTGCTAGTGAAACATTCGCACTTGCTATGAAATACGCTAAAAATGCAACTATTTTTGGTACTACATCATACGGCAAAGGTATTGTACAATCCTTAAAATATTTTAGTGATGGTTCAGTATTACGTTATACCTCTGCAAAGTCTCAATATCCAATTAGTCAAAATGAAGCAGTATGTATTCATGGAATTGGCATTGCTCCATCTGAAGGATATGACTTAAACGATTGTTTATATTATTACGGTGAGTTAGATTTAGAAGCATACACTCAAGAAGAACAAAATGAAATAAAGAATAGAATTGTAAGATCGATTAATTTACTTTTAGGTACAAATTATGAAACTTATAATGAATCACTTGAAAAATATCAAGAAGCTAAAAGTTTATCTATCACTTCTTCAATGAATCTTGAAACTGGTAGGATGCTTCAAAAAGAATTATATGATTATTATTTATTAAAAATGGAAAGTTTTATGAATACTTATATAGGTGAATAATTATGGATGATAGTGTAAAGTTTGAAATAGTTTCAAAACATAAACCTACAGGAGATCAACCAACAGCTATATCTTCTTTAGTTGAAGGGCTTGAAAATGGAAAACATTTTCAAGTTCTTTTAGGTGCAACGGGAACAGGAAAAACTTTTACTATTGCTAATGTCATTGAAAAAGTTCAAAAACCAACTTTAGTACTTGTCCATAATAAAACTCTAGCTGGACAACTTTATTCTGAATTAAAAGAATTGTTTCCTAACAATAAAGTAGAATATTTTGTTTCTAACTTTGATTTTTACCAACCTGAAGCTTATATTCCTAGAACTGATACTTATATTGATAAGAACGCTGTAATGAATGAAGATATTGAAATTATGCGTAGTTCAGCAGTTAATTCTGTTATTTCAAGAAAAGATACAATAATCGTTGGCTCGGTTGCTTCAATTTATGGATTAAGTGATCCAGAAGAATATAGGAGTTTAGTTGTTACTTTACGAGTCGGTGACATTTTAGATCGAAAAAAATTATTCGATGCTTTAATTGAAGGACAATATCATCGTAATAATTTAGAAACTGCTCCTGGTACTTTCCGTGTAAGAGGAGATATAATTGAAATTTGTCCTTCTTCTACAGTTGAATATATAGTTAAGATTGACACATTTGGAGATGAAATTGAAAGAATCGTTACAGTTAATCCCCTTACTGGAGAAGTTATTCATAAATATAAAATGTTTCCGATTTTCCCAGCTAATGCTCATGCTTCAACTCAACAAAAGATAAAAGCTGCATGTAAAGAGATTAGATCTGATTTAGCTGATAGATTAATTGAATTACACGAACAAAATAAATTACTTGAAGAACAAAGACTTGAAATGAGAACAAGACAAGATATTGAATCACTAGAAGAGTTTGGAATATGTCCAGGTATTGAAAACTACTCTAGGTATATTGATGGTAGAAAAGAAGGAGAACCACCATATACCCTAATTGATTATTTTCCAGAAGATTTTCTATTAGTAATTGATGAATCTCATGTTACTTTACCACAGGTAAGAGGAATGTATAACGGAGATAGAGCTAGAAAAACAACTTTAGTTGAATATGGTTTCCGTTTACCTTCAGCTCTTGATAATCG
>JAXFTN010000081.1:0-2181 GCA_034176765.1 Bacilli bacterium | reverse complement strand
GATAGAGTTGTCGTTTCTTATAATATTGAGGATGATACAGTAACTGTTTCTATACATGATACTTATATCCATAATATGAAAGAGCTAAGTTTAATAATTGATTCTTTATATAAAGAACTTCATTACCATATAGCTCTATGTTCTAAAAATAAAGTTGTTTGTATTAATAGTGATTCAGCATATCCAAATATTCTTAATAAAGAAATATCTTTACACGTACAAGAAGAAATTGAAAAAAGAAAAACTTCACAGTTTGTACATGAAGATTTAAATAATGAAAATAAATATTATAATTTTTTTGCTTATCCTCTTGCTTATGATTCTGAATTATTTGGATGTTTACTCGTTTTTTCTTCCACTCCTTTAAGTAATGAAGAAAACAAAATATTAATGTCTTTTAGAAATTTATTAACAACTTTTATTCGACAATAATAGTTATATTGATTTTCCTTTTAGCATATCGTTAAAAGGGGTTAATTAATGGAATTATCAGAAAATAATTTGAATCATATTATTACAATAACAGAGCGTAAACAAGTCTCAATTACAGGAGTTAAAAAAATTGATAGTTTTGATCATAAAGAATTTTTACTAGATACGGTTATGGGCTTTTTGCATGTAACGGGAAATGATCTTGCTATTGGAACAATGAATATGGATAATGGAACATTATTAATTAAGGGTACAATTGATAGTGTTTCTTATGTTGGTAAAGGAAAAGAAAGTAAAGAATCATTTATAAAGAAGTTATTTAAATAATGACTTTATTACAACAATTTCAAGCTTTAATAGGATCAATCTTTTTTGGTTTCATCTTTACTCATTTATGGTATGTATTTAATAGAATGTTTTATAAATGGGAAGGAACTTTTAAAAGATTTATCTTAGAAGTACCTTTATTTATTTCTTTTTCGTATTTATATTTCTTATTTCTAGTTAATATATGTAATGGAAAACTAAGCCTATATTATTTACTTTGTATTGCACTAGGTCTATTTATATATGTTAAGTTTTATGCTCCAAAATTTAATAAATTTCATGAAAAAATATTAAATATACTAAATGAAAAAATCTTTATGAAAATAAAAGATAAAGTAAATAAAGCCTTTAAAAAAAGTAAGTTCTACGAAGCATTAAAAAAAGTTAAAGACAAGAAGGATAATGAAAAATAATCATAGTAATCTAATATGATTATTTTCTTTAGCAATAAGTTTTTTATTAACTAGTTTTGAAATAAGACGTGATAAAGTTTCTCTTTCGATATTTAGTAATGATGCTAAATTAGTGATACTTGAAAAAGTTATCTCATTATTATTTAAATAAAGATAATAAATAAATCTTTCTTCAATATTTTTAAAAGATAATAATTTAATTTTATCATTTAATGATTTTGCATTATCAGATTGTAACCTTAAGTAAGCTTTTAAAAACAAACTATTGGAAGATAAAAGTTCAATTAATAAAGATTCATTAATGAAAGCAATTAATGAATCTTTTTTAGCTATTAAATTACCTTTATAAAAAGGATAAGAAGAAAAAATTAGATTATTGCCAAATATGTCATTTTCCTTGATATCATTAAAAACTATTTCGTGACCATTAAAAGTGTATGACGAAATGATAAGTTCACCGCTTATTAAAATACCAACATTATTACATTTATCTCCTTCATGAAAAAGTATTTCATCTTTTAGTAATTTTTTATAAGTTAGTTTGTTTTTTTCTACGTTATTTAGTAATTCTAAAATGTTTTCTTTCATAATTCACCTGTGATTTAAATCACATATATTTTATAAATTTTTTTTATAATAATCAAGAAAGGATTAATAATCTATTTTGATTATTAAAAGATAAATTATGAAAAAAAACAAATTATTACTCAGTGTACTTTTATTAAGTTTAACTTCATGTGGGGCTGTTGATACATCTTCTTTAAAAATAGTTACTCCAACAGGTGCTCCTTCTATTGCTTTTTATAAAGAAGTTGGAAACGCAAATTTCGAAACCAATAGTACACCTTCAAATATTGTGGCAATGATGACCTCTACTTCAGATAAAGACATCGTTGTTATTGATACTGTATCAGGAATTAAAGCTATAAATAATGGTGCTCCATATTTATTAGCAGCTAATATTACATTTGGTAATTTCTTCATTGCATCAACAGGAAAAGATGATGAT
>JAXFTN010000080.1:0-6708 GCA_034176765.1 Bacilli bacterium | reverse complement strand
CTAAAATAACAGTACCTACTGTTTATGGTGATATTGAAGTTAATGTTCCAGAAGGCACTCAACCAAATGCTATATTGAAAGTAAAAGGAAAAGGTGTTAAAGAATTAAATTCAAGTAACTATGGTGACCAATACATTCATTTACAAGTTAAGACACCAACAAAACTATCTTCTGAACAAAGAAAGTTATTAACTAAATTTTCGGAAGTCACTCCAAAAAGTGAGAGCGTTTTTGAAAAATTCATTAATAAATTTAAGCGTTAGACCAAAAAGGAACAGCAATGTTCCTTTTTTATTTTAATATTGATTAATAATATGATAAAATATCGAGTGATTTAGGAGGAATCAATATGCAAAGATATTTTGTCGAAGGTAATATAAATGCTTTTTCATTTTCTGATAATGATATTTTTCATATTACAAAAGTTATGCGTATGAAAGAAAATGATAATATTGAAGTCGTATGCAATCAAAAATGTTATCTTTGTAAAATTATCAATATTAATCCTTTTCAAATTGATGTCATTGATGAATTAAAAGAAGATAGAGAACTAGATATCGATGTTACTTTATTATATTGTTTACCAAAAGGGGAAAAACTTGATTTAGTTATTCAAAAAGCTACTGAATTAGGTGTTAATCATATAATTGGTGTTGAATCCTCAAGAACAATTGTTCATTACGAAAACAATAAAATTGAAAGTAAATTACAACGTTTTAATAAAATTATGAAAGAAGCAAGTGAACAATCACATAGATTAGTTGTTCCTACTTTTGAAGATATTTTACCATATGAAAAAGCAATCTCACTTGATTACGATTATAAATTTATTGCTTTTGAAGAAGAATGTAAAAATGAGAATAATCTCTTTTCTTTATTTAAAAATATAAAACCAAATAGTAGAGTTTGCCTTCTTGTTGGAGCTGAAGGTGGATTTTCTAAAGAAGAAGTCCTATTAGCAAATAAAAAAGGATTTATAAATATTTCACTTGGTAAAAGAATTTTACGTAGTGAAACAGCTGCTATCTATGTTTTAGCAACTTTATCTTTTGTAAGGGAGAGCAAATAAATATGAAATTTAAAATGTTTACATTAGGATGTAAAGTTAATGCTTATGAATCTGATGCTTTAAAAGAACTATTTTTAAAAAAAGGTTTTCAAGAAGGTATTGATTGTTCTAATGATGAAATTGATGTTGTAACACTTAATACATGTAGCGTTACTTCTGTATCAGATCAGAAATCTAGACAACATATACGAAAATTAGTAAAAGAATATCCAAATGCTGTTATTGTCGTTATGGGATGCTATTCTCAAATGAGTAGTGATTTTGTATCTACTATTGAAGGTGTTGATATTATAGTTGGTACAAATAATAGACACTTAATTCCTGAATTAGTCGAAAAATATTTAGAAACGAAAAAGCAAATTAATATTGTAGAGAAAAAGAGAAGAGATTTTAGTTTTGAAACATCATTGCTTACTTCTTTTAGTGGAAATACAAGAGCTTATTTAAAAATACAAGATGGATGTAATAACTTTTGTTCATATTGTATTATTCCATATGCTAGAGGACAACTTAGATCCCGTCCTAAAGATGAAGTTTTAAATGAAGTAAGTGCTCTTGTTAATAATGGCTACAAAGAAATTGTTTTAACAGGAATTCATACTGGAAAATACGGGGAAGATTTTCCTTCATATACTTTTTCAAATTTATTAAAGGATATTTTAGATTTAAAACCTACTATTGAACGATTAAGAATTTCTTCAATTGAACAAGGTGAAATAAATGATGATATTTTACAACTTTTAAAAGACAAGCCTCAAATTGCTAATCATTTTCATATACCTCTTCAATCTGGAAGCGATTCGGTTTTAAAAAGAATGAATCGTAAATATCTTACTGATGAATTTTATGAAAAGTTATGTAAAATTAGAAAAATAAAAGAAGATGTATGTATTTCTACTGATGTTATTGTTGGTTTTCCTGGAGAAACTGAAGAAGAATTCAATGAAACATACGAGTTTATAAAAAAATGTGAATTTGCTTTTTTACATGTATTCCCATTTTCTGCTCGTAGTGGTACTCCAGCTGCTAAAATGGAACATCAAGTAGATCCACAAGTAAAAAAAGAAAGAGTTCATAAATTATTAGCTTTATCAGCTCAACTTCAAAATAAGTATCAATCAAAATTTATTGGAAAAGAACTTGATGTTTTATTTGAAGAATATGATGAAAAAACAAAAACATATCGTGGACATTCTTCAAATTATATTATGGTACATAAAAAAAGCGATACTGATTTAACAAAAAAACTAATTAAAGTTATATACGAAGGGTAATAAATAAAAAGAAAAAGTACGATTAAATCGTACTTTTTTATATTTTTAATACAATGTCCAAAAAAATATGTTGACTATAACACTTGATAAACTTATAATAACAAAGGAAATCAAATTATGGTTTTTAAATAAGGGGGTGTACTTGCATGGCAGTACCATTTAGAAAAACTTCTAAAACAGCAAAAAGATTACGTAGAACTCACTTTAAATTAAGTGTATCTGGATTAGTAACATGTCCAAATTGCGGTAACATGATTCAATCACATCGTGTTTGCCCTAACTGTGGTTACTATGATGGAAAAGAAGTTGTTTCAACTAACTCTAAGAAATCTAAGTAATAATAAAAAAATATTGCTTTATAAATGGATTTATTCTCCATTACAAAGCAATATTTTTTATTTTGCATCTTGGGAACTTATTTGACGATTGACTACTAATGTAATATCAAGATTGCCATTTTTAGTTCTTAATTCATCTAGAAAAGCTTTTTGATCAATATCTTTTTTTACATAGATTGAATATACTAGTTCAAACATTGTTCCAAATTCAGCTGTTCTAACTTTATTTAAGGACCATGAAGTACAATACTTATTTAAAATTTCATCAAACAATTTATCGTAATTTAAATCTTCTGGAATAATAATCTTCAATCTCATACTTTTCTTGTTTGGTTGAGCAAATTTAGTAACATTTAATAGTATCATTACAGTAATAATTACTAAAGCAAAAATTATTCCAACAGTAACATAACCGAATCCACAAATTAAACCTATACCCATAGTTGAGAAAATATATGATAAATCTTCTGTGTCTTTTTGTTCTGATCTAAATCTTGTAAGAGCAAATATACCACCTAGAGTTAATCCACTTGCAATATTATCACTAACAAAATAAATAATTGTTGAAGAAACCATTGGAAGTATAATTAAAGAAATAGGAAAATCTGGTTGATAACCTGATTTTCTTTTTATAAATAAGTAGCATATAGACATTAAAAGTCCTAAAAGACCAGTTGTAACTAAAATAATTAGAAAAACTTTAATATCGAAAGAATTTGTTAATAATGAATCGAAGATGCTTTTCTCGACTAAAAATAAATTATTAAATGTGTTCATAAGTTAATTCTCCTTCTTTTACTGTTTTTTTGAAGTCTGTTCCATATTTAGAAAAACTTCCAGAATAAATTTTATATTTTGATAATTCTTTTGTAAACCATAATGGAAAGGCGTTGTTTATTTTAACTTCCATTAGTAATTGATTATCTTTGATTAATTCTTTTTCATATGATGAATCATCAAAGTCAAATCCAGATCGTCTAGACCTAATGTTAGTATCAAAGCTAACTCTAAAATTTGGATCATCTTTATCAAAGAAAGCTAATCTTTCATAATATAAAAAAGTTTTATTTTTAACTTTATATAATGATAAAAAGTAAGCTATTTCTTCAACAATTTGTTTATTAACTGGTTTACGTTTTTCTGGTTTAATGTTATTTTTTAAAAAATCATTCAGTTGTTCATAAGTTAATTTAATTCGACGCTTTGTTACAATCTTATTAATTTTTCTTTTAATCTCAAGAAAATATTCATCTCTTCCATCATTCCAAGTACCATATTTCCTAATTCTCATTTTTTCTTTGAATTTAGGTTTAGATACAGATATTCTAACTAAAGTATTTGTATCCGTATCTAAATAGATATTTCGAATAAGATATTTATTTCCACCAATACAAAATTTATCATAATTCATATGTTCAAGAATTGTAGGAAGGAGTGCTTCAAATTGTTCTTTAGTTATAAGAAATTTTTTTTCGCGCCTTTTAAACGAATTAATCAAAACTCCCACCTCTTTTCAATATCAATAGTATACCATAATTGTTTCTTGAAATATAAGTTCATTTATATATAATTTTATAATATTACTAATATAAGTTAACTTTTATTGATAAAATAATGCATATTGCTAAATTAATTTAATTTGTTATAATATGTATGATTTAAATTCAAATAAAAAAAAGAGAGGGAATCAATATTTTTATTGATTTATAGGTGGCTAATATGAAGGACAACAAATTGATAGATCACACTTTATTAAAACCTGATGCTTCTATTGAAGCAATCGAAAAATTATGTGAAGAAGCTTTAAAATATGATTTTGCGTCTGTATGTGTTAATCCTGGTTTTGTTCCTTTATGTGCAAAGCTATTGAAAGGAAGCAATGTAAAGGTTTGTACTGTCATTGGTTTTCCTTTAGGAGCAACACTTCCTTCTGTTAAAGTATATGAAACAAAAGAAGCTGTTCGTGAAGGAGCAGATGAAATTGATATGGTCATAAATGTTTCACAATTGAAAGCAAAAAATGATGCATATGTATATCAAGAAATTAAAGATATCAAGGCAGCTTGTGATGGAAAATTATTAAAAGTTATAATCGAAACTTGCTTATTGACAGATGAAGAAAAAGTTCGTGCTTGTGAATTATCTGTTAAAGCTGGAGCTGATTTTGTTAAGACATCAACTGGATTTTCTACTGGTGGAGCTACTGCTGAAGATGTAGCATTAATGAGAAAAACAGTTGGACCTCATATCGGTGTAAAAGCTTCTGGAGGAGTTAGAACACACGAAGATATGGTTGAAATGGTTAAAGCAGGAGCAAACCGTATAGGCACATCTAATGGTGTTAAACTTTTACAAAAATAATTTTTTGGTTATCTTTAATGAAGATTTTTAAAATCTTCATTTTTTATATTTTATATGAATTTTTATAATGGAGAATAATATGATTGTTGTTGAGGATTTAGAAAAAGTATTTAAAAAACCTATTAGGAAACCTGGGATAATAGGTATGTTTAAAACACTGTTTTCAAGAAAATATGAAACTAAAGTAGCTGTTAATAAAATTAACTTCACAATTAATGAAGGTGAAATAGTTGGTTATATTGGAAGTAATGGTGCAGGTAAATCTACTACTATTAAAATGATGTGTGGAATCTTAAATCCAACATCAGGTAAAGTATTAATTAATGGCATAGAACCATATAAGAAAAGACAAACAGTTGCAAAACAAATTGGTGTTGTTTTTGGACAAAAAACTCAACTATGGTGGGATATTCCATTGATTGAATCATTTAATGTTTTAAAAGAAATTTACCTTATTAGTGATGAAGAATATAAGGAAAGATTTGACTTTCTTCAAGAAGTTCTTGATATTAAAGATTTTATAAATCAACCAGTAAGAACTTTATCACTTGGACAAAGAATGCGTGCTGATTTAGCGGCTTCTTTATTGCATAATCCAAAAATTCTTTTCTTAGATGAACCTACAATTGGATTAGATGTATTAGTAAAAGAAAAGATTCGTAATGCTATTTTAATGATGAATAAGAAATATAATACGACTGTTATTTTAACTACTCATGATATGTCTGATATAGAGATGTTATGTAATAGAATTATTATGATTGAAAAAGGTAATATCATATACGATGGTTCTTTAAAAGACATTAAAAATAAATTCGGTGATTTAAGAACACTAAATATTCAATTAGATACTACATCAATTAATTTAGATGAACTTAAAACATTTAATGATCAAGTTAATTATGAATTTGAAAATGGTACTTTAATAGCTAAATTTGATGCTGCTAAAGTATCTTTAGATAAAGTAATTAACGAAATATTAAAGAAATTTACTATTAAAGATATGAAAATCAAAGAATTGACTATTGAAGACATTGCGAAGGAAATGTATCGAAAAGATGAAGACGAAAACAAAAAAGAATAATACAATAATTCGTTTTTTCAGAAAGTATATTCCTTTCTCTAAAAGTGGAGTATTGGATTTATTAGCTTACAAAGCATCTTTATATTCTTGGTTTTTAATATCATCATTATCTTTAATTTGTACATTCTTTTTGTGGGTTGCTATTTATCGTAATTCACCAAATGATTCAATCAACGGCTATACATTAAATGAAATGCTAACATATGTTTGTTTTATTAATGTAGGGGGATTTGGTGTATCTGCAGGTGATACTCATGGGAAAATTTCTGATGAGATTAAAGATGGAACAATAGCAATGCAATTAATTAAACCAATTTCATATCGTTTAAGATTTGTTTTTATTACATTAGGAAATTATCTTGGTACGACGTTAATTTTTACGTTACCTTTACTAATAGTTGTGTCTATTGTTTTACATTTTACAGGTATCTTTGTTATTACATCAATTTGGCAATTTTTATTAAGAATTATCTTATTCATTGTTGCTCAAATTATCGGTTGTTTATTATATGATGGAATTAATTATTTCTTTGGATTATGTACATTTTATACAATGGCAAGTTTTGGCATGTTTCAATTAAA
>JAXFTN010000079.1:0-2648 GCA_034176765.1 Bacilli bacterium | reverse complement strand
TATAATAAAACTAATGAAGAAAGTATAGGATTTACTGCTTCTAGTGGAAGTTATTCAACAAGCAAGAATGATGAATATTTCCTTGATGAAGTTCCATCTTTTAAAATTTCAATATTAAAGGAAATCGATGGAAAACCAATTTTAGATGAATCTTATAGATTAGAAGTTCCACTTACTAGTGAATCTTATTCAAATTTTGAAATTACATATAATATTGTTTGGAATATTGAATTAGCTTAATTTTTATTCTTTATAAAAAAATAAATCCTATGATGTACTTATTAATATCATAGGATTTTTATTTTAATATATAGACTAAATTAAAGATTTGTCTATTTACTTTATCTTTAAAAATAATACTATCGTGGTATAATACTATCAACAGCGAAAGGACTGAAATTATGAAAAAAGAAAAAAAAGAAACTGAAATTGAAGAAGTTCATGTTAGTGATGATCCATTATATGTAGCTATTGAAGAAAAAAGATTATTGTTTGCTCGTGAATATAATAAGCAAAAAGTTATTAATAGTGTTATTTTAGGTGTTACTTTCTTGGCTCTTATTTTAACTTATATATTTTTAATGAAATATATTATTATTGCATTAATTGTAATGATTGCTTTAATCATTTTTACAATAGTTTACTCATCAATGAAACGTAAAAAAGTTGATAAGATGACAAATGACTATATTGATTATTTTTATACAACACAAACAAAATTTGTTTTTAATAACAATGTTGATTTTGTTGATGTTGTTTCTCATCCATTTGAAAAACTTCAACCAGAAGAATTCGTAAATGGGGGATTTGTTTTAAATGTAACTCACCTTGGTTCACGTAATTCAATATATGGACAAGTTGGTGGATTATATTTTAAAGCAGCTGATTGTGTTGCACGTGTTACAACAAATAAAGTTACTGAAACAGCCTTTTTAGGTAAATATTATATGATTCAATTAGATAAAGAAGTTAATGGTAAAACTCTTGTTTATATGGGACCTGAAGCACAAAATGGTGCTGGACCTAATGACCTAGATGGTTTAGATCAAATTATTGTTCCTGGTCAACCATCAAATATTGTTGTTTGGTCTTCAAATAAACAATTTAATAAAGTATTAACTAAAGGAGTTCTTGATGCTATTAAAGCATTTGAACCTAATTCTTTATTAGAAGATATTTGTTTCTGTATTAAATCAAATGCTTTATATGTGTGCTTATCTTACACTAATGATATGATGGTTTTACCTTTATTAGATCCTTTTAAAGTTGAACCAACTTATCAATATAAAGAAGATACTGTAAAACTTGGTCGTTTAGTTAAAGAACTTAAAAAAGCAATTAATGGAAAATTAGAAAAAGATGTTGAAGACTTATTAGAAGAAAAAGAAGAAGTAGTAAGCGAAGAAGTTAAAAAAGAGACAACTAAAAAACCAAGAACAAGAAAAGCAAAGGTTGAACAAGACGAAAGTCAAAAAGAAGAAACTTCTATTAGTCCAAAAGAAAAAGAAGAAACAAAAACAACTAAAACAAGAAAAACAAAAAGTAAAGTTGAACAAAAAGAAGAAACGGAATCTAAAGAATAAAAAGAGCACTCGCTATAATAAATAAGCGAGTGCTTTTAATTTTTATCTAATCTATATTATTTAGTTTCAAGTTCTTGATCACTTTGTGTTTTCTTTTTTAAGTGTTTTCTAGTTAATTCTATAACTAATAAGATAATTGCATATAGAGCTGCATATACAATAGAAATGAACCAAGCATAAAGTGGAGTTCCTGAAAGTAATGGGGTAAAGATATGTAAAGCATCATCAAGACCAACTAGTGAAATTAAATAAACAGCATATGTCATATAGAAAGAAATACCTATTAGTGAGCAATACCATTTTTTATATGTTATGTGAATAAAATCGAAGACAATTAGATATACACAAATATATAAAGTAATAGAATGATGTAATAATCCACTTATCGTAGGAAGATAAAAGAAAGATTGGTCTTGTCCAATAAAATCAGGATAAAAAACAGTAATGCCTCCACCAAGTATTCCAATTAACCACAAATAATGGTAAGCATAATTGTCTTTCTTACCTAATAAAACAGCAAGAGATAAAACTAAACTTGTTAATCCACAATAGGAATCTGGTAATAAAAGTTTAGGATCGTGTGGGTTTGATTTAAAGTAAAAAAGACTAAATCTATTTAATAAAATAGAAAATAATAAAGCTCCACCTAATGCTTTAAAATGATATTAATAGTCTTTTCAGATTTAACATATTTCTTTATTAAGATTAATGAAGAAATAGAAAGAGCAAAGAAAACAACTAAATAATGTGTTGATATCCGTATAATTTTGGGTACATAAATTAATTCCTTTCTTAATAGCCATATTCACTTTAATATAAATCAAAATAAAAGGCAAATTTCTTTAAAAGAAGAATTAAATTTTTTATGCTTTAAATACATTGTTAGCACTTATTGAAATCAATAAAATTTCAATCAATAATTAAATAGACTTTTATAACTAGGAGCATTATAATATTTTTGATATTTTCTAGAAGAAATGAGTTGATGTAAATGATTAGAAAAGGAGATTGGGTACAAATCCAAAGTTATAAACATGATGGCTCATTACATCGTTGTTGGGATAA
>JAXFTN010000078.1:0-8820 GCA_034176765.1 Bacilli bacterium | reverse complement strand
AAATTAAAAAATATTTTACTAGAGGATGCTGAATTTACATATCAATGTGACCCAGCAAGTGAAGGAATTGACGAGATAATCCTTACATATCCTGGCTTTTTTGCTGTTTTCTGTTATCGAATTGCTCATATATTAAAGATTGTTAATGTAAGATTATTACCACGAATGATTAGTGAATTTGCTCATACTCAAACAGGGATTGATATACATCCTGGAGCTATAATTGGACATCCATTTTGTATTGATCATGGAACAGGAATTGTTATTGGTGAAACAAGCATTGTAGGTAACTATGTTAAAATGTATCAAGGTGTAACTTTAGGAGCATTATCTTTAAAAGAAGGACAAAATTTAAAAAATATTAAAAGACATCCAACAATTGGAAATAACGTTACTCTTTATGCAGATGCTTTTGTATTTGGAGGAGATACTGTTATCGGAGATAATGTGATTGTAGGTAATAATGCTATTATTAGAGAATCAGTTGACGCTAATAAAGTTGTTTATTTAAAAAATGAAGTGATTATTAAATAAGTTGTTTTTTTTATACAAATGACCTACAATGTTAATAATTAGACAATGTCTAATTTTGGAGGTTGTTTATGAAAACAGAAGACAGATTATGTAAAGCTCTTAAAACTTTAATGGCTACAGAACCACTAGATACAATTACTGTTAAACGCTTGTCACAAATGTGTGGAATTAATAGACAAACATTCTATTATCATTATCGAGATATATATGATTTACTAACTTCTATATTCCTTAACGAAAGAGTTAAAGGACTAGAACAATGCACTTCTATAAAAGAAGTAATCAGTCTTTTATTGGAATATATAGAAAATAATGCTAGTTTCATCACTAATATTTTAAATAGTGCTGGAAGAGATCTTTTTAAAGAGTTTATTTATAATGGATTATATACTAATAATCTAAAAATGCTTAATCGTCGAGATGTCCATAATGTTATGTCGTTAGATGATAAAAAATTCGTTTCTAAATTTTATGCTGCAGGCTTAGAATATTCTTTAATTTCATGGGTTGATTCTGGTATGAAAGAAAATAAAGATGGTGTTGTAAGAAGAGTTTCTATATTAATAGAAGATTATTTTGAAAATACAATTTCTAGATTTGAAAAAGCATAGGAGAAGAAGAAATGATTGATTTTGATTTTCAAATTCCAACAAAGATATTTTTTGGAAAAAATAGAGAAAATGAAGTTGGAAAAATTATCGCTGATTATGGATTCAAAAAAGTTTTAGTACATTACGGAAAAAATTCAGTAATTAAGTCTGGTCTTCTTGATAAAGTAATTAATAGTTTAAAAGAATGTAAGATTGATTATGTTTTGCAAGGAGGAGTAGAACCAAATCCTAAATTAGCGTTTGTTAAAGAATCCATTGCTTTAGCACGAAAAGAACAAGTTGATTTTATTTTAGCTATTGGTGGAGGATCAGTTATTGACTCTGCAAAATCAATTGCAGCAGGTTATTATTATGATGGAGATCCTTTCGATTTTAATTTAAAAAAAGCAACATTAACAAAGAATTTACCTGTTGGTACTATTTTAACTATAGCTGCCGCAGGAAGTGAATTATCAACTTCTTGTGTTATTACGGATTCAGATAGTTGTATTAAAAGAGGTTTCAACAGTGAATTAAATAGACCATTATTTTCTATTATGAATCCGGAATTAACATATTCTGTTTCTAAATATCAAACTGCTTGTGGTATAGTAGATATAATGATGCACACATTAGAAAGATATTTCTCAGTTTCTTCTTCACTAGAATTTTCTGATGATATTGCATTAGGTCTTTTGAAAAACGTCTATAAAAATGGTAAAGTGGTTATGGAAAACCCAAGTGATTATGAATCACGTGCTAATTTGATGATTGCGTCTTCAATATCGCATGCCGGCTATACTAGTCTAGGAAAGAAATATTCTATGCCTGTTCATCAATTAGAACATGTAGTATCTGGCGTGTATGATTTTGTTGCTCATGGAGCTGGATTAGCAGTATTATTCCCAGCGTGGGCTTTGAATGTCTATAAATATGACATAGAGAAGTTTCAACGTTTTGCACTTGAAGTCATGGAAATTGAACATACTACTCCAGAGCAAGATGCTTTGAATGGCATCTTGAAATTACAAGAATTTTTCAAAAATATTGGTATGCCAATTTATATGGAAGATCTTGGAATTAATGACTTTGATATGAATTTGTTCGTTAACATTTTAACAAATAATGGACAATATGAAGTTCCAAGTATTGGAGGACCGATTGGTAAAGAATTAGCTATAAAAATATTTACTACAGCTAGAAAGGAATAATTATGAAGAAACCAAAGAATTTTACTTATTTGCTCTACGTCATCATTCTCGTTTGTCTATTTTTAGTAGGTCGTGAAGTTATTGAGAATTCACGAGGACTACCTTATGACAATATTACAATTTTCTGTTTAATCTGCTTTTTCATTTCGTTTGTTGCTACAGGCTTATTATATGAGTTAGGTCATTTGCTTGGAGCACTCATTAGTGGATATGAGATTGTCTCATTCAATATATTTGGATTAGCATTTGTTAAAGTCAATGACAAAGTATCTATTCGCTTTGAAGGTTATAATGGTTTTACAGGTGAAACTAAAGTAGCTCCTAAAAAAGAAAAAGCAAATCCAACATTTTTCTTTTTAAGTGGCTTTCTATTAGTTTTTATTGTTAATATTACTTTATTATTAGTAGCATTACTGGGTAAAGAAATAAGCGAACATCATCCAGTATTCTATTATGGAACTATTTTATTTGCATCGTTATCTTTATTTATAACTCTATATTCGATTGTACCACTTAATGTTGATAATCTATCAGATGGTATGAATTTAAGATATATTAGGAAAGGTAAAATTGAAGAATTTAATAATTTATGTAATCTTCAAAAACAAATTATTAATGGAGAAAAACTTAATAATGTTGATGCAATTACTGATTTTAATCCAGGTGTATCAATGCAAAATTTCTTAGCGTTTAATAGTGCTATTTATGAAGGTAATTATCAAAGAGCACAGGAAATAATAGATTTATTATATGAACATTCAGATCGTGTAGTTCCTGCTGAATATAATAATATTATTCCAGGAAAATTATTAGTATTATTAAAGACAGCAACAAAAGAAGAATTTTTGAATTCTTATAATACATTACCTTCTTCTTATCGTAGTTACATAACAAAATTAGAATCATTAGAGTGTTGCAGAGTCAATTTATTAATCAGTGGAATTATTTTTGAAAACGAAGTTGCTGTTAATAATTGTTTGCGTAAATATAAGGCTCTATTAGATAAAATTAAATATGCTGGTATTAAGGAACAAGAAGAAAAACTAGCTAATGATTATTTAAAAGAAGTTCAAGAGGCTCATCCTGAATGGAATGTAGCTTGGTAATCATAAATTCTAACATAATTCATATAGTATAATATCAAAAGCTTTAGCATTGCTAAGGCTTTTTTTAAAGGGAAAATTATGTTTGAAACATATTCAAAAAAAGAAGTATTATCTAAGTTAGAAACATCATTAAGTGGTCTTAAGACATATGAAGTAAATAAAAGGTTAAAACAAAACGGGTATAATGAATTAGTACAAGGGAAGAAGATCACTTTTCTTAAAAGATTTTATTTACAAATAAAAAGTCCACTTATCATTATTTTATTAATTGCATCAATTATTTCTTTTATTTTAAAAGAATTTTTTGATGCTACGATGATTTTGTTTATTGTAATTGTTAACGCGATTGTTGGTATCATTCAAGAAAAGAAAGCAGAAGATTCCATTAACTCTTTAAAAAAGATGTCATCTCCTCACTGTAATGTATTAAGAGATAATATGCTAAAAACTATTACATCTCAAGAGTTAGTTAAAGGTGACATAGTTATATTAAAAGCTGGTGATATAGTTCCTGCAGATCTTTATATATTAGAAGCACATAATCTATCAGTTGATGAATCCTTATTAACAGGTGAGTCAACATTAGTACATAAAAAAGAAGATGTTATAGCAACAAAAAATAACAAGATAACTGATTGTCATAATCTTCTATTTATGACAACAGCAATTATGAGTGGTACAGGTAAAGGTGTAGTTATTAAAGTTGGCATGGAAACCGAAGTTGGGAAAATTGCTTCAATTATTCAAAAAGAAAAAAATGAAACGCCACTTGCTATACGCCTCAATAAATTAGGAAAGATACTTGGATTATTGGTCATTTTAATATGTATATTAATTTTTATTTGTGGTGTTGCTCAAAATATAGATGTTATAGAAATGATATTAACAAGTATTTCACTAGCTGTTGCTGCTATACCTGAAGGACTACCTGCAATTGTAACAATTGTTTTAGCTCTTGGAACTTTAAGAATTGCTAGAGTAAAAGCAATAGTAAGACGTATGAGTTCTGTTGAATCACTAGGAACAGTTAATATAGTATGTAGTGATAAAACTGGAACAATCACCGAAAATAAGTTAAAGGTATCAGACATTTTTTATAAAGACAGGAAGCTTAAAATTACTTCAAAACAAGAAGAATTAATTAATAAAACTATCTCCATATGTAATGAATCATATGTTGATGAAAAAGGAGAAATAATTGGTAATGCAGTTGATGTCTGTTTAATGAAGTACTTGAATGATAAAAGATATGATTTAGATAGGAATATTAAAATAATTAATAAAAATCCATTTTCATCTCAAACAAAAATTGCTAGTGTTATAGTTCAAGAGCAGCAAAAAAATGTTGAATATATAAAAGGGGCATTTGAAAAAATAATTATGATGTGTACGCATATGGCTAATCATAAAAATCTATCTATAATTGATAAAAATTTAATTATTAGCGAATGTCAAAAACTTGCTTTAGAAGGTAAAAGAATTATTTCTTTAGCAATAAAAAATGAAAATCAAATTATATATGTTGGTACTGTAGCGATGCAAGATAGACCTAGAAAAGGAGTTAAGGAATCAATAAACACTTTTAACAAAGCTGGTGTAGATACAATAATGATTACAGGAGATCATTTAAATACAGCTTATTCTATTGCTAAAGAAGTAGGGATAACAAATGATATTAATGAATGTATAACAGGAAAAGATTTGGATTTATTAAGTGATGAAGAACTTTTTAAAAAAATTAATAGTATAAAAGTTTATTCACGCGTTTCACCAAAAGATAAAGTTCGAATTATAGAAGCACTTAGAAAAAGTGGAAAAGTAGTTGCTATGACTGGTGATGGTGTAAATGATGCACCAAGTTTGAAGTGTGCAGATATTGGGATAGCAATGGGTAAAAATGGTACTGATGTTGCAAAAGAAGCTAGCGATATTATTTTAATGGATGATCATTTTTCTACAATCGAGAAAGCTATAGAAGAAGGAAGAACAATATTTGAGAACATTAAAAAAGCAACCATATTTCTATTATCATCTAACTTTGGTGAAATATTCTTAATGTTCATTTCAATTGCTTTAGGTTTACCTATGCCACTTGTTGCTGTTGCTATATTGTGGGTCAATTTATTAACTGATATCTTACCAGCTATTGCTCTTGGTGTTGATCAAAAAGATCCTGAAATAATGTCTAAACCACCTAGAAAAGTAAGTGAATCTTTGTTTAGTCATGGTGGAATAAAGAAATCTTTATTATATGGTATGGTAATAGGTCTCATTTCCTTTATTGCATATATTATCTATCCAATCTCTAAATATGGTTTAAATATAGAGACAATAAGGAATCTAAAAAATTTATTAAATCAAGATGATATTCTTCCAATATGTAGGACATTATCTTTTTCAACATTATGTTTATCTCAACTTATACATATGATAGGCGTTTCACTAGGAAATAATTCTTTACTAAAAATATTTAAAAATAAGAACACCTTAATTTATATATCATTAATAGTTGGTTTCATCCTACAATTTATTATTATAAGCTTCCCTTTTATTAATAAATATTTCGGTACAACCTCGTTAGAAATTAAATATATAATTTTTGTTTTATTATTTAGTTTAATACCTTTATTTATGCATGAAGTACTAATTAAAAATCAGAGATATAAAAAGAAGTCTTAATATTTTTACAGGAATTCAAAAAAATTTAAAAATCATTTTTCTAACAATATTCTATATTTATTAAAATTTTGTTATAATAATAATATCTGGA
This sequence comes from Bacilli bacterium, assembly GCA_034176765.1. Taxonomy (GTDB): domain Bacteria; phylum Bacillota_I; class Bacilli_A; order RFN20; family CAG-826; genus SUG2458. The sequence goes on along the minus strand of JAXFTN010000078.1, from coordinate 2,609 downwards.
GGAATTAATATGGAAAAAATCAAAATAATAGTTGATTCTACATGTGATTTAGAAAAAGAAGATATTGAAGCTAATGGTATTGTAGTAATACCTTTAAATGTTGTTTTCGGTGATAAAATCTACAAAGACGGAGTTGATATTGATACCACTAAACTCTATGAAATGGTTTCTGAAAATGGTCAATTACCAAAGACAAGTGCAGTAAATTCAGAAGTCTTTAGAGAAGTATTTAAAAAATATATCGATGAAGGTTATAAATTAATTGTTTATACAATTTCTGCTGATATGTCATGCACATGTCAAAACGCTCGTATTGCTGCTAGTGAATTTGGTAGAGATAATGTAAAGATTATTGATTCAGAAAACTTATCTACAGGTATTGGATTACAAATATTAAAATGTGTTAAATTCATTAAAGAGGGTTGTTCTTTTGAAGAAGTTTATAGAAAATGTTTAGACGTTCGCTCAAGAGTTCGCGCTCAATTCTGTGTTGAAAAACTTGATTATTTACATAAAGGTGGAAGATGTTCAACAACAAGTAAAATTTTTGGTACATTACTCAAAATGAGACCAGTTATTGCTGTTCGTCATGGTAAGATGGCTGTTGATAGAAAGCCAATTGGAAAACCAGTTAAAGGTTGGCAAGGAGTCCTTGATATTTTAAAAGAAGATATGAAGGAACATAAGATTGATTATGATAATATTTTCATTACACATAGTAAAGCTGAAGAGGGTAAAGAATATTTATATAATGAATTAAAAACACTTGTTCCTGAAGAGTGCATTAAGGTTTCAAATGCAGGTTGTGTTATTTCATCTCATTGTGGACCAGGTACTATTGGTATTCTCTATATTTTAGAAGACTAATATAAAACGATTAATTATTCACTCAAAAGTGATTAATTAATCGTTTTTATTTACTCATTTTTTCACATAATATACTTATGGATAAGACAAAAGATACTAAACAAGTAAACATTCCTTTAAACGTATTATATTGTTTTTTAAGTTTAGGTATTTATTATTTCATTTGGAATTTTAGAATTTCTAAGAATATAAAAAAATTAAATAATATAATAGTCTTTAATCCATTAGAATTATTATGTTTCATCTTTATTCCATATTTTAAAATATATTGGTTTTATACAAAATTCGATAGATTGGTGACTGGAGCAAAAAATGTTGGTGTTGAATTAATTGAAAAATCTTTTATAGCAGTGATTTTTTCAATTACTGGTTTATCTTTAATAAATACTATTTTAATGCAACATGATTTAAACTATATTAATTCTAAGATTACAAAAATAGAAACAAATAGTTCAAATTTATTAAAGACGCTTTCCATTAATATGGAGTTTATTTCAACACATAATGTGGCACTTAGTCTTATTTTATCTTTTATTACATTTAAGATATCTGATATCTTTTGGTTAAATAGAATCATAACTAATATTAATTTATATAAAACAAAATGGAGCAAAATGTTTACTTTATTTCTTTTTTGGTTTCTTCCTTTTTTTAATATATATTTACTGTTTAAAATATCTGAAAAAATATGGACTTTAGGGAAGAATAGTAAAGATAAAATTAATAATAAATGTGAAATCATTCTCCTTTTAAGTGTTAATAGAATGAATGCCATATGTTTTGCACTTTTACAAAATGATTTATTTATTATAAAACATCAAGTTCAAAAAAATAACGTGCCATTAATTGATCAAAATTCAATAATTTAATATTTGTGAAGCAAGCACAACTTATCAAAAATAATGCATTATTAATGCTTTAAACAACAAAAATGATTTATGGTCTAATATGTATTGGCTATATCTATAAAGATAATTGAAGAGAGTTCATCATGAAAGAATTAGATATTCTTTATTCAACTCATCCAGAAGATTCTAAGCATTATACAACAGAACAACTTAGAAAACATTATTTATTTGAAAATGTATTTGTTGAAGATGATATTTCTTTAACATATTCACATCAGAATAGAATTATTGATGGTGACGCACTTCGAGCTGATTATTTCCTACAAAGACGTGAGTTAGGTATTATTAATATTGCAAATGATGGTATTGTAACTCTTGATGGTGTTAAATATGAATCAACTAAAACATATAGTTTATATGAGGGAATGGATACCAAAGAAGTCTTGTTTGAGTCTAAAGATAAGACTCATCCAGCTAAATTCTATATGTGTTCTGCACCTGGTCATAGAAGTTGCCCTCCTGTTTTTATTCAATCGCAAAAGCAAATAAAGTTCATTTAGGCAATTAACAACATATTAATACTAGAACCATTGTTTTAAAAAATGAACAAGCAGAGTTATTTATTAAAGTAAGAATCTAAATATAATTCTGATATGAAAATTCACTATCATATCAGGTTTTTATTACATTAAAAAAAGCATACCTATTAAGAATATTTTTATTCTATAGATATGCTATTAAGATTAATCAAGTTCTAATTTACCTGTATAAAGTTGATAATATCTACCTTTTTGTTTTAATAACTCTTCATGAGTTCCTCTTTCGATAATTTCTCCATGCTCTAGTACCATGATGGCATCACTATTTCTAATAGTAGATAATCTATGGGCGATA
>JAXFTN010000077.1:0-16574 GCA_034176765.1 Bacilli bacterium | reverse complement strand
CCAAAAACTTCACCACGATGAACATCAAATGATACATCATGAACAGCTTTATTGTACTTATATTCACCTGAACCAAATTTAAAGTATTGTTTTAAGTGTTTGACACGTAATAAAACTTCTCTATTATCTTTTTCCATTACTTGTCACTTCCTTTACTTTTAGATTTGCTAGTTTTCTTTGTTGCTACATTTTTTTCTACTTTAGTAGAAACTTTAGATGTAGATTTCTTTGATGCTTTAACTTTTTTCGAATCTTTAGATATATCTGTTCCATCTTTTAATGCTTTTTCATTTTCACCTTTATTAATGTATGGATTATCTAAAATTGGTCCACTTAATGTACCAGCTTCTTTCATAGCGTTATAAGCATTTTGAATTCTTTCGATTACAACTGCAGGTGGAACTGCCTTTGGAGCATCTGGATGCATTAACCAAGTTTTAGCTGAATGAGTTTCACTAATCTTGAACATTGGTGGTTCTTGTTCTTGATCGATTGCTAATGCATATTTATTACGAGCTGCAAAAGCATCACCTTTTGGAGGTAAAATCATATTAGGTGGTGTGCCAGGAATTGCATCTAATTTTTCTTTGGTATTTAAATCTGGCATAGAAGCTAATAATGCCCATGTATATGGATGTTTTGGATTATAGAAAATATCTTCAACAGTTCCATATTCAACAATTTTACCGGCATACATAACTGCAATATCATCAGCCATATTAGCAATAACACCTAAGTCATGTGTAATAAAAATAATTGATAAATTTTTCTCTTTTTTAAGTTTTGTAATTAATTCAAGAATTTGTGATTGAATAGTAACATCAAGAGCTGTAGTAGGCTCATCACAAATAAGAATTTCAGGACTTGAACTTAGAGCAATAGCAATAACAATTCTTTGACGCATACCACCTGAGAATTGGAATGGATATTGTCTAATACGTTTTTCTGGCTCAGGAATACCTACTTCACGTAGTAAACCTATTGCTCTCATTTTTGCACTAGTTTTTGTAACATGCTTAATTGTATCTTTATATAGACTAAATAAGAATTTATATAATGATTCTGCATGTTCTACTTCATTAAATTCTTCAACTTGTTTAGCTTGTAAATGTGCTAATAAAGTATCTACTACTTCTACAATACGAACAACAGTAGCTTGAGCACCATATGAAATTTCTGATGAGAATGCTCTTTGTTTAACTTGTAAACTCTTTAATGCTTCTTCAGATTTATGTTCAGCTTTAATTGCTTCTTTTTCAGCTTGCTTTGCTTTCTTTAATGCAAGTTTATAATCACTTAATAGATTCCTTAATGAAGCAGGGAAAGTTAAGATAATATCATCTTTACGTTCAGCCAAATAATAAACTGCTTCATTACATACTTTTGTAATATCTTTTAATGATTTAGAAATTGATGAAGCATCAAATGATTCTTCATTAGATAAATATTTCTCTTTACAATCATTAAAGTAAGCAATAGCTGCTTTTTCTCCTTCATCCCATCTTGCATGTTCGTTTTTAACAGCTGCAGCAATAACTTTCTTTAAGAATTTATCATCATCAGAATTTAATTCATTACGATAATAAATTTTTGCATCACTATCTAAAGATAAAGTTAACTCTTTTAATTTAGAAAAGTTTGCTTTTAACTCATCTAGTAATTCTTGAGACTCAACTGCTCCTCTTTTAACTAAACCAATAATAGCTTGTTTAGTCTCAAATAAAGATGGATAGTCTTTTTCTAGTTCTTCTTTTAACAATACATTTAAAGTTTGATTCAACATAAACCAAATTTCAGGTAATTGTTTTGTAAGTTGAGTTAACCTAAAAGATTGAATATTAACTAATGCAGTAGCTAATAATAAATCAATACGCTCAACAAATGATTTACGAGCTTCATGAATAACATCAAATTCAACTTCATCATATGCACGAGAAGAGAAAATATCTATGATTCTTTTTAAATTTTTCTTATCTTCTTTTGAAAGTGTTAAACTTAAAATTGATTCAATTTTTGTAATTTGAGACTTTGCTGCCTTAATTGTAGATTTTTCTTTAAGAAACATAGTCTCTGTTAATTGTTCTCCAACCCTCATAATAGGATTTAAAGAAGACATAGGATCTTGGAAAATCATTGAAATCTTACGGCCACGTAACTTACAATATTCTTCTTCTGATAAAGATAATAAATCCATACCATCATAAAGAATTTGTCCACCTTCAATAATTCTATTACCTGCAAGAATACCAAGAATTGCTCTTGAAGTAACAGATTTACCAGATCCTGATTCACCAACAATACCTAAAGTACGTCCACGATATAATGAAAAATCAATACCACGAACAGCTTTAACTGTACCATTAATTGTTTTAAAGGAAATACGAAGATTTTTTGCTTCTAATAATGCTTCTTGATTTTCCATTATTCATCAACTCCTCTCAATGATGGGTTAAATGCATCACGTAGACCATTACCAAAGATGTTAAAACAAATCATTAATAATGAAATAAATATTGCTGGGAATAACATTTCATGAGGATATTGTGTATAAACACTCTTCGATGAGTTCAACATTGTACCAATACTAGTTAAATTTGATGTAGATAAATCTATAATATTCAAATAAGAAAGCATTGATTCAGAGAAAATAACGCCTGGAATCATTAATACAGCGCCTGTAATCAATGGTCCAATAGCATTTGGTAGAATATGTCTAAAGATTAAACGACTATCTTTAGCTCCTAATGTTCTTGCAGCTAATACATATTCTTGACCTTTATAACGATAGAATTGCATACGCGTTCTCGCAGCAACTCCAATCCAGCCCGTTAATACGAAAGCAAATAATAATGTAGGAATTACACCAACTTTTTTAGCAAAATACAATTGGAACAATGTAGCTATAATAATGAACGGTACATCATTTAAAATATCAACAATACGTTCCATAATTAAGTCAGCGAGGCCACCATAATAACCTTCAATAGAACCGTAAATAAGTCCTAATATAATATTAATGAGCGAAACTGAAAAACCTAATAATAGTGAAAGCCTTCCACCAACAGCAAGTCTAACAAATATATCTTTACCAAAATTATCAGCACCGAAAGCGAAACATGCATATTCACCATGCAACATCTTATAATAATTTTTATATAAAACACGAACCCTATAAGTAGATCCAGTTTTTTGTGCATAGACCAAACCATCTTCACCTGTTATGAGGTTAGGATTATCTGTAGGATTTGTTAAATAAACTGTAACAGGATTACCAGATGCATCCTTTTGAACATATTCATTTGCATTAATTTTATAATAATAGTTTGCATCATATTCATATTTAGCTTCGAATTTACTATATTTTGATGATGGAATAGATGAATCATTCTTATACCAAGTTCTATCAACAAGAGGATATAAGATATCACTATCAGGATTTTCTGCAATATATGCCATCATATTATTATATCTATCTTCACTTAAATCTAAGTATTGATAGCCAACATTTTCATATGAATCGAATCTAAATTTAACATTAGTGCCATCTTGTGAGATGAATTCAGCAGCACCATGATAATAGAAATATTCATAGTTTTTCTCATTGTCAACTTTGACTTTTGTTCCATCCCAAAAACCACTGCCTTCAAAAGAAGCAACTTTTGGAAGAACATTAGCATAAACTAAATCATATTCATTGACACCATATCTAGCAAAGAATGGAACAATAAGTGAGAATAAAATCATGATACATAAAATTACAAAAGCAACAACAGATCCTTTGTTTTTACTAAATCTAATTAAAGCATCTTGTAAATATCCAATTTTCTTTGTTTCAAACTTTTGGTCGAAAATAGTTGTATCTTGTTGAACAAATACTAATTTTTCTTTGTCAACTTCTGGTAATAAAATTTTATTATCTTCCATTATTTTCTACCTCCCATTCTAATACGTGGATCAATGAATCCATAAGAAATATCAACAATAATGCCACTCAATAAGCCAATGAAAACATAGAACATTGAAACAAATAAGAATACATTATAATCCTTTGAGTTAATTGAAGCCATATAAACACTACCTACGCCAGGAATAGCAAAAATATTTTCAACAATCAAAGATCCTCCTAGAATAGAAATAACTTCACCCATAATCATAGGAACAATAATAACCATTGCATTTCTAAAAGCATGTTTAATTGTTGCTTGCCATTTCGTTAAACCTTTAGTTCTAGCGAGTAACATATATTCACCAGTTAAAACTTCAGTTAACTCAGCACGTGTTGTACGTGTAAATCCAGCAATAGTTCCAGTTGATAAAGCAAGAACAGCAGGGAATAATGAATAAACAACATCCCATGAAAGTAATTCTAAATTACTACTAAAGCCTTCCATAACAATTGGGAACCAGCCTAATTTAGCACATAAAATCAATTGAATTAAGAAACATGAAACGTATGATGGAATCGAAATAAAAATCATTGTTCCAACTGAAATAACTTGATCTTGCCACTTGTTTTTCTTTAAAGCAGCATATGTTCCAAGAAGTAAACCTAGTGGAACTGAAACAATCATAGCCAAAAAATTAACAAGCATTGTAGGTGGTAATTTATCAAAAACAACGCTAGTTACCGATTTCATATGGTACATTTTTGTTGAAACGCCCCAATCGAACTTTGTAAATAAATTCTTTAAAAATATGCCATATTGGATGATAATTGGTTTATTATATCCCCAGTTTTCTCTCCATGCTATTTCTGCTTCATATGAATCACTACCAGGTTGATAAGAAATAGGATTTGGTAGTAAACGTACAAGTATAAATAACATTGTCATAATTATAAAGAAAGTAAGAAACATTAATAATAATCTTTTAAAGAAATATTTTAGTGTATCCAAAAAAAATCACTCCTTTATTAATAATATAAATTATATTATACACGAATTTTTAGAAAATAATAGAGGCATTTACAAATTGCAAATGCCTCTATAGTTTGAAATTTTTGCTATATGTAAATAATGATTTTATTATTTAGTATAGTCTAATTTTTTAGATACTTTTACCCAATCATAATCATCGTATTCATATGTCATGAAACGAATTCCACCATATCCATACATATCATTATAATTTTCAGTAATATATTTAATCTTATCAGAGTATAAAGATACGCTTTGACGTGTGTAAATTGTAGCAAAGTTCCATGTTTTAATTAAAGCTTCTTCACAAGCAGCTAAGATATCAACACGAACATTAAGATCAGCTAATGCGTATTCACCTTCACATAATGCCACATACCATGCGTGGAATGATTTTGTAATATTTTCTTCACCGATTTTTACAGTAACTAATACTGAATTACCATCAAAACCATATTCATATTTATAATCAGCACTATCATAGCATTCCAATACGCCATATGGATCAAAGATAGCTCCGCCCCATGTAGACATACCCATTTCACATTTACCTTCTGTAATGTGATCTGCATAAGCTTCTCCTGTAACAGAAGTTTTAATTTCATAAGTAATACCATCTGAATTTGTACCAAATTTTGATCTACTTAATGCTTCTTTGAAGTTATCAATGTAGTAATTAATGTAATCCATCCAACCATCATTGTAAACTTCCCATAATAATTCAACTTTATCTCCAGCTTTTAATGAACCTTCTTTTGTAGAAGCTAATTCTTCATCATAAGCTTGGTTTAATAATGCTACAGCTTTATCTAAATCATAACCTGTTTCAGAATCACCATAAACATTTTTAATTACTTGTTGTGCTTGTTCTGTATCACGATATTTTAAACCAGTATCTGGATCAGCAATATATGAATTGTTTATTGGTGCAAGACCAACACCAGAACCAGCTGTCATTGTTTTAGCAAAGTCAAGTCTATTTAATGACCATGATAAACCTTCACGGAATTTAACATTTGAAAGAACTGTTTTATTAATACCAGCGCCTTCTTCTTCTTGGTTAGCTTTCAAAGCAGCGAAATCTGAGTTGAAAGTAACTTTTGAAGTATATGATTCAGGAGTATAAAGTAATTTAGATGATGAACGATATTTATCCATATCTGATCCTTGTAAAGCAACTTCATCAAGTTTACCTTGTTCAAACATTAATAATTCTGTTGCTTGTTCAGGAACGATTTGAATATCAACATTAGTTGTTTGGAATTGACCCTCGTGTTTTCCATCGCTATAACCATACCAATTTTCATTCTTTTCTAATAAGATTTGTTTGTCTAATTGGTAAGCAGTTAATTTATAAGGTCCGTATGACATATATGTTTCTTTAGATGTAGCATAATTTGTTGCATATAAAGAACCAACTTGTTTCATACCTGCTTCATATAATGGTTCATAAACAATCCAGTTAGAACTTAATGAAACATTTAAGTTAAAATCACTAATTGGTTTTGTTAAGAATAATGTAATTTGATAATCGCCAGTTTTCTTAATACCAACATTAGCGAAATCAACATTAAATACACACTTAACTAATAATGAATTAGCAAATGAATTCCAAGTTGCTAGATCATCAGAATCTACAACAGATTCACCATATACATTAGTTAAAGCTTCATTTAAAGCAGCAACTAAAGCAGGTCTATTTTCTGCTGTAACCTCAATAGCTTTTGGAGCATCTGGAGTACCATATCTATCTTTATCAGCAAACATTGCCTTTAATAATGGGAAATGAGAATCACCATGAGTTTCGATATACTTACCGAAATATGAGAACCAAGAACCATCTCCGAATAAACCATTTGTTTCATATAAGCTGAAATAAAGTTTATTATCAATACGATCTTCTTCATATGATCCATTAAAACACAATGTTTCAGATCCTGATTTATAATGAGCTTCACCATTAGCCAATGCTAAGTTACCTGAGTAGTATGAAGAAGCACGATAGTTTTTCATTGTTGGGTCTAACATTCTCTTCATTGAGTAAACATAAGTATCAGCGTTAATTGGTGTGCCGTTTTCCCATTTAGCACCTTCATTTAAATCAATAACCCATTTAACTCTTGCTTCTGCACCAGCAGCAACAGTTTCAGCATCATAACCGTATAATTCTGCTTCATCTTGAGTTAAAGCAGCTGATGTTGGCATTGATGCAGCCATTTCTGGAACTACTTCATAGTGTTCTGTTCCACCTTCATTAGAATAAACAAAGTCAAGCAAACCCATTTCTGTATAACCCATGATCATAGAATCTGTGTTTGTTTCCCATGTGTGAACATTCCATGTACTTGGTGAAGCTGAAGAAGCAGTACGGTAAGTATACTTGCCTTTCCATTCTTTTGGTGTTCCACATGATGTTAATGCACCTACAGAAAGAACTCCAACCATTAATGGTAATGCTAAAAATTTCTTTTGCATAAAAATTTCCTCCTTTTTGTAATAATTTTCTAAACATAATTTTTATGTTGCTATTAAATTATCACAGTCAAAAAAATGTGTCAATAAAAAAAATAAACTTTTTCTTTAAAAATATGCTGAAAACGGTTTCAATATTCCTTATATAATAATATAAGTATTGAAAACTAACATATTTTTTTTGAAAAAGTACTAATTATGCCTTCTTTTGAAGGACTTTCTTATATAATACTAGGAGAAAAGTATTTATATATGGTGCCCCCTGCCAGAATCGAACTAGCGATTGATCCTTACCATGGACCTGTTATACCATTTAACTAAGGGGGCCACACGATTTAATATATTATAGTATCAAAATACAAATGTCAAACAAAAAATGAATTTTTTATTGCATGTCGTATTTTGTTAATGGTTTTTTTAGGTAAAACAATTTTTCCACCGTCTTTTCCAGCGATTCTTCCTATTCTTCTTTTAGAAATAGACCTTATAGCATCTAATTTTAAATAAGAATGTGTAAATTCTTCTTTATCATTTAAATCCTTTATATAACCTAAGTCAAAAGTTAACATACTTCCAGGAGAATCTCTTGAAGATAATGGAATTACGATAATATTTCCTAAATCAACAGCCCATACTACAGCAAAATGACCTTTTGTATTAAAATCACTTAATTCAGTACCTACATTTATACCAAATTCAACCCAAACAACATCTCCTCTTTTAATATTATCAGGTTGAAGTCCATAACTAGCTTTTGTAATTGTCTTTTTAAAATAGCTAGTTTTTCTATCTAACCAATTAAGATATTCAGCTGCTACTTCTTGATCAATATCTTCTAGTTTATTTGAAATAGAATCAAATATACCTTGTTGATTAAATTCTTGTTTCACTAGTCTCACCTATTTTTAGTATATGCAAGAATTTAAATAGTGAAAAAAATTAATCTACTAAAATACCATCTAGATCATAAACAAATGCATTTGTAATCTTTACTTTAACTTGTTCACCAAGCATTAATTTTCTATGTGATTTAAAAGTAATTTTTCCATCAATATCATCTGGAGCATTCCAACCAGAACGAAGTAAATATAAATCATTTTTATTATCATAGCCTACAACTAAGCCTTGCATGACTTCACCAATATGAGATTTATTTTTTTGATATGAAATGACTTTTTGTTTTTTCATTAATTTTTCATAACGTTCAATTTTTGTGTCCTCATCGATTTGATTTTTATAATCGTAAGAAACAGTACCTTCTTCACGAGAATAAGTAAATGCACCTAAATGATCAAATTTAATTAAGTCAATAAAATCTAAAAGATTATTAAAATCTTCATCGGTTTCACCTGGAAAGCCAACTATAAATGTTGTTCTTAAAATAGCATTAGGAACAACTTTACGAACTCGATTATTAAATAAATCAACTAGGAAATCATGATTACCTCTTCTATGCATACTTTCTAAAACTTTTGTAGAAGAATGTTGAATTGGTATATCAAAATAAGGAGTTAGCCTTGGTTCGCTTCCTATTAAATATAAAAGGTCATCACTAATCTCATCAGGATATAAATATAATAAACGAATATATAGAAAACCCTTATGACTTAATAACATTTTTAATAAATCACAAATATTAATATTTTTATCTTTGATATCCGTTCCATATCTTGTCGTATCTTGAGAAATAACTACTATCTCTTTAACACCATTTTTTTCTAGTTCTGTAGCTTCAATTTCAATTTCTTCTAAAGGTCTAGATCTAAAACTTCCTCTAATCAAAGGAATTGCACAATAGGTGCAACAATTATTACATCCTTCTGAAATTCTTAAGTAAGCAGTAAATGGTTGCGTTGATATTACTCTATTTAATGGATTAAATTTCGTTATTTTTTTTGTATGCATCAATTTTTCAATTAAGACATTTAATTTAGAATAATCTCTAATAGGAACAAATAAATCAACTTCAGGAATAGCTTTTTTTAATTCATCTAGATAACGCTCTACTAAACACCCAACAACGACTAATCTTTTATTATATTTTGCCATTTCTAAAATTGTCTTAATTGATTCTTCTTTAGATGAATCGATAAATCCACATGTGTTAACAATAATTACATCAGCATCTTCTGGTTTTTGTACAATAGCAAAATTACCTTTTTTAAACATTCCAAGTATTAACTCTGAATCAACTAAATTTTTAGCACAACCTAAAGATACAATTCCAATTTTTATTACATCCATAATCACAACCTCTTTTCCTTATTATATATAAGTTAAATAATCTTTTTTATTTCTTCTAAGTTATTTAAGATAAAAGTAGCATTAGTTTTAATCTCATCACTAAGAGGAATTAAATCTTCAATAAATATAGATTTCAAATTACCTACTTTACACGCTTTAATTCCAGCAAAAGAATCTTCAACTACAATGCAATCTTTTTTATCAACATTTAATGTATTACAACATTTTAAAAAAATATCAGGATTTGGTTTTCCTTTTTCTACTTCGTCTCCAGTAATAATTAAGTCAAATTTATTAAAGAAATTAGATTTATCGTACTTTAAATATTCATTAATAAATTCACGTGGTGTTGTAGTAGCAATTGCTATAGAAATTTCTTTATTTTTTAAGTATTTAACAATACTTTCTGCTCCTTTTTTAAAGGGGATACCATATTTACTCATATAATCAAGAATATATTTAATTCTTTTCCCTTTTATTTTATAATAATCAAACTCTTCTCCATAGATTTCTTTAAAATATTTATTAGCTTCTTCAGCACATAAACCAAAGGAATTACATACATCTTCTTTTTTTAAATTGAATCCTAACTTATGAGCTTCTTCTATTTTTGAAGCCAAATTGAATCGCTCAGTATCTAATAAAATTCCATCAAGATCAAAAATAACTAATTTAATCATAGAAAGCTCCTTTTCCTATTTATTATATATATAAGGAAAAAATAAAGCAAAAACAAAAAAAATTCTTTTTTTCTTGTAATTTGTACACGATATATTTAAAATAATAAACGTTGTAAGGGGTGTATTTATGAATATTAGAAATATTGCAATTATTGCTCACGTTGACCATGGTAAAACTACTCTAGTTGATCAATTATTAAAATCATCTGGTACTTTCCGTGAAAACGAAGCTACTACAGAAAGAATGATGGATAGTAATGATATCGAAAGAGAAAGAGGTATCACAATTTTAGCAAAAACAACTGCTATAAATTATAAAGACTACCATATCAACATATTAGACACTCCTGGACATGCTGATTTTGGTGGCGAAGTAGAACGTATTATGCATATGGTTGATGGCTGTTTACTTCTAGTTGATGCTTTTGAAGGTACAATGCCACAAACTAGATTCGTTTTAAAAAAAGCTTTACAAGCTCATGTTAAACCAATCGTTGTTGTAAACAAAGTTGATAGACCAAATGCCGACCCTAAAGGTGTTGTAGATAAAGTATTAGAATTGTTCCTTGAATTAGGTGCAGATGAATCATTATTAGATTTTAAAGTTATTTATACATCAGGATTAAAAGGTACTTCTTCTTTATCAAGTGATCCTTCTACTCAACAAGATGGTATGGAATGTTTACTTGATGCTATTATAAGTGAAATTCCTGAACCTAACGTTACAGTCAATGGTCCTTTCCAATTTCAACCAGCTTTATTAGACTATAATGATTTTGTTGGTCGTATTGGTATTGGTTGTATTAAAAGAGGTACAGTTAAAATTAACGATATGGTTACATGCTGTCGTCTCGATGGCACTACTAAAAACTTTAGAGTACAAAAATTATATGGTTTCTTAGGACTAAAACGTATAGAAATCACTCAAGCACATGCAGGTGATATTTGTGCTATTGCTGGTTTAATGGATTTAAATGTTGGAGAAACCATTTGCCAAGAAGGAAATACTGATGCCCTTCCTATTTTACATATTGATGAACCTACTCTTCAAATGACATTTGGAACAAACACATCACCTTTTGCTGGTAAAGATGGAAAATTATTAACAGCACGTAAAATAGAAGAACGTTTATTTAGAGAAATCCAACGAGATGTTTCTTTAAAATTTGTTCGTATTCCAAATAGTGAATCCTGGGTTGTATCTGGACGTGGAGAGCTTCATCTTTCAATATTAATTGAAAATATGCGTCGCGAAGGCTTTGAATTACAAGTAAGTAAGCCTGAAGTTATTATTAAAGAAATTGATGGTATTAAATGTGAACCATATGAAGATTTACAAATCGATGTTCCTGATGATTATGTTGGTACAATAATGGAATCTTTAGGTTCAAGATCAGCTGAACTAATTGATATGATTCCAGAAAATGGAACTACCCGTATAAATTATGTTATTCCATCACGTGGCCTTTTAGGTTTCATGACTAACTTTATGACACTAACTAAAGGTTATGGAATTATAAATCACACATATAAGGAATATCGTCCTTGTGTAAATAGTGGTGTTGGTGAACGTCCTGTCGGTGTTTTAGTTTCAACTGATACTGGTGTTTCTACACATTATGCAATTCAACACCTTGAAGAACGTGGAATAATGTTCATTGAACCTGGAACACCTGTATATGAAGGAATGATTATTGGAGAAAACAAATATCCTATTGATCTTGCAGTTAACCCAATTAATGAAAAGAATTTAACAAACCAAAGAAGTTCTTCAAAAGATTCAACAGTTGTTTTAAAAACTCCAAGAAAAATGTCTCTTGAAGCTTGCTTAGACTATATTAATAGTGACGAACTTGTAGAAGTAACACCTACAACCTATCGCATGCGTAAGAAAATACTCAATACTTCAGAACGTAAAAAAGCTGATGCTAAAGTTAGAATGGCAAAAGAACAATAATTATGAAAAGATATCAATTTTGATATCTTTTTTATTTATTAATAAAAGAAAAGCGAAGAATAAATTCTTCGCTATTTTAATTATTCTAGACCTATTTCTAATAGTTCAGCATAATTGATTTCGGTATAAATACCTTGTAAGATCCCTTTCTTTGCCATTAATTCTTCAACTAAAATTTTAGCTCTCTTAAATGACAAATTAGAACGTACTTTAATTAATAATGGAACCTCAGAATATGAAGCTTTATAGCTCATATCCTTAATTGGGAATTTTGTTCCTACATAATCATCAGGATTTAAAGCTAAGAATACTTTTAAGGATTTACCTTGGACAGTTATTTTTACAAATAATTGTTTTTTAAATCTAAATGTTTCATTACTCTTAGCAACCCTAGATTTCATACCATATGATATTAATAAAGATTTAAGTTGACTATATTGGTCTTTAGTTGTTTGCTCTGATTCAACAATTTTTTCAGCAAAAGTTTTTCTTTTTACTGATTCTCCAGTACCAGGTATTCTGTTGATGTTAGCAAATGGATTTGGTTTAGATGATACTTTATTTTCTTCATCATCTTCGTCTTCATCACTTTCATCATCTTCATCAGATTCTGCATCATCTGAATCACTGTCATCAGAGAAACCTTCATCTTCATTTGAATCATTATCTTCCTCTGGATTATCAAATTCATCGTCTCCAGGTTCTTCATCAAATGATTCTTCTTCATCGCTGTTATCAATAGAAGTATCTTCTTCGATATTTTCATCTTCTGTGACTTCACTATCACTAGAATTTTCTATTTTCTTACCATCTTGATCAACTAAAACTTCATTACCTTCTTCATCGTATTCAATATTAAATTCTTTTGTATCTGACGAAATACTACTTTCATTTGTTTCTTGAACAGTATCTCTAGAAGTAAATCTAATTTTAGTTACTACATCTTCATCAGAATTATCATCTTCATAATCATAATGTTTTTTATCTTCAGAAGAAGTATCCATAGATTCATTATTTTCTTCAGTTTGACTACTTTGTTCACTATCTGTACTTTCATCGTTTAATGTAGCTTCTTCAACTTTTTCCTCATTAACTTGACTATTTTCTTCAGAATTATTTGTTAAAGATTCTTCATTAGTATTTTCTTTTACACTTGGTTCATTTTCATTTACGCTTGGTTCATTTTCATTTGCTACAGATTCTTGTTGAGTGACATTTTCACTAACGACTTCAGTATTTTCTTGTTTTACTTCTTCATTAGCAACACTTTCTTCTTTAACAGGTTCTGGTTCAGGTACTTTATTAAAGTCGACAACTTTTTCTTCAAATTTAATTTCAGGTGCTTCATACATATCTGAATCTTTTTTATTCAACATATCACTGATAAGGCGTTTGCCTTTTTCATATGACATGTCAGTACGAACTCTAATTAAAGTAGGTACATTACGATAAATCAATTTATTACTTTCATCAGATATGCTAAATTTAGTATTTAAATAATCTTTAGGATCTAATGCAAGGAATAATTTAATTGTTTTACCTTGAATAGTAATACGAGCTACAATTTTACCTTTGTAATAATAAGAATCGAAATAGCGAGTGATACGAGAAGTTAATCTCTTTTCTTTAGAACTTAGTAATTTATATCTCAATTTTAAATAACGTTTTCTAATTTCTTCATCAGCACTTTCAAATTTTTCAATAAATGTCATATTTGAAGGATCGCCAATAATTAATTTTAATTCACGTAACTCATCCATATTTAAGTCAGAGTCTTCAATTTGATATAATTCATAGTCCAAATCATTATCATCAGGTTCAGGTTCATCTTCAACAACTACTTCTTCTTTTTTTGAACCTACACCTAAGATTTTTTCAAGAGCTAATTTATAATCTTCTTCGGTTTTAATATCATCTAAATTAATACCGAAAGCAGATAAATCAACATTTTTTGATAAATCTTTAGCAGCAGATGAAGCAGCTTCATCTTTTTCAGTTCGTGAAGCACTAATTCCACCCTCACTTCTAGTTTTAATTAAATCACGTAATCCGTGTTTACGTGATGCAGGAGCGTTTACCTTAGTTGGAGATAGTAATGAATTAACTGACATTCCACGACCTTGATTACTATTTTCATCTTCTTCTTCATCATCTTCATCATAATAATCAAATGCTCTACGAGGACGGACTTCTGATTTTTCTTCAGAAACAAATTCGTTGTTTTCTTCTAAAGCTTCTTCTTTTTCTTCATTAACTTCCTCTTTAAAAGAATTAGTTTTTGGTTGTTCTTGTATATAATTTTGAGAATTAGAAGCTTGTTGAGCACCGTATCCATTTTGGGTATTTAAAATAATACGTTGTGTTTGTTGGTGACCAGCAGGTCCAACTGTAATATTTAAAACGATATCATTTGCACCAATCATATATGGATTTGGTTGATTATTATTTCCTTGATTATAGAAATTATTTTGTTGATTGTTACCATAGTTATTTTGACCATAATTTTGATTGTTGCCATATCCATAATCATTGCTATTGTTACTAAAGGAATTATTATTGTTGTTATAGTTATTGTTAAAACCGTTATTACTAAAACTGTTATTGTTGTTGTTATTATTTTCAAAACTATTTTTATTATAGTCATTACTATAAGAATTAGCTGGTTTTTCTACAGTTGGATTATAATTAGTTGTAGGATTATGAATATTAGAATTAGGAGTAACAGTAGCTTCTACTTTCTTTTGTGCTGCTACATTTTCTTTAACTCTATCACTATCAATTTTTTTATTGTACACTCTAGTAATATATAAATCGATTAATAATAATGCTCCAAAAATCAAAGCAAAGATAATCATATTTTTACCTAAACCATTTAACTTGCTCCATAATTGTTCATTATTAAGACATAAAATCATATTACAACATGATAAAAAGAAATCACAAATTGGACTACATATAGAAATAAATCCTCTTTTTTTCTTAATACTATTTCCTAATTGCATACCAGATAAAAGTGCGATAACAACGATAATAACAACAGATATTGTCTTTAATGTACTATCTTTTTCTTCGTCACCAAACCATCTGATTACATTACCAACAGGCGTTTTAATTGTCCATGAAGCACTATATAATGCGTTATACTCATTAATTGAACTTATTGTTAAAAACAAAAGGAAAAATCCAATAATAATATTCAAAACTAAAAAGACTCTTTTTGTTATTTTCATTTTAGATTGCCCTCCGTACACATAATAATCATAAATATTAATATATTTATGAAAATATTATAAAGTAATTTAATATAAAAATATAGTACTTTACATAAGAAAATTAAAAGAAAATTACAAAAATAAGGGGGATATGTAAGGGTTATCTTAATTTTTTACACTTTTTAATGCTCTTTTTCGTGCTAATAAAAATCCATTGCTTCACACTAAAATAATATGAAGCAATGGACGGAAGATTTAAAATTTATCTTTTGCTAAGATTGACTTGTTAACTTTGATGTAATTGTAATGCTTTTAATTTGTGATTTACTACTATGTGTTCCACTAGTATATAAAAGATCTTTTAACTCACCATCATGAGTTCCACCACCATAAATATAATACGTATTATTATTTTGTAAGGATGGACAGCTAAAGAAAAGTAATCCAACATTAAAGCTTGTATTGAAACCAACTAACTCATTTCCTGATGAATCACATATTGAATATATTCCACTTGATGATGAAGATATTTTTGTCATAAAAGTATATTGAGAAGAAGATGAAGAAATATTAGCATCAGTCATAGCTGAAGAAATTGAAAGTGCTAAAAGTAAGCCTCCATTTTCATAATAACCCAAATCAGAATCTAAAGGTCCATTACCTGAAGAATTTGGTCCAACCACTATCACAGTACCACCATTTTGATATACATATCCGTTACTATCTATTCCATCTCCATTAGTTTCTACATAAGCATAGCATCCTTCCTCAAATGTTATTGAAACCTCACTATCACGTTCATTGCCACGTGAAGAATTGATAGCATCATTGTTTGACGATATTCTAATATTAGAACCTTTAGCGAATATTAAATTCACTCCTTCGATTCCTTCATAACATTTACTAATAGTCATATTACTATTTGATAATGTAGTTTTTATATTACTATGTACTCCATCATCCCCTGATTTAATTAAGAATTCTCCACCAAGTATATCAACGTTACTTTCACTATGAATTGCATCATCATATGTATCTAATGTAAAAGATCCACCTATAATTTTTAAATTACTACCATAATATTCAGTTGAAG
>JAXFTN010000076.1:0-7202 GCA_034176765.1 Bacilli bacterium | reverse complement strand
GATGCAGCGTATGCTTTAAATTTACTAGCTGGAAGAGATCTTAATGATTCCACTTCTTCTTCAAAACCAGTAGATGATTATACTAGTTTATTAAATACTTCAATTGAAGGTAAAAATATTGCAGTTATTGATGAAATTGTTAATTGTATTAAAGATAAAACAATTGTTGATGCGTTTAATGATTCTTTAAAGAAACTAGAAAGTTTAGGTGCAAAAATCAATCACATATCTATTCCTTCAAAAGTTTTAAAAACAATTTTACCAACTTATATGATTATTTCAAATTGTGAAAGTTCTTCAAATAATGCATGTTTAGATGGAATTAAATATGGCCCTCGTTTAGATGGTAAAACTTATGAAGAAGTAATGATTAATTCAAGGACAAAAGGATTTTCACCTGCTATTAAACGTCGTTTTGTAATTGGCAGTTTTTGTCTATTAAAAGAGAACCAAGAAGAATTACTATTTAAAGCTCAACGTATGCGTCATTATCTAGTAGATTGTGTAAATAAAATTTTAGAAACAAATGATGTTATTTATTTACCAGCTGCTCCATCTGTAGCTTATGAATTTACTCATAAAGCAGATCAACTATCAGATGAATATTTAATTGCAGATAATCATATGGCTTTAGGAAATTTTGCTGGATTACCTTCAATTACAGTTCCTTTAGGATTTGAAAACGGATTACCATTTGGAGTTAACTTTATGGGTAAGGCTTTTGCTGAAAGCGAAGTTTTCCAATTTGCAGCTGCTCTTGAAAGAATAACTAATTTAAAAAATCTCTCAGTAAAGAAGGTGATTAAATAATGAATTTTGAAGCTATAATTGGATTAGAAATTCACGTTGAAATGAAGACGAAATCTAAAATGTTTTCACCTTCACCTAACTCTTTTGGTAGTGATGTTAATACTAATGTAAATGTATTAGATATGGGATTCCCTGGTACACTACCTGTTGTCAATAAACAAGCTGTTATTAATGCAATTAGAGTATGCAATGCATTGCATATGAATATTGATCATGAAATATGGTTTGATAGAAAAAACTATTTCTATGCTGACTTACCAAAGGGATTTCAAATTACACAAGATAAAAGACCTATTGGTACCAATGGATATGTAATTTTAAATACTTCGAATGGAGAAAGAAAAATTAATATTGAAAGACTTCACATGGAAGAAGATACATGTAAACAACTTCATATGAGTGATTATTCTTTATTAGATTATAACCGTGCAGGCACTCCACTTATTGAAATTGTTTCTCGCCCTGAAATAAGAAATGGTGAAGAAGCTAGATTATATGTAGAAAAGATAAAATCTATTGTTGTTTATTCTGATGTTAGTGATGGAAAGATGGAAGAAGGTTCGTTAAGATGTGACGTTAACGTTTCCATTAGACCTGTTGGTTCAGAAAAATTTGGAACAAAGGTTGAAATCAAAAACTTAAACTCAACATCTAATGTCGAAAGAGCTATTGATTTTGAAATTGCTCGTCAAGAAAAATTAATCCTTTCTGGTCAACTTGTTGAACAAGAAACAAGAAGATTTGATGAAGCAAAAAAAGAAACAGTCTTAATGCGTAAAAAGACTGATGCTGCTGATTATAAATATTTTACAGAACCAAATATCACACCTATTTTATTAAGTAATGAATTTGTTGAAAATGCAATTAATACTTGTCCTGAACTTGCTGACTTTAAGTTAGCTCGTTATAAAGAGAAATTAGGTTTAAGTGATTATGATGCGGATATTCTTTTACAGGATAAAGAGATTTCAGAATATTTTGATAAAGCATGCGTTTTTACAACATCATATAAATTATTATGTAACTGGATGATGGTTGATGTAGCATCTTTCTTAAATAAGAACGCTATTAAAATTAAAGATTTTAAAGTATCTCCAGAACATCTTGCTAAGCTTGTTAATATGGTTGAAAAAGGAACAGTTTCTTCCAAACAAGCTCGTCAATTATTTGAAAAGATGGTTGAAACAGATGAAGATCCTAACAAGATTGCTGATAAGATGAACATGACTCAAATTTGTGATGAAAACATTATCTTAGGTTTTGTTACTGAAGTACTTGATGCAAATCCACAATCAATAGAAGATTTTAAAGCAGGTAAAGATAGAGCTTTAGGTTTCTTGATTGGAATGGTTATGAAAAAATCACAAGGAAAAGCAAATCCAGCTTTAACTTCTAAGATAGTTTCTCAAGAATTGAATAAAAGATAATAATTAAACTGGTGATTGGTAGTCACCAGTTTTACTTTTTTTATAAAAAAATAAATAGTTAAAAATATAACATGTGTGGTATAATAACATTTACCAGGATTTTGGTTAGGTAGGAAGTAGTATGGAAAGAAAGTTATTTAGTCGTATCAGTTTATTGATTTCAATTTGTGTAATTGCTTTATTTGTTGCTTGTTCTTTTTCTTTTTTTGAAAAAGATATTATTTTAAATAATAATCCAATTGCATTATTTCATGAACAATTTTTATGGTTCATTCCAACATTATTAATATTAGTTACATTCATTGTCCCACTAACGATAAAAAAGACAAATTATCTTATTTTAGGTGGTCTTATCAATTTGATTATTTATTTTTTTATTCTAGGAACTTATAACGCAACTTTAAATCGTAGTGAAATTAATATTCATCATCCAGCTGCTATAATTGGATATGTATTGTTATCATTATTACTTGCAAGTGTTATCGTGGATTCAGTAATGAAAATCTTATACGCAAATAAGTTACCAAAGAAATGGAACTTTTTCTCTAATATTGTAATGAGTGGAGTTATTTTACTTTCATTTATATTAATTATAATTGGATGGGCAATTAGACTTAATGAATATAGCTTAATATCATTTGCAGTTTTTGGAGCATTAGGCTTATCTTTATTTATTGGATTTATTTGTTTCATTTTAATTAATTTAACATTTGATCATGTTGATTTCTTAAATACATTTAGAAAAGAAAAGCAACAAGATGTAGAAGAATTAAAACAAGCTGCTATTGTAGAAAGTTCTCATTCTAATACTAATAATGTTGCAATCGATGCTGAGTTAAATCCAGAATTAAATGAAGCACGTCAAGAATATTTAAGAATGATGGCTGAGGGACTAGAAGAGTTAAATAAGAAAGATTCCAAAAAGGAAACCACATCTAAATCAGCTAAAACTCCTAAGAATAAGAAATCATTATCTAAAATGAATGATGGTGTTGCAGAAGAAAAAACAAAATCTAGTAGCACAAAAATATCTCGTAAATCTTCAAAGAAAGAGTCAGAATAATAGGTATTAACGTATGAGTGTAAATATAGGTAATGATATTCAAGAATGGCTAGATTCATTAAAGGAAGATAGTATTCCAGCTTTAGAAGATATGCCATCTAATGGCTTGTTAATGGAACAAACCATCAAGTATCTTCAAAAAATATTAGAACCTTATTCTTGTGTAGATGATGAAAAGTTAATTACATCTTATATGATTAATAATTATGTTAAAGATGGCACAATACCTTCACCTGATAAGAAAAAATATTCACGTGAACATCTTGCTTATTTGATAAGCATTTGTTTATTAAAGCAAGTTGTATCTTTAGACGATGTATCTTTTATTTTAAATTTGGATACAAATAGTCATAAAGATGATCATTATGAATTATTTAAAATATATAAACTTTATCATGATAAAGAATATAATAACTTATCAAAAGAGTTTAAAGAAGATTTGGACTTTGCTTATAAAACTCTTAATTCTAAATTAGGTAATCCAACTAATGAAGATAAGCAAAGTATCTATGATGAGAAATTATTAAAATCATTAGTTTATATTGCTTATAAAAACGCTATTACTGCTGAAGCCCATAAAACTTTAGCAAGGAAATTAATTAATGAAGTTAAAAAAGTTTATTTAAAAAAAGAATAGATATCTAGAAGTAACTCTTTATAATTAAATTAGAAGAGTTATTTTTAATTATAAATGTACAAACAAATATTATGTGGTATTATTAAAAGGCTTAAAGTATTAGGGAGGTATGAATGAATGGACAAGAGTAAATTCTATTTAGAAATTAAACATATTTGCAAACAAACTGGTGCTCGATATGGAATATTACATACACCACATGGTGATGTTGAAGTTCCAATGTTTATGCCAGTTGGTACTCTTGCTACTGTAAAAGCATTGTCCCCTGAAGAAGTAAAACAATGTGGTGCAGGTGTTATTCTCGCTAATACTTATCATCTATCTTTAAGACCTGGAGCTGATGTAGTTAAAGCTGCTGGTGGGGTTCAAAAATTTATGAATTACAATGGACCAATGCTAACTGATTCTGGTGGGTTCCAAGTTTTTTCTCTTGCAGATAATCGTAAGATTACTGAAGAGGGAGTTACTTTTAAAAATCATTTGAATGGTGCAAAGTGTTTTTATTCTCCAGAAAGTGTCATTGAACTTGAAGAAAAAATTGGAGCTGATATTATCATGTCTTTTGATGAATGTCCACCATGGCCAGTAACTCATCATTATATGGAAGAAAGTGTTGAAAGAACTTTAAGATGGGCTAAAAGAGGAAAAGAAGCTCAAACTAGAGATGACCAAGCTTTGTTCGGAATAGTTCAAGGTGGAGAATTTAAAGATTTAAGAAAACACTGTGCTGAAGAATTAGTTAAAATGGACTTTGATGGTTATTCAATTGGTGGAACTTCTATTGGAGAACCAAAAGATGTAATGTTTGAAATGGTTTCATATAGTGTTCCTTATTTACCAGAAGATAAGCCACGTTATTTAATGGGTGTAGGATCTATTGATTATATTTTAGAAGGTATTGCAATGGGTGTTGATATGTTCGATTGTGTTTTACCAACCCGTATTGCTCGTCACGGTGCATTAATGACTTCTAAAGGAAGAGTTAATATTAGAGATGCAAAGTATGAATATGATTTTTCTCCTTTAGATGAAGAATGTGATTGTTATACTTGTAAAAATTATACTAAAGCATATCTTAGACATCTTTATAAATGTGATGAGACTTTAGGAAAAAGATTATTAAGTATTCACAACATTAGATTTTTAATTCATATGATGGAAGAAGCTAGAACTGCTATTAAAGAAGATAGATTTGGCGATTTCAAAGATGAATTTATTAAAAAATATGGAGACAAAAGAGGGTTTTAAAAATGAATAGTATCGACCAATATGATTTTTATCTACCTGAAGAATTAATTGCTCAATCTCCTGCTGATAAAAGAGACCATTCTAGATTACTTGCTGTAAATTTAGAAAATAATACATATGAAGATAAGCATTTTTATGACATTATTAATTATTTAAAACCTGGAGATGTTTTAGTAAGAAATAATACAAAAGTTATTCCTGCTAGATTGTTTGGTGTTAAAGAACAAACACATGCTCACATTGAATTATTACTTTTAAAAGAAATTGATAAAGACACATGGGAATGTCTAGTTGGTAATGCTAAAGCAGTAAAGGTAGGAACAAGAGTAGATTTTGGAGAAGGTAAATTAATTGCTGAATGTATTAATGTTTTAGATGAAGGTTTAAGACATTTTAGATTTATATATCAAGGTATCTTTTTTGAAGTATTAGATGAATTAGGTAAAATGCCTTTACCACCTTATATTCATGAACAAGTAAGTGATAATTCTAGATATCAAACTGTTTATGCAAAAGTTGAAGGTAGTGCAGCAGCACCTACTGCTGGTTTTCATTTTACAGAAGAAATATTTGCAAAATTACAACAAATGGGTGTAATTATTTGTGATGTTACTTTACATATTGGTTTAGGAACATTTAGACCAGTTAAAGTTAAAGACATTGATGAACATGTAATGCACAGTGAATTTTATATGATGTCTCAAGAAACAGCTGATATTTTAAATAAAGCAAAAAAAGAAGGTAGACGTATTATTGCAATTGGTACTACTTCTACAAGAACTCTAGAAAGTGTAATGCAAAAATATGGAGAATTCAAAGAGTGCAGCGGAGATACTAATATTTTTATTTTTCCAGGATATAAATTTTTAGCTATTGATGCACTTATTACAAATTTTCATTTGCCTAAGTCAACTTTAATAATGTTAGTTTCAGCTTTTGCTGGTAGGGAATTTACTTTAGAATTCTATAAGCATGCAGTTAATGAAAAGTATCGATTCTTTTCTTTTGGAGATTCAATGTTTTTATATGGAAAGAAAGATTAATTATTATTTAAAATCACTTGATGAAATAGATAGTATAAAAGAAGAATATAAAGATAGAAAGCCAACACTACTTTTGCATAGTTGTTGTGGCCCTTGTGCTTGTTTTCCTCTTACTTTTTTATGTCCTATTTTTGATGTTACAATTCTATATAATAATTCAAATATTTATCCATATGAAGAATACGATAGAAGATTAAACGAACTTAAAAAAGTTCTTGAATTAATTAAGAAAGATTATGGCTATGAGATTAATTTAATTGAAGTAAAATATAATCATGATGAATATATGAAAGATCTTGAACCTTTTAAAGATCAAAAAGAAGGAAGCTCTAGATGTGTTCTTTGTTATACTAAAAGAATGAAAGAAGCTTATGATTATGCTGAAGAAAATAATTTCGATTTTTTTACAACTGTTATGACAATATCTAGACAAAAAAATAGTCAAATATTAAATAAGATAGGAAAAAGTTTAGAAGAAACTCATTCAAAAACCAGATACTTTTATTCAGATTTTAAAAAGAATAAAGGAATAGATATTGGTCAAGAAATGGCAAAGGAATATAGTTTGTATCGACAACTTTATTGCGGATGTGAGTATTCTAAGATACAAAGTGAAACAAAAAAACAATAATGTGGCTATAAAAAAAGATGTTTAATCTATGTTTAAGTAAATACTAGTATTTTAAAACTTGTATCGATTATTAATTATTTACTAAACTTGTAAGTTCTCTTGGTGAGAACTTTTTTTGTGCCACTACAAAACGTAAAGTTAAATGTATCAGCTAAAGTAGTAGATCGGGCATCTATTTACACATTACTTTTATATTCAATTCAATGTTTATATTAATCACAAATAAAGATAAAAACTTATCAAAAAAATGTTGACTCAAGTATATATTTTTGTTAAAATTTCAACGTTAATGCATGCATTGAAGTGCGAGGTTGCTGATACTCCAACAGGCGTTGTCATGAAA
>JAXFTN010000075.1:0-4371 GCA_034176765.1 Bacilli bacterium | reverse complement strand
ATTAATGAAATACTTATTGACAAGATGTTTACATCATATGCAACACAAGGTGAGACTATTATTAATGATATTCAATTTAAAAAAGATGGACCAACAGTTTTACTTGTAGTTGGTGTAAATGGTGTTGGTAAAACAACTACTATTGCTAAACTAGCTCATCGATATATTAATCAAGGTAAGAAAGTATTACTAGGAGCTGCTGATACATTTAGAGCAGGAGCTACTGAACAACTTAAGATTTGGGCTGAACGTTTAAATTGTGAAATCGTTATAGGAAAAGAAAACGGAGATCCAGCATCAGTAGCTTATGATGCTGTTCATCAAGGTATTAAATCTAAAGCAGATTTAATAATTATTGATACAGCAGGGCGATTACAAAATAAATCTAATTTAATGGATGAATTATCTAAAATCCGTCGTGTTATAGGTAAAGAAATTTCTGATGCACCTCATGATGTATTTTTAGTAGTTGATGCTACAACCGGTCAAAATGGTGTTTTGCAAGCCAAAGGTTTTGCTGAAGTAACTAAACTCACAGGTATTGTTGTTACAAAAATGGATGGAACAAGTAAAGGTGGTATTATTTTAGCAATACGTGATGAGCTTGGAATTCCCGTTCGTTTTATTGGCTTAGGTGAAAAAATGGACGATTTACAAGAATTTGATTTAGACGAATATTTATATGGATTATGTTTAGGGGGAGAAGAATGACAAGAAATATTTTAATGATAATAGGTTTTATTATTCTTCAATCGCTTCTATTTTATTTATTTTTGTATATGGGTATTCCAGCGTTACCATCTTCCCTAGCCGTTGATTTTGTTATTGCTTTTGTTTTTACACTTTTCAATTTTAGAGGAAATTTAAAAGGCTTTTATAAAAATCCATACTTTTATAAAATGTTTGCGATATATCTTTTAGTTTTTGGAACTTTCACACTTCTTTCATATTTTGTTTTTTAAGGTGAAATATGGATAATTTAGACGAATTTAATTATATTAATGAGCTTTTTGATACGTATGGAGTTTTGTTATCAGAAAGTCAACAACAAATGTTAGAACAATATTATGTTTTTAATTTGTCACTTGGTGAAATTGCTGAAGAATTAAATATTTCTCGAGCTGCAGTCCAAGACGCTTTAAAAAAAGGTATCCAAAAATGCAAAAAATTTGAAGAAGAATTACATTTATTAGAAAAGAAAAACAAAATTAATAATATACTTAATGAAGAAAAGGTTTCTTCTAATGAAAAATTAGAATCTATAAGGAAGGTGATTAATGATGGCATTTGAGTCTTTAAGTGATAAATTTCAAGGTATTTTAAAGAAATTAAAAGGTCAATCACGATTAACTGAGCAAAATATGGAAGAAATGCTCGGAGAAATTAGAGTTGCTTTATTAGAAGCTGATGTTAATTATAAAGTTGTAAAAGAATTTACTTCTAAAGTCAAAGAAAAAGCAATTGGCCAAGAAGTTTTTAAACAATTATCTCCTTCTCAAATGATTGTAAAAATCGTTTACGATGAAATGGTAACATTATTAGGATCAGGAGATAGTGAATTAAATTTTGCTAAAATTGGTCCAACAGTAATAATGGTTTGTGGTTTACAAGGTACAGGTAAAACAACAACAGTTGCAAAGATTGCTCGTTTATTAAAACATAAACAACATAAAAAAGTATTGCTTGCTGCATGTGATACTTATAGACCAGCTGCTATTGATCAATTACAAACTTTGGCTACAACAGTAGGTGTTGACTTAATTAATATGGGTGTTAATGTCTCTCCTGTAGAGATTGCAAAAAAAGCATATGCTGAAGCTAAATCTAAATTCTATGATGTTTTAATTATTGATACAGCAGGACGTCTTGAAATAGATGAACCTTTAATGGTTGAATTAAATCAAATTGAGCAAGCTGTTTCACCAAATGAAGTTTTATTATTAGTAGATGCTATGTCAGGTCAAAACGCAGTTAATGTTGCTAATGCTTTTAATGAAAGATTAAAATTAACTGGTTTAGTAATGTCAAAACTTGATGGCGATGCTCGTGGTGGTTCAGCACTTTCAATTAAACATTTAACGGGTCTACCTATTAAATTTGCAGGTGTTGGCGAAAAAATTGAGGATCTTGAGATTTTTTATCCTGAAAGAATGGCTGACAGAATTTTAGGTATGGGTGATATTATCACACTTGCCGAGAAAGCTCAAGAAAACATAGATGAAAAAGCTACCAAAAAAGCAATGAATAAAATGATGGATGGAACTTTTGATCTAGATGATATGCTAGCTCAAATGAAACAAATCCAAAAGCTTGGCTCCCTTGGAGGTCTTTTAAGAATGATTCCTGGTATGCCTAAAATTTCTAAAGAGCAAACGGAAATGGCTTCAAAAGAAATGAAATTAATGGAAACTATTATTAATTCAATGACTTTTGAAGAAAGACATAAACCTGATATTTTAAAAGCTCAACGTAAAATAAGAATTGCAAAAGGTTCAGGAACGCAAGTAAGCGATATTAATCGTATGCTTAAGAAATTTGAACAAATGCGTGAAATGATGAAACAATCTAAAAGCATGATGAAAGGTGGAAAATTACCACCAAACTTCCCTGGAGCAGGTGGCTTCGGCGGTTTTGGATTTTAAAAAATAACTTCTAAAGGTTACTTTAGAAGTTTTAAATATTTGGAGAGGATATTATGAAAGCAGTTTATATTTGTTTAGGATTATTAGGTTTACTAGTGATAATAATTTTACTAAAAGCACTCTTTTTTGTTGATAAAACTAATTACAATAATAAAAAAAGCGAAATTACTGTAGATGACAAAATTGTAGAAAATCTAGGAAAATTACTTAAGATTCCTACTATTTCATATGAAGACAAAGATAAAATTGATTTTAGTGTTTTTGATAAATACATTAATACTGTTAAAAGAATGTTTCCTTTAGTTTTTGAAAAATGTGAATTTACAAAAACAAATGAGCATGCCATTAAACTTAAATTAAAAGGAGATTCGTCACTTAATCCAACTGTTTTAATGGCTCATTATGATGTAGTTCCTGTTACAGAAGGTTGGGAAAACGACCCTTTTCTAGGTGAAGTTATAGATGGCTATTTATATGGACGAGGTGCTCTAGATACAAAATGTACAATGGCTTGTGCTTTAACTGCTTTAGAAAAAGCATTAATGAATGGTTATACACCAAAAAATGATTTGTATTTATGTTTTGGAAGTAATGAAGAAGTATTCGGTGATTCTCAAGTAAAAATAGTTGAACATTTTAAAAAGGAAGGCATTAAACCAGCTCTTGTTTTTGATGAGGGTGGAGGTATTATAAACAATGCTTTTCCTGGTGTTAAAGAAGATACAGCATTTTTAGGAGTTGTTGAAAAAGGAATGGTAAACGTACGTTTATCAATTGATAGTAATGGTGGGCATTCTTCTACTCCTAGAAAAAATGGTCCTATTATTAGAATGAATAAAGCTCTTTTAGAAATAGAAAAGCATCCTATGAAACCTAAATTAATCAACACTACAAAAGAATTACTAAACATTATGGGTAGACATACTTCTTTTGGATTAAAAATTGTTTTTGCTAATATGTGGCTATTTAAAGGATTAGTAAAGAAACTTTTTACTAAACTTAGTGCTGATACTAGTGCATTATTACAAACGACTTTTGCTTTCACAACAATTAATGGTGGTAATCAAACAAACATAATTCCAAATCATGTCGAAGCAAATGTTAATGTAAGAATTGCTCCATTTAATACAGTTGACGAAGTAGTTAATCATATTAGAAAAGTTATTAAAGACAAAGATATAAAAATTGAAACCTTTAATATTAGTAAAACTTATGATGAATGTTCTTTTAAAAATGAAGGTTATCGATTAATTAAGGAGACAACAATCGAAACATATCCAAATACTATTGTATCTCCTTTCATTATGTTAGGTGGAACAGATGCACGACACTACAACGAAATATCTTCTTGTGTAATTCGTTTTTCACCTATTAAAGTAACAAATGAAGATCGAAAAGGTATTCATGGATTGAATGAAAAGATTAAAGTAGAAACTTTAATTAAATGTGAAGAGTTCTACGAAAGATTATTTCTTAAATTATAGAAATATAGTAAAGCCACTATGAACAACATAGTGGCTTTGATTTATTCTTCTTTATTAGTTGTATCTTCTTGTGCTTGATTTTCTTTTTCTATTGCGAGTGCTTTCTTTTCTTTTTTATCTCTTAATTTAAAAAGAGCAAAAGCATATATCATAGTGATTATAATAGAAAATAGCATTAAGATAGTTGTGTCATTAAAGAAACCAATAGTAGAAGGTAAAATTAATGAGATTACTAATGGTGGTAA
>JAXFTN010000074.1:0-2660 GCA_034176765.1 Bacilli bacterium | reverse complement strand
ATGATTGAGAAAGTAGATAAACCAACATGTTGAACAATCACACCACAAGCACGATACATATAATTTGCATAAGCTTCACGTATATGAGTGTTGTCATTATTCTTATCCCATTTTAAATCAATTGTTGTTAAACCTAAAAATTCTCTAGTTGCATTTAATGGTGCTTTATGAGCTGCAATAAATTCAGCATCATAATATGCAGGATCATCAAATGTTTCATCAAATGACAATTTATAATGATTTAGATTCAATTCTTTTTCCCCATCAAAAATACTTTGACGAGAAGTATTTCCTTTTTGACGAATTCCAACATTTTCAAATTCCCATGTATATGTGGTTCCATAATTTATAATATTAATAGTAACTAAATCAGCAAGACGATAAATATCTGATTTATATCCTGTTTTATATCCTGTCTCATAATCGCTTTGAAGTTTTTGTAATTCTTGATCTGAAACTGAAACTTTAATATCGACAGTATTTCCTAAATTGAATAAATCATCATATGTAAATTCATTACGAGTAGAACGACGTGGAACATCAAAAGAAGGAGCTAATATTTTTTCTCTTTCTTTAGGAGTGTCTGGTATCGTTGTATCACCGTTATTTCCTGTATCTGTTGTGTTATCTTTATCACCAAAAATATTGCTTATATTACAACTTGTTAATAAGGCAAATAATGGTAATATTAGTAAAAATTTCTTATTCTTCATATGGTACCCCTTTATAATTATACAAAAATAAATAGCTTTTATTGAGGAAAATTTATCTAGCAAACTTAATTAAATACATATATAATTGTGTTTCTTCTTTAGTTCCCCCTGCATGATGAGCCACTAGTAATGTATCTTCTTCATTATAGTGATAAAGAAAAGCATATTCATCTAATGAAATAGCAATGTAATCACCTAAGGTTTCTTCAACAAAAGGATGTTTATTTCCTTCACCAAAAATTTTTCTTGATAAAGCTTCTTCCTTTGATAAAAGTAAGAAGTGTTCACCAAATAAGCGATTGAAAGTTTCTTTGAATTCTACATCCTTTCCTTCTTTAATAAAGAATGAAGCGCATCTTGGTTCAAGACTAAATGGTCTTTTTAACAAATCAATAATTTCAGGATATTGATCTAAAACAATATACTTAACATCAATTAAAGAATGATCAGCAATTACAATAAATAATGTATCTTTATTTTCACTACATAGTTTTTCTAAGCTTTTATCTATATTATTTATAGAGTCCTTAACTAAGATAGAATTAACTCCATTATCGTGAGTCAAATGATCTGGATTATCCCAATATCCATATATAAAACATTCTTGCTTATCATATAGAGCATTACTAATAGAAGAAATAAAATTATCTAAATTAGAACATCCGTTATGAAGTGAAAATGATGGCCAGAAAGAATCACAATACATTTCAGGGTTAGCTTCTTTAATTCTTTCTATAATATTTTTATATCCTACTTTTTCTTGAGGAAGACCACCATATACTTGATCTCCATAAGATTCCTTTCCGGAAAACATATCAAGAATGGTGTCTTTTTCTTTAAAATAAGAACACCATCCTAACCACCCTGTTTCAATAGGAAACTTTGCAGCTAATAAAGCATTCGTTGCTGCTACAGTAGTAGGTGGGAATACTGAGTCTATTTCAATTTTTGGCATATGAGATAGAAAACTATTCTCATTTAAATGTTTATCTATTTGCGATTTTCCCATTCCATCAAATAACAAAAGTACAACTTTGTTACTGAATCTTAATAAATCATCAACTTGCTTAATAGTTTCATGATCAGGTTTTACATTGAATCTCTTTAATATTGAGCTAGAGAGATTAACAAGTGAATTAGAACTATTAAATTTATAAAATTTCATTTCTGACATATTTACGATTGTATTTAACAAGTGATTTATTTAATTTCTTTAGACTTGGGTACATTTGTAGATAAACATTTTTAAATAAATAATCATATTTTTCATGATTTTCTAAAATTGGTTCAAAGTAGTCTTTAGTATGTGACATCTCGTAGATACCTTCTTCAATTGTTTTAAATACACCAATTCCTTGGTATGCAACAATCGCTGTTCCTAAACATCCACTTTCTATTGTTTGAACTCTTCTTACTGGTATTCCAAATATATCAGCAGTTATTTGACAAATTGCTTCGCTTCTAGAACCTCCGCCTGAAACTGATATTTCAGTAATTTTTTTATGTAGTCTTTTTTGAATACTTTCTAAAGCATCTCGTAATGCATAAGCGATTCCTTCAATAATTGCTTTATAAACATGTGCTCTTGTATGATGGTCAGAAAATCCTACGATAGTACCCTTTGCTAAAGGTCTTTTTAGTAGTGGTCCCCAATATGGTTGTAAAACAAGTCCTTCACTACCAGGCGCAATATTAAGTAATTCTTTATTCAATACTTCTTCAACAGCTAATTTTTGAATACTTGCTTCTAAAGTTTCTGATGCAGCAAAATTATCTTTAAACCATGTAATCATCCAATAACCCCTATAAATTTGGACTTCAAGATTATATAATTTATCAACACTTGCAGGATAAGCAGGTATAATTGGTTCTGGTTCAACTTATTTTTTACTACTTACTTCAACGGTTGAAGCAGTACCATAAGAAATAGAAGCTTTGGTTGGTTCA
>JAXFTN010000073.1:0-6607 GCA_034176765.1 Bacilli bacterium | reverse complement strand
TATAAATATAAATGTTGCTTGGTTTGCAGCGTATACTCCACTTATAGCTTCATTAGATATGGAGCCAACCATAATATTATCAACAAAAGAGACAAT
Organism: Bacilli bacterium; assembly: GCA_034176765.1. Classification (GTDB taxonomy): domain Bacteria; phylum Bacillota_I; class Bacilli_A; order RFN20; family CAG-826; genus SUG2458. The sequence continues at coordinate 6,511 of JAXFTN010000073.1, read as the reverse complement.
AAATAAAATGAAAGCATGTAACATAACTGGGAAACTTACTCTAAAAAAATCTCTTAAAAATTGTTTGTCTTTAAATGTTTTCATGATATTCCTCCTTTGCAAAAAAAAATGTCTATTACTAGACATAATGAATCAAAATGGTGGGCCTTAATAGACTTGAACTATCGACCTCACCCTTATCAGGGGTGCGCTCTAACCAACTGAGCTAAAGGCCCATTTTGCATTGCTTATTTATAATATAATAATCTAATTTCTTTTGCAAGAGTTTTTTACATAAATTTTTATAAAGGCAGCTAAAGAATTAATACTTTGTTCTTAAATAATCTAGTAATCTTTCAACTTGATATTCTTTTAAAGGTGTATATACATTATCAAATCCACATAATACTACACTTCCCTTAATATTTTTCATTCCTGAAAATTGTTCAATAAGTTCATTTTCTTCGTCACATTCTTCTTCACAATATGCATTATAAAAACCAACAACTGTAAAACCAAGTTCTTGAGATATTCTCATAGTAATTGGTGTAATAATTATTTTAATAAGAGATGCATAAATAGCATTACCCATTTCTTCATAATTATTAAAATCGAGTTCTACTTTTCGACATCCACCAAATGTAGGAACAATTAAAGCATTATATGGCATAACTTCTACCTCTATATTCAATATATCACATTTTAAACAAACAAAAAAGACCACCTATAATTGTATTAAATTAGAAATAATATTTTCCATAATAGCTTCCTGTGTGGAACTTTTATTTTGTTTTGTTCCACAAAATATAAAAAATGTTTTTCGCCCACCAGCATATAAATAAAGAACTAATATTAGAATGTTTTTTATAAAAATAAAAAGCAGGATAAGAAGTCCTGCTTAATATTTTTGTCTTTGCAATTACAATAATCAAACAATTAACGTTTTGAGAATTGTGGAGCACGACGAGCTGCTTTAAGACCATATTTTTTACGTTCTTTAGCACGTGCGTTACGTGTTAACATACCAGCAACTTTTAATGGTGCGCGATAATCAGCAGATGCTAATAATAAAGCACGAGCGATACCTAAACGAATAGCACCAGCTTGGCCTGTAAATCCACCACCAGAAACTGTACATTTGACATCAAATTTGTCAGCTGTATTTGTTAATTCTAATGGTTGTTTTAAATCCATAACTAATGTTGCATAAGGCATATATTCGTTAACATCACGATCGTTAACTAAAATCTTACCTTCACCAGGAACTAAGAAAACACGAGCGACTGAAGATTTTCTACGACCTGTTCCATAATATTGGACTGTATCTTTTTTCTTTGCTGCCATTTTTCTTTCCTCCTAGAATTTAACATCAAAAGCTTGTGGCTTTTGTGCTTCGTGTTTGTGATCTGGTCCTTCGTAAACGAATAATTTTTTGACCATTTGACGTCCTAAACGTCCTTTTGGTAACATACCCCAAACTACTCTTTCAATCATTTCTACAGGATATTCTTTTTTCATTGTACCAGCTGTACGAACTCTTAAATGTCCTAAATAACCTGAGTGATTGTAATATTTTTTAGTTTCTTCTTTGTTACCTGTTAAGTTAACTTTTTCAGCGTTAACAATAATAACATAGTCACCACAGTCAACATGTGGAGTATATGATGGTTTGTGTTTTCCCATTAATACTGTAGCTACTTGTGTACTTAAGCGACCTAATGTTTTGTCAGTAGCGTCAATGACGTACCATTTTCTTTCTACTTGATTTGGCTTTTGCATAGTTGTTTGTCTTTGCATAATAATTTCCTCCTTACCAAACTGCTGTCTTACCGGGACGACAATTTAGGCAATAGTGCCATTTAATATAATACTTATATTAAGGTATAAAGTCAATAAAAAAAGAACTTTTTTTAATTTTTTAAAAAAAATAATTATTAATATTTTTTTGCTCTTTTTTTATTAAAAAAACACGATTTAAATCGTGTTTTTGTTAACTTCCACTTACGCTATTAGCTGCTTTTGTACATAAAACAAATAATATAACAGAAAGAACAATTAATACAAAAGCTAAAAGAGTTGCTATCGAATCGAATAAACGTTTCTTTTGTTTCTTTTTAGAAATACCTAGCGAAATCAATCCCATAATACCTACTACTAAAAAACAAGGTGCAAAATAAATTTCTAACATCATGATAGCAAGAACACCTAATCCTTCAGCACCCTCAGGGTTTTTCATTGAATTAATAAATTCTAAGCTAGGTATTAAAATTAAAGCAACGAATAATCCAAAACATACAAGTGATAAAGCAAATACAACAAGAGAATAAATTGTATATTTTCTTTCCTTTTTTTCAACTAATACATTTTCTTCCATTAATATCACCTCGTAAAAGTATACTTGTTGTTATAATTATAAAATATAAATTATTTATTGCAACACTAAAAAAGGATATTCCTTTTTAGAATATCCTTAAATAACAACTAATAAACTAATTAGGCTGTGGTTGGCCATATCCTACGAGGTACAGCTACAGCTCCTGCAGTTTCAGCTGTATAGAAATCAGTCTTACCTTTTCCTGAACTTATGTTATTTGATACAACGTAAACAGTTTCATTAAACCATTCAGTATCTTTTAATTTAGTAGTATTGTTACTGCCTGTAACATTAAAGTCAACGCCATTATATTTAACAAGAATAGTACCATTCATTGATTGAGGAGATTTAGTGGTTTCATTAAATACAGTTGTAACATATATTTGATCAGTATATTTTGCAACGCGAGTAATCATATCTTGTGTTGGGAATACATTATTATAATTTGCTGTATATTCAGTAGAACCTGCACAGCAACAAACGCAAACAATATCAGGAGTAATTTTTTCAAGTAAACAATCATTAGAAGAGGTTCCTGATCCATGATGTCCAGCTTTAAATAAATCAACATGAGGTAAAGTTTTTTCAGGAGTTGATCCATCATAATAGGCTGCCATATGTTCTTCACCTTCCAGTTCAAGATCTCCAGTAAACATAAAATGTCTATCTCCATAATTAATCATCGCACATACTGAATAGTTGTTTTCATCGTCAGTGCTATTATTGAAATAGTAATAATTGTATAAGATTTCTAATGTAATATTTTCTGATAATTGATAAATACGAGATGCACCATTTTCATTATTATAACATTCTCCAGCTGTATAAACTTTAGTACCTTTAGTTGCACAATTATCAATTGCAGCGCGATAATCAGAATAAATTGTAGTTGTTTTAGTCGTATAAGAAGCAGTAATAATCGTACCTATATTATATTGATATAAAATACCTGTTTTTGTAGATCCAGAAGTATTACCAACAAAACCAGCTATATGATCTTGATCTCCATGAGTACCTATAACATATTCTAGTTTGTTATCAGTACAATAAGCATCAACATAAGATTTAATAGCTGCAGCACTACCTTTACGGCTACCTGCATCAATTAAAATATCAGTTTCACCTGCTTTAATATAGACAGAATCACCAGTATATTCATTACCTAATTCTAAGAAATGAATAGATAATTCTTCGGTTTCTATTGTTTCTATAACTGTAACATATCTTTGAATAGATTTATCCGCTTTTTTATAATTAAAATGATAAGTTATTATATAAGTTCCAATTGTATTTGCATCAATGTTATCAAGTTCTACATTATGTGTATCTTTATAAGTAACATCAACATAATCATGATCGACTTCTATAAAATTATATGTAAATACCCAACCAGGTTCTTGATATTCTTCACCTTTTTTAAGTGTGATGTTCTGATCACCAAGTAAATGGATATCTACAAAGGGTCTAAAATAACAATAGGTACAGAAACCTGCGCCAATCAAAGCAACAACTAAAATTATTATCAATAGTTGTTTGACTGTAAACTTATGACCTTCAATTTTAACTTTTTTATCTAAAACATTATTCTTCTTTTTTGCCATTATTTGTTACCCCTATGTTATTTTAATATATTACTTCTACTAGGTAAAGACCATTACCAGGTGCTTTATAAGAAATAATTCGACGTTCTTTTTTATCTAAATGTTCTTCTATAAAAGAAGAATCTTCTTTTCCTAATCCAATTTCGATTAATGTTCCTACAATCATACGAATCATATATCGCATAAACCCGTTACCATAGAAATCAAGAATTAAAATATCGTCAACTTGGTTTACTTCAATATTATCAATCGTTCTAATAAAAGAAGAAAAATCTTCTTCCTTTGAAGTGAAATCTTGAAAATTGTGTTCACCTAAAAATAATTTACTAGCTTCCTTAATTTTATCAATATCTAATTTCTTATTTAATTGATAATGATAATTAATATAAAAAGGATCTTTTTCACCCATATTTATTACATAACGATAATGTTTTTTCTTAGCACTTATACGAGCATGAAAATCACTATCAACTTCTTTTAAAGACTTAATATGAATGTCTTCATTTAATAAACAATTCATCGAATGAATAAATTTTGTTGTATCTAGTTCCTTTATAGTGTCAAAATGAAAAGTTTGATTATAAGCATGAACTTGAGCATCAGTTCTTCCAGAAGCATGAATAATAGTTTTTACATTCAATAATTTAGATAAAACATCTTCAATGTTATCTTGAATTGTTCCTCCATCAATTTGTTTTTGAAATCCTTTATAATGAGTTCCATCATATGAACATGTTGCTAAATATCTAGGCATTAAAATAGACCTCCAATTAAAGCAATTAAATCAAGATGTAAAACAGATAAAGTGATAACACCTGCTAAAAGAATAACACTAAAAATAAGGCCCATTGTATCTCTAACATGCCATTTCATAATACGATATCTTGTTCTTTTAGCAGAAGGATCATAACCTCTAGATTCCATTGCATTAGCTAATTCTTCACTTCTTTGGAATGCTGATAAGAATAAAGGAATAATTAAAGATATAATTGCACGTAATTTTTCTTTTAATTTCCCTTCCTTAAAATCAACGCCACGTGATGATTGAGCTTTCATAATACGTGTTGTTTCATCTAATAAAGTAGGAATGAATCTTAACGCGATTGAAATAGTCATTGCTATTTCGTGTGCTGGAAATTTAAAGACTTTTAATGGAGTCATGTACCATTCAAGAGCATAAGTTAAATCAAGAGGTTTCGTTGATGCTGTTAAAATGGTAGTTAAGGCAACCATTAAAATCAATCTATAAACAACATAAAAAGTTTGGTATAAGGCTTGATAATGAATATACCAACTTAATTTTTCTGTTTGGAAAACATAAAAGCCTCCATGTACCATTGCATTTGCACTATCCTTAACCATAAAAATATTAAGAATAAATATAAAAAACATCATAAACCATAATGCTTTTAATTGCTTGAAAATCATTGAAAGCTTAACGTGAGATAAAAGCATCATAATAAAAATAATTAAACCTAATACCCCATACATCAACATTGTCATTCCAAAAGTATCATATGAAATAAAGATTGAAACCATCAAAAAAATTAAACCAATTAATTTACAACGAGGATCCATTTTATGGATAACAGAGTTATAAGGCATATAACGACCAAGTGAAATATTATTCATGTTTATTCACCTTCTTTGCCTTAACAATTTCAGTAGCTAAACTCTTTATGTTATTAATCTTACTTAAATCGATTTTTAATCCATTACTAATTAGTAATTTAGCTGTTTTAAATACAATAGGAGTTTCTAAACAATATTGTTCATAATTATCTTTTGAGAATAATTTAACTGGGGAACAATGTTCTTTTATTTCACCATCTTGAACTACAATTACATCACTAGCGTATTCTAAAACAATATCCATATCATGAGTGACTAAAACAATAGTAACTCCTGATTTATGAATATTAGAAAAAAGTTGCATCATCTCTTTTGCACCTTGAGGATCTAGACCAGCTGTAGGCTCATCTAAAATCAAAATATCAGGTTTAGATGCAATAATGCCTGCAATAGCAACTCTTCTTTTTTGACCACCCGATAATTCAAAAGGAGACTTTTTATAATATTCTTCACCTAAACCAACTAAGGATAAAGCTTCATGAGCTTCTTTTAAAGCTTCTTCATTACTAAAGCCAAAATTCTTAGGTCCAAATGAAACATCTTTTTCAACGTTATCTTCAAATAATTGATATTCAGGAAATTGGAAAACCATACCTGCCATCTTACGCAAATTTTTAATATGTTTTACTTTTGATTTTGAAGACAAAATAAAATCCTCAACAACTACATCACCATTAGTTGGAGTTACTAGACCATTTATATGTTGAACCATTGTAGATTTTCCACTACCTGTGTGACCTACGATAGCTGTAAAACTTCCTTTTTCAATTTCGACATTAATATTTTTTAATGCATGATATTCAAATGGAGTATGAGGTGAATAAATAAAATCTACATCATTAAACTTTATTGACATATTTTCTTCACCATCTCTTCCACACTATTTTCATATTGAACATTAAGTCCTTCTTCTTTTAAAGCCTTG
>JAXFTN010000072.1:0-14802 GCA_034176765.1 Bacilli bacterium | reverse complement strand
AAAAAAAGAAGAATATAAAAATAAAAATAGTATAGCTTATGATATTAGTAAATTGTTTGCTGATACTATCCATCAATACTTACTTGATCATATTATAGATTGTAGCGATTATAAAACAGGAAAACTTTTATTGGAGCAAGGCTTTGCTTTTGCAAATGAAAAAGTTAATGATTTATTAACTAAGCGTAAAGATGAATTTGAAGGATATGAAAGACCAGGTACAGTAGGTATAGTTGCAATAATTATAAATCATATATTGATTTATGCATCTGTAGGTGATTGTATGGGTATATTAGTACGTGGTAATCGCAAAATTATTTTTGCAGACAAGCAAACTACTTATGTTTTTGATTATCTAAAGAAGGAGAAAGATCGTTCTTTGTTAGCATCAAAGTTTATCAATATTAGTTCTTCTCCTTATGGTTATGGAGTAATTAATGGTCAAAAAGGTGTTATTGATTATATAGATATTTCATATATAAATCTAGAAAAAGGAGATACTATATATCTTGTTAGCGATGGTATAAGTGATTTCATTCAATTTGCTAAACCAACATTATTTAATTCTTTAGAACTAGAAGAAATTATTAATCTATCAAATATTCAAGATGATGAATTAAATAAACCTTATAAAGATGATAAAACCATTTTACGTATTAAAATTGCTAATAATTAATATTGTTAAGTGACAACATAAATGCAACAAAAATATAAAATATACCAATGAATGAGGATAGTTCGTTTTTGTTGTTGCAATTACATCGTCAAAATTTGAAAAAAGTTATTATATTTGGTATAATTTTGACATAACAAAAGAGACTGTGCATGAATGGTGACTAACTCATTGCAACAGCCGGGAAAAATGATATGTTGTAAAATATCCCTGCTTTTTTGTTAAAAAGAATTTATTTTAGGAGACCTGGTTTAAGGAAAACTTCTTTGGGTGAAATCTTCTTAATTCCAACGATTTCCATAAATTCATTTCCGAATCTCTCTACGGCTAAATCGTAGGGAGTTTTATTTTTGTTTGATAACCTTACATATGAATTTATATGTGAAAAAAGTAGATTAACTTTTTCTTGTGTTAAAAAGTCCAATGATTTCCCTTTAGGCAGTACATACCTGATAAATTCATGATTTTTTTCACATGATGCTTTATCTGTTGATTTATAGGGAGTTGTAAAAAACACATTACATGATTTATTACCATTAGTATCATTTTCAATTTCATGGAATAATGTAAATTCTGGTCCGTTATCACTAAGATTAATTTGAAATATTTCATCAAATTTACTTGCTAAAAGTTTTCTTAATAATTTCATTTTATTAAATACAGATTTCGAGTTTTGTTTTGCTATAAGAAATCCAAATTGAAATCGATATTCAGGTAATGTTATTGTAAGTATAGCTTTCTTATTAGTGATTTTTCCTTCTACAGAATCATATTGCCAAATATTTTCGTCCATATGTGATTCTACATACTTCTTATAATCAGAGAAAGTTCTGCCAAACATTCTTTCAACATTTACAATTTTTCTCTCTTTATAAGCGTATTTTTTCACGTACCTAACATATCTAGGTAGTTCATGAGCTTTAACACTGAGATATCCACGATATACATATCTTCTAATAGTTCGTTCACAACAAATCTTCTGAAGATTAGAATTACTAACAAAAATATGGTGAAGAGATTGGCCTTTTTTTACTCCGTCAGTTACTATGGAATTTATAACACTTAAATCTTCATTATTGATATTTCTATATATTCTTGGCTCTTTTCTTTTTTTTACTGATTCAGCATTTGCTTGAACGCAATCATAATACCTTTTTCTGTTCGTACAAAATTGAGACTCTTTACAATTATTACATGTATATGGAAAAGATTTCCAATGTTCACATTGAAACGCGACAAATATTTGGCATTGCCCGTTTTTAAATTTTGACGTTTTATCTTTACAATTTAATTGACAATGAGAACATGTGTGACGGCAATCTTTATAGGTACAATTATTTATTATCTCTCTATAGATTGTTGAACGTGATTTCTTTAATTGCTCAGCTATGAATTTTAATGAATATCCTTTTGCAATTCCTGCTTGTAGATTTATACGATCATTTTGATCTAATCTTTCCTTTATCATAATTTACTCCTTTCTTAGAAGCAGGGACACTATTATTATAAAAGATTTCGATATTATTAGAGTATTATGATAATTAAGGCTTTCAATATAAAAAACGAGGCATATTAAATGAAAAGTATTATTGCTGCAAGAATTCTGTCAATTAATAAAAAGCAATTAACTACATAATGTATTGACATTTACTACATATTGTATATAATATTAATGAGGTGATAAGATTATGGCTAATATAAATATAAGAATTGATGATTCATTAAAGAAAGAAGCAGAGACTATTTTTGCAAATATAGGACTCAATTCAACTACTGCAATTAATTTATTTTTTAGACAGGTAGTAAGAACTAATAGTATTCCCTTTGATCTAATTGCTGATATTCCTAATCAAAAAACTATTGATGCAATTGAAGAGGGAAGAAGAATAGCAAAAAATCATAAAAAAAGTTTCAATGATTTAGAAGCATTAAAAGGAGCTTTAGATCTATGAATCTTGAGGTAAATTTTACAAATCAGTTTAAAAAAGATGTAAAACTTGCTTCAAAACAACATAGAGATTTAGACCTATTGTTTGAAATAATTAAAAGATTATCAAATAAAGAAACTTTAGAGCCTAAATTTAATGATCATAGATTGTCAGGTAACTATTCATTATGTAGAGAATGTCATATAGGACCTGATTTTCTTTTAATATATTAAATATATGATGATATAAATCTTCTAATATTAATTAGAGTTGGAAGTCATTCTGAATTATTTAAATGAAAATATTAAGCTGAAATATTATAATAGGATAATGAAAATAAATTAATATGTATTATAAAAAGAGTGTTTTTTATTTTTACTTATGTTAATATAATAAAGTACGTTGAAAAGAAATAGTAACTAACCACTTGGTTTTTAGGGAAGAATGAAATAGTGAAACCATTCTAAATCAATGTTAGTGAATTCACCTTGGAGTATGAGTGTAATGGCTCCGTTAACTGCGTTAAAGTAATTAAGAGCGTAATATTAATATTACGAACTAGGATGGTACCGCGGCCAATAGTCGTTCCTTTTTAAGGAACGATTTTTTTTAGGAGGAAACAAAATGGTAGATGAATTAGAAAGTTTACATCAACAAGCTTTAAGTGAAATTGAATCGTCTAGTGATCTAGAGACATTAAATAATGTTAGAAACACTTATTTAAGTAAAAAGTCTCCACTTATGGCAATGATGTCTAAAATGAAGGAATTACAAGGAGAAGAAAAGATCTCTTTTGGCCAAAAAATTAATAGTATTAAAAATGAATTAACTTTAAAACTAGAAGAAAAAAGAACTTTACTTGAAGAAGCTAAACTACAACAAAAATTACAAGATGAAGTTATTGATATTACTCTTCCTGGAGTTAATTATGATATGGGTGGTAAAAATCCATTTAGAATTATTGAAGATGAAATGATTGATATCTTTACTTCGATGGGATATGAAATTGCTGAAGGTCCTGAAGTTGAACTAGATTTATTCAACTTTGAATTATTAAATATTCCTCATGATCATCCAGCTAGAGATATGCAAGATTCTTTTTATATTGATGAAAATACATTAATGAGAACTCATACTTCTCCAGTACAAGCTAGAACTATGAAAGCAAAAGCTGGTCAACCAATTAAAATCATTTGTCCAGGTAAAGTATATCGTCGTGATGATGACGACGCTACTCACTCTCATCAATTTGCTCAAATTGAAGGTCTCGTAATTGATAAAAATATTAATTTAGGAAATCTAAAAGCAACATTAGAATTATTTTTAAAGAAAATGTATGGTGAAAAAAGAGAAGTTCGTTTACGTTCTTCTTACTTCCCATTTACAGAACCTTCTGTTGAAGTCGATATTTCATGCTATGAATGTGGTGGTAAAGGCTGTTCGGTCTGTAAAGGTACAGGATGGATTGAAATTTTAGGTGGTGGCATGGTTCACCCTAATGTTTTACGTATGTCTGGTTATGATCCAGAAGAATATCAAGGTTTTGCCTTTGGTATCGGTATTGAACGTGTTGCAATGCTTAGATATGGCATTGAAGATATTCGTCGTTTCTATCAAAACGATGTTCGTTTTTTAAAACAATTTGCTAAGAAATAGGAGGAGAGAATATGAAAGTAAGTTTAAAATGGTTAAGTAAATACGTTGATATTTCAGATATTTCTCCTGAAGAATTGGCTTCTAAATTAACTTTTGCTGGTATTGAAGTTGAAGAAGTACAACATCTTGCTAGTGGTACAAAACTTGTTATAGGTCAAATTATTGAATGTGAAAATCATCCTGATTCTAATCATTTACATATATTAAAAGTTGATTGCGGATCAAAAATAGGCATTAAACAAATTGTTTGTGGTGCTCCTAATGCACGTAAAGGACTAAAAGTCATTGTTGCTCAAGAAGGTGCAGTTCTACCTCAAATTACAATCACTCGTGGTTCCATTAGAGGTGTTGAATCTTGTGGTATGTGTTGTGCTCTATTTGAATTAGGTGTTGATAAAAAATATTTAACAGATGCACAAATTAACGGAATTGAGGAATTACCTGAAGATGCTGAAGTCGGTAATGAAAATGTTTTAGAATATCTAGGATTAGATGATGTAGTTTTAGATTTAAAATTACTTGCTAATAGAAGTGATTGTAATTCTTTATTAAATGTTGCAAAAGAAGTAGGAGCATTATATTCTCGTCCTGTTAGATTACCAAAGCCTACATTAGTTGAAACTACTCCAGTTGATTTTAAAGTTAGTAGTGAAACTGATAAATGTCCATTATTTTATGCTAAAGTAATGAAAAATGTAAAAATTGGTCCTTCACCAAAGTGGTTACAAGATTCTCTTGTTGCTATGGGTGTTAGATCAATTAATAGCATTGTTGATATTGGCAACTATATTATGCTATTAACAGGTCAACCTTTACATATGTACGATCTAGATAAATTAACAAGTGCTTCATTAGTTGCTCGTGATGATTATGAAGGTGATTTTGTTGCACTTGATGAACAAACATATAAAGTATTAAAAGGTGATCTTGTTATTTGTAATGATGGAAAACCAATGTGCTTAGGTGGAGTTATGGGTTCTCTAGCTTGTGCAGTTGATGAAAATACTAAAAATATTGTAATTGAAGCAGCATATTTTAATGCAGCTTCAATTAGAAAAACATCAATTAGATTAAATTTGATTAGTGAATCAAGTTCTAGATTTGTTAAGGGTATTAACCCACATCAACATGAATATGTTTTAAATCTAGCTGCTCAATGTGTTAGAGAATTATGTGATTGCCATGATGAAAGTGCAATTATTAAATATGATGTTATGAATCATGATTTATTAAAAATTCCTTTCACATGTGAAAAGATTAATAATCGTTTAGGCACAACATTTAGTGATGAACAAATATTAGATGTTTTAAAACAAGTAGGTATTGAAATCAATAAATGTGAGAGTGGTTTAGAAGCAATAATTCCAGCTCATAGAATTGATATGACATGTGTTGCGGATTTAAGCGAAGAAGTAATTAGAATTTTAGGTTTTGATAATATTACTTCTCAATTACCAACTTTAAAAACAATTGTTGGTGGTTTAAATGAAAAGCAATTAAAGAAACGTCAAGTTAGAGATTATTTATGTGCAAACGGATTATTTGAATCATTAACATATACTCTTGTAAGAAAAGAAGAAACACATGAATTTGAATATGTTAATAACGATGAAACATATGACTTATTACATCCAATGACTGATGAGCATGAAACAGTAAGAAAAAATATTTTACCTTCATTATTAAAATCTGTTCAATATAATATTTCTAGACAAGCACGTGACTTAGCTTTATTTGAAGTAAGTGAAATAAATACTAAAAATAGACAAGAAACACATTTAGCAATAGTTTTATGTGGTGATGATTTGTATCAACATAAGATGAAGAGAATCCCATATTCTTTCTATAGTATCAAAGGATTATTTGAAGGAATAATGAATTTATTAGGAATTAGTTCAACTAGATATAAATTAGAAAGACTTGTTTCAGATAAAAAAGAATTCCATCCTGGAAGATCTTGTGTTGTTACTCAAGGTAAAAAAGTTTTAGGTGTATTTGGTGAAGTACATCCTAACATTTTAAAGAAGTATGATTTAGGAAAAACAAGTTGCCAAGTTTTAGAATTAAACTTAACATCATTTATTGAAATGAAAACTTCTATTTCTAAAATGGTACCACCTTCTAAATATCCTTTTGTTGAAAGAGATTTAGCACTTGTTGTTAAAAAAGAAGTTTCAGCTGCTGATATAATTAAAACAATTAAAATTGCTGGTAAAGATTTAGTTGCTAATGTTGAAATATTTGACGAATATGTTGGTGAACATGTAGAAGAAGGATACAAATCATTAGCTATCAAGATTACTTATCAAAATAAAGATAAAACTTTAGAAGAAAAAGAATTAACTAATGCTGAATCATTAATTAAAGAAGAATTATTCAAGGTTCACAATATTATTTTGAGAGGTTAGTAAAATGAAAATTAATTTAAATGCTTTATCACGATATAATAATCAAGTATTAAAGGAAGATATTGTTTTTCCAAAAGATATGTTACAAGATATTAATTCATTAATTGATGTAAAAACTTGTAATGTTGAAGTTCAAGTCTGTGATTATGGAGATATTGTTCGCGTATTAGTTCAACTTAAAGCTACAGTAGTTCTTCAATGCGCATATACTTTAGAACCTATTGATTATATTGTTGATACTGATGAGTACATTGATTTTTCAATGCTTGATGAAGATGAAGAAGATGATAATATCTTTTATGTAGATAATCCAGAAATTGATTTAATTCCATATATATTTGGAATCTTAATAACTGAAATTCCTTCTAAAGTTGTAAAAGAAGGAGCTAAACTTCCAGCTTCTGGAGATGGTTATGAAGTATTAACAGAGGAAGAATACGAAGAAAAACAACAAAATAAAGTTGATCCAAGATTCTCAAAATTAGACAATTTAGACTTAGATTAGGTAATATTTATTAGCACTAGATAAAGTTCTAGTGCTTTTTTTTCGAAAAATTTGTAGAATTTTGGATTTTTTCTTTACATTATTTGTCGAAATTACTATAATTTAGGTAGAAAGTGGATGAAAGTGGAAGGAAGTGGCAATAAAAATATGTATTTTGGTAATTTTGAACATACTATGGATGCTAAAGGACGTATTTGTATTCCTGCTAAATTCCGTGAAGCCCTTGGAACAGTAGTCTATATTACAAAAGGTATGGATGGATGTTTAAATTTATATTCAGAAAAAGATTTCGAAAAGATTTTAACTGAATTATCTTCATTATCTTTCAATAATCCACAATCAAGAGCTCACATTAGAGCTAATGCTGGTTCTACTGATGAGTGCGAAATAGATAAGCAAGGAAGATTACAACTACCAAGCAAACTTCTAGTTCGCGAAAATTTAGGTAAAGAAATAACAATCGTTGGTGCTATTGATCATTTAGAAATTTGGGATAGAGCAAGATGGAATGAATATTTCGATAATGCATATTCTAACGATGAACAAAATGCAAAGGATTTGGATTCGTTAAAATAATTATGAATAATGAACATATTCCTGTACTATTAAACGAAGTTATTGAAAACCTAAATATTAATCCTGATGGTATCTATATAGATCTTACATTAGGAAGAGCAGGTCATAGTTCCGAGATTTTAAAAAGACTTTCACATAAAGGAAAACTAATAGGCTTTGATCAAGATATCGATGCTATTCAAGCATCTATAGAAAGATTAAGTAAAATATCTTCCAATTTTGAAGTCATAAAATCTAACTTTGAAAACGTTAAGGATGAACTTCTTAAAAGAGGTATCACTAAAGTTGATGGAATTTTAGCTGATTTAGGTGTTAGTTCTCCACAGTTTGATCAAGGTGATAGAGGTTTCAGTTATCGATTTGATGCTAAACTTGATATGCGTATGGATCAAAATGCAAATTTATCAGCATATGAAATCGTAAACACATATTCATTAATTGATTTAACAAGAATCTTTAGAGAATATGGTGAAGAAAAATATGCATATGAGATTGCTAAAAGAATTGTTAGAGAAAGAGAACAAAAACCAATCGAAACAACATTTGAACTAGTTGATATCATAAAAAGAAGTTTACCTAGTAAGGAACTATCCAAAAAAGGTCATCCAGCAAAGCAAGTGTTTCAAGCTTTAAGAATCGAAACTAATAGAGAATTAGAAGTTTTGGAAACAATGCTTAAGGATGGATTGGAACTTTTATCTTCAAAAGGACGGATGGCAATAATTACTTTCCAATCACTTGAAGATAGAATAGTCAAAAACATTTTTAAAGAAGTAAGCACACCAAAAGCAACACCTAGATGGATACCAAGTTTACCTGAAGATCAAGAAGTTGATTATCAGTTAATCAATAGAAAGGTAATTGTTGCCAGTGAGGAAGAACTTAAAAGAAATCCTCGTTCTGAAAGTGCAAAATTAAGAGTTATTGAAAGAAAATAACATTAGAAAGGATGAGAAAAGATGAAAAACAAAATTAAAAAATTTAACAAAACATCTCAAGACTACAAAGCAAAAAAAATAGGTATTATTTCATGCTGCATGGCAATTGCTTCAGTTGGCATTCTCATTCCAGCAGCAGAACAATATAAAAAAGAAAATCTTGCTTTAAATCAACAAATTGAATTACTTCTAAATGATGATGTTCAAGATGTTCAAATAGAAGAAATTGATGAAGTTGAACTATTAGATTTTAGTAAATAAAATGATTAGTGATTGAAATATACCCCCAAAAATTATTTCAATTTTCTAATATGCAGATTATTAACAATAATATGCAAATCCCCCTTTTTGAAACTCAGTTGTGCTAGGACTGAGTTTTTTTATTAATGAAAATAGATAGATAATATGTTAAAATATTTAAAAAGGAGTATTTATATGAGTAGAGTTCAAAAAAATATATTACAAATTTGTTTATTTGTATCTATTTTTGCTACATTATTAATTATTGCAACTTTCTTAGATTTACAAATAAGCAAAATTTTAGCTTCTGGTGGTTTAGAATCCGGAAAATATTATACATCTAATATTTTTGGTCAGATTATTGAATACATTGGTAGTTTTCCTATCTTCTTTTTAGGAGGATTTGCATGCTTAATATTTATGCATCATTTTTATCAATTTAAGGATGCTAGAAGATTATTATCTTTATTGTTTTTATTAATTGGCTTTGGTTTAATATTTTATTTTTACCACGATACAATGAAATATATTGCTAGATTTATAACAAATCAACATACTGTAAAAGATTATTTATATTCGTGGTGGGGACTTCTAGTAATGATTACTTTATCCCTTTCAACTACTGCCATTGGTGTTATTTTCTATCATAAAGTTTCATTTGATAATAATCGTAAATTATTTAATTTTGCATTTGTAATTATTGGTACTTGTGTTTTATATATGATTATTAATCTAATCAAAGGACCAGTTGGAAGAATGCGTTTCCGTGCTATGACTTTAATAGGAAATGATTTTAGTTATTATACACCTTGGTATGTTATAAGCGATGCTAAAGAAGCAGTTGAGGCTTTATATCCTGGAGTTGTTAGTAGTGATGGCTTTAAGTCATTCCCATCTGGCCATACATTCTCAGCTGGTACCATTTATGCTTTAATTTGTTTACCTGATGTATTTGAAAGATTTAATAACAAAAAATGGAGAGTATTATGGTATGTAATACCTATTTGTTATACTGGTATAGTTGCTCTTGGTCGTATTGTTGCAGGAGCTCACTTTATGAGTGATGTTTTAATTGGAGGAACTCTAGCATATATTGGAGCCGAATTATTCCGTTATATTTTTATTACAAGAAAAATTAAGAAAGCACAAACTATTGAAGAAAAAGAAATTACTAATAATTAAATATTTAAAGAGCAGAAAAATTTCTGCTCTTTTTAACTGATATTAATTTTAAATTAACTGAAATTTAACTTATATATTCAATCAAAAAGACTAGTGAAATAATCACTAGTCTTTTGACATTTTATAGATTGATAAATAGTAATAATTTTATTAATCATTTATTAATTCAATAAAATCTTTTATATAAATATCGCTTATTTCTTTTTTTAAATTTTCTTCATTACATGTTTTTTCATAAATTGCTACTGTTTTAAAAGAAGCACTTTTAGCTGATTTTAAAGCAACTACTATATCTTCAATAACTAAACATTCTTCTGGTTTTAAAGATAATTTATTAGCTACATCAAGATATATATCCGGAGTCTTTTTACCATTTGGAAATTTACGTACATTTTCAACAAAAGAAAAGTATTCATATATTCCATGACGTTTTAAACATGGTTCATAACAATTAGGTTCGTTTGCAGTTGCGACGGCTAATTTGATACCATTTTTATACAAATATTGAATAAATTCTTTAGCATGACTTTTTAATTCAACATCTTGTTCATAACGATGGACAGATAGATTCTTCCATTCTTCTAAAATCTCATCAGTTGATTCAGGAAGGTTAAATCTTTCTTTTGTATAAATTGCTGCTTTATCTAAACCCATATGAGCAATAGCTTTAGAATAGTCAGAAGGGACATCCATATTCCTTTTTTTAAAAAAATCTCTATCTACTTCAGCCCATACAGTACATGAATCAACTAAGGTGCCATCAAGATCAAAAATAACACCTTTAATTTCATGATTTTTAATTAACATATTAAAGTACACCTTTTTCTTTTATTGAGCGAGCTACTTTTACACCATTAGCTCCAGCTTGTGCCAAACCTCTTGTAATACCAGCTCCATCTCCACCAACATATAAATTTTTAATTGCGGTTTCAAAGTTGGAATCAGTTTTAACTTTATCAGAGTAGAATTTTGCTTCTACACCATAAAATAATGTATGATCATTTGCAATACCAGGAGTAATTACATCTAAAGCTTTAACCATTTCAATTAATGAAATCATTGTTGAATAAGGTAAAACAATTGATAAATCACCAGGGACAGCTTCTTTTAATGTAGGTTTAACAAATCCTTCTTGAATACGTTTAGCTGTAGATCTTCTTCCTTTTAAAATATCACCGAATTTTTGTACTAAAACGGTTCCACCAGATAATTTATTACCTAATTCACTTACTAAACGAGCATATTCATTTGAATCATTAAATGGTTCATCAAAATAGTGTGAAACTAGTAAAGCAAAGTTAGTATTATTACTTCCTAATTTTTCATCATGATATGAATGTCCATTACATACCATTACTCCATTATGATTTTCAATAACAACGTGTCCAGATGGATTAGAACAGAATGTTCTTACTTGAGTACCAACTGATGTATTATAAATGAATTTACCTTCATAAAGATATTTGTTAATATCATCCATAATAATGTTATTTGTTTCAACACGTACACCGATATCAACTCGGTTATTTGTTACTTCAACGCCATGCTTTTTAACAACTTGAGATAGCCATTCAGAACCAGCACGACCAACTCCTAATACAACTGCTTTTGCAAATAATTTATCACCATTTTCTAAGACAACACCTTTGGCTTCATTATTTTCAACAATGACATCTATAACATTAGTTTCAAATAAGAAGTCCATTTTCTTTTTTAGTTCTTCATATATATTTTTAAGAACTTGCAAGTTAATTTCTGTACCTAAATGGCGAACTTCACTTCTTAAAAGTTTTAAACCAACTGATATTGCTTTTTTTTCGATTTCATATACTTCATGAGTATATGGTTTAGTTAATTCATTTGGAGCACCGTGTTTAAGATTAATATTATCTACATATCTAATTAATTCTAAAACCTCTTCTTCTGGTAAATAATCTGTCATCCATCCACCAAATTCAGCAGTAATATTAAATTTTCCATCTGAGTAAGCACCACTACCACCAAAACCATTAGTCATTGAGCATGCAGGCTTACAACCAGAATTGCCATCTTTATCTTTTGGACAGTGTTTAATTTTATGTTCTAAAACAGGACATTTTCTTGTATAAATATCGTGTCCTCTATCAATTAATAAGATTTTTTTATCATTAAATAATGTTGTAAGTTCATATGCAGTAAAAATACCCATTGGGCCTGCACCGACAATAATTACATCGTAGTTTTGTTGATTCATAGATAATACTCCTTTTAAAATTTTATTAGTCTTCAATATATTTTGGATTGATTACACCAATGCATGGTATGTTACGATATTTTTCATTGTAGTCTAATCCATAACCAATAACAAATAAGTCATCAATATTAAAAGCGATATATTTAGGATTTATTTCTTTAACTATACGTCTACTAGGTTTATTTAACATAGCACATGTTTCAACAGATAGAGCACCTTGTTTTTTGAAATATTTTGTTAATGCATCAATTGTATAGCCAGTATCGACAATATCCTCGACTATTAGAATATGTCTATCTTTAATCTCGCGAAGAGTAGTATTTTCAATTTTTACGTTACCAGTTGAAGTTGTATTCATATAGCTTGATGCCTTAATGAAAGCAACATCACAATTGCAATCAAATTCTTTCATAAGATCAGCAAAGAACATAAAACTTCCTTTTAATGTACAAACGACAATTGGATTTTTATCTTTGTAATCTTTTGATAATTCGATAGCTAATTGTTTAGCACGTTTTTTAATTTGTGGTTCGCGATATAAAACTCTTCCGATAGCATCTGATCGTTTCATAATTTGTATATCTCCTTTAAAAAAACAATATTATAATAACATAAAAATCACATAATTACATCTTAATTGAGTAATTAAATAAATAATTATTCTTATTTGATAAGCATAAATTTAATGAGGAATTAAAATGATATATGCTACTGCAAAAAAAAGAATTTCTATTATTGTTGTAATAACATCATTATTATTATTAATTATTGGAATAAAACTTTCTTATTTAACTATTTATCGTAATAACATTTTATCTTCTTTAGCTACGGATTTGTGGCAAAGGAGTTTGCCTTTAACTGCTTCTCGAGGTTTTATATTTGATCGTAATGGTACAAAACTGACTTATAATGAACCAGTTGTAAGTGTAGTAGCAATTCCTTTTCAAATAGAAGATAAAAGTGAAACAGCTAAGTTAATTGCTCCTATATTAAATATGGATACCAATGTTTTAGAAAATAAAATTAGTAAGAATACGTCAATGGTAAGAATTCATCCCGAGGGTAAAAAAATCAATGATGAGCAAGCTAAGGCTATTTCTGATTTAAACATAAAAGGCATATATCTTGTGCCAGATAATAAAAGAACTTATCCATATAAAGAACAGTTAGCATCATTACTTGGATTTGTAGGTATTGATAATCAGGGATTAGCTGGACTTGAGTATATATATGATAGTTATTTAACAGGAGTTGATGGTCAATTAAATTATTTAATGGATGCAAAAGGTGGATTATTTGAAAATGAAACAAGTACTATTGTTGCACCTATTCAAGGACTTTCTTTGAAGTTAACTTTAGATTTAAACATCCAGGGTATTTTAGAAAGAGAAATTGTTAATGCTCAAGTAAAATATAATCCTAAAGAAATCATTGGTTTAATAATGAATCCTAAAGATGGTACAATATTTGCAATAGGTAACCGTCCTACATATGACAATAATAATTATGAAGCATATGATAATAAAGTCTATAATCAATTTCTTCCTGTTTTTTCTTCTTTTGAACCTGGATCAACTTTTAAAGCATTGTCATTTGCAGCAGCTTTAAATGAAAATGTCATAGACATGAATAATGGTTATTATTACGATAAAGGTTATGAGAAAATTGGTGGAGCAACAATTAAATCGTGGAAAAAAGGAGGGCATGGATTACAAACATGGCTTGAAGTATTACAAAATTCATCTAACCCTGGATTTGTTGAAATTGCTAGAAGATTAGGTAAAGATAGATTATATAATTATTTCAAAGAATTTGGTATTGGAGAAAAGACAGGTGTAGATATTCAAGGTGAAGGTACGGGTATTATGTTTAATTATGATAAATATGGGATTTTAGAACAAGCTACTAGTGCTTTTGGTCAAGGATTATCGACAACACCAATTCAATTAATAACGGCTTTTTGTAGTGTTATTAATGGGGGTTATCTATATCAACCACGAATTGCTGATTCTTTAATATCATCAATGAATAATGAAACAATTTATACATTTAAATCAGTTTTAAAACGTCAAGTAATAAGTGAAGAAACTAGTGCAAAAATGAGGCATGCACTTGAATGTGTAGTTGCATATGCTACTGGTAAAAAAGCTTATCTAAATGGATATAGGGTAGGTGGAAAAACTGGTACAGCACAGATTGCTGAAAATGGAGCTTATGTTGATGGAAAATATGTTTTATCATTTATAGCTGCTGCTCCGATGAATGATCCTCAAGTTGCTGTTTATTTTGCTATAAGAGAACCTAAATCAACGATTCAATATGGTGGTACAACAGTTGGCCCTATAATTCAAAATATCTTAAGAGATGTATTACCTTATTTAAATGTTTCTAAACAGGATGGTGGTCTTAAAAAAATATATACTTGGATGGATGAGAAGTATCATGCTGTATCAAATTATATTG
>JAXFTN010000071.1:0-8018 GCA_034176765.1 Bacilli bacterium | reverse complement strand
ACATAGTTTAGAAAATGTTAAAACTTTATATTTTGTAGGAAGAAAGGAAGATTATGATTTATTAAGAGAAGTTTCGTTAAAGCTACAAGAAGTATGTTATATCAATTGTCTTGTATTTTTAGGAGGTGAATTAAAACACGGACCGATTGCTCTACTTAATGAAGAATCAAATATCATTTGTTTTAATACAAACGATGAATTAATGAAAGTTAATATAGAAGAGATAAAGTCACGTAAAGTAAAAACATATACATTCGGTAATGTAGAAAAAATTAATAATAAGAATGATTTCTATTTTAATTTTGATTCAATGTATGAAAAAATTTATCTTGTTTATTTAATGCATTATTTAACTTTTTATCTAGCTACACTAAAAGGATTAAACGTTGATAAGCCTCGAAATCTAGCAAAATGTGTTACTGTAGATTAAATTTCGACAAATTATGACAAAAATAGTAAAATATATTTTAGTGGGGACTAAATTATATGAAAGTACTATTATTAGATGAAACGATTAATATTAAAGATTATTTAATTAAAACAAATGAAGATGAAGACATTGAATTTGTAGAAATTAATGAGAATGATAGTGAGTATCGTATTAATGATTTATTTTCAAGTGTAGATGCCATTATCTATATTTCTACCTTGAAAGAAAAATATTATCGTAATGATGATTCATTATTTGATCTATTTATAAATAAGTATGTTGAATCATTAAATAAAGCCTTAATTATTTATATAGGCCCATCATCTCAAAGATTAGGCACTTCAGATTTTTCTAAGTCTTGTCGTAATCGTGAAATTAAACTTTCAAACATGGTAACTCTTTTTAGTAGCAATATTCATCTTTATAGAGTTAATAATATTTTTGGAAGATGGTGCGATGATAGACAATGTGATTATATAATGGATATTTGTAATAAAGTTGTTAACGATATTCCTGTAGAAATTAAAGAAGAAAAGGCAGCTGAGTTTAATTATATTGAAGATGTGAAAAATGAATTAATTGAAATAGTTAAAGGTCATATTTCTAAAAAGAGTTTATCTAGTCAGAAATTTGCTAATACATATTTTTTGACGAATAAAACTCTTTATGATTTATTTTTGATATTAAAACAATATAATGATACGCGTGATGTACCAATTGTTTTTGATAAATTGTTTACTGAATTAATTAACATATATAATCAATGTATATTTGAGAAACAAATGATATTGAGTATGAATCCTATACAAAAGGAAAGTGAATCTTATTTAGTATATAGTTCTCGTTTTGCTGGGAAGAAGTATCTTTATAAATTTAAATTAGATCAAGTGATAACTAATGAATATAGTAATCACCCTAAAAGAATTATGTTTATAAGTGGTAAATTTATAGTTAGAATTGAAGATTTAAAAACAAAAAAAGTTTATAATTATGACATTAATGAAAGTTGTAAGGAATTATGTGTTCCTTCTGAAGTAAGAATTATTATAAAATGTTTAAGTGAAGAAGGAATTATGTTAAATTGGGTTATTCCTTATGAATGCGATGAAAGTAAAAATAGTTAGGAGTTTATAAATGTCTAGTTCATGGAAAGATTTTTTTGAAAAAGAAAAAGAAAAAGCATATTTTAGAAGATTAGAAGAATTTCTTGATAACGAGTATAAAAATAAAGTTATTTATCCACCTCGTGATTTAGTGTTCAATGCTTTTTCTTTATGTCCACTTGATAAAATTAAAGTTGTTATAATTGGTCAAGATCCATATCATGAACCTGGACAAGCAATGGGACTTTCTTTTTCTGTTCCTTCCACTTGTAAAGTACCACCATCATTAAAAAATATTTATAAAGAAATTGAAGATGACTGCAATGAAATATTTTTTAATAAAGATGGTGATTTAACTTATCTTGCTAATCAAGGAGTATTATTATTAAATTCTATTTTAACTGTTGAACAGGGAAAACCTCTATCACACAATATAAAAGAATATGAAGAACTATATCATAATATTTTAAAAGAATTAGATGAATTAGATTATCCACTTGTTTTTATGCTTTGGGGAGGAAACGCAAAAAAACAAAGTGTTTATCTTAAAAATCCTAAACACTTAGTTTTATGTGCAAATCATCCTTCTCCACTTTCAGCAAATAGAGGTGGATTCTTCGGATGTAAACATTTTTCAAAAGCTAATCAGTTTTTAATTCAAAATGGTATTGAACCTATTATTTGGACTAAATAACTATTTAGCTATTTCAATGAAGTTAATATATACACCTAAAATTATATAAAGAGTTCCAGATTCTCTATCTTCTAATACAACGTGATCCATTGCAGCAGAGATTAATCTTCCACGGAAGACCATATCTCTGTTTTTTGCTGAGTCAGGAAATGTGCAATATACATTTACATTTTTTTTACGATAATCATTCATAGTTTCGGTAAAATAAACTGCCCCATCATTTGAGGAACCTTTTACCATTTGTTCATAATCTTCTTGAGGTTTATTTGTTTTTTCTGCTCGTGGTGCAATTGGTGGAGGAGGTAAAGGATTATTCATTTGTTGACCCATATAAGGTTGTTGATAATTTTGTTGTTGATTTTGTTCTGGTGGATATGGTTGTCCATAATAATTAGGTGGAGGTTGCATACGATCCATAGTTAGTCTCCTTTGTTTAGTAAAATATATGATGCAAAAAATAAAATATTCTTTTAATAAAAAAATATACGTGCTAAAATACTTTTGGGAGCTTAGTAAACTAGGCTGAGAGGACCTTTGTGAAAGGTCGACCATACCTGATCTGGGTAATGCCAGCGTAGGATTTGTTTATATTGTTTTTAAATGATCCCACATTGGCTAGAAAGTGGGATTTTTATATGGAAAAAGAAAAATTTTACTCATGGCTAAAAGACAATTTTATATTCCTTTTAGCACTTCTATGTGAAGTTCTTTTATTAGTTGGAATCTTCACAAGTCTTGTAACAACAAAAGGTGCTATCGCTACTTTTGTTAGTGATCCTGAATGGGGGGATTATTACGAGATATCTAAGGCACACAGTAGAGAAACACTTAATATTTTTCAATCTGTAAAAGAAGGGACTTCTTGGCCATTTTTTGTTTTATATGGTTTAGGATTTTTAGCAATTCCTTTAACTATATTAGGAAAATTTGTTCATAAAAACTTCTATATTGGTTCAACATTAATTCTCCTTTGTGTCGGTGTTTTATTTTTAACAACTAATAGTTTATACAATGTTGCATTAACTCAATCTTTATTAAAAGAAAACTTTAATGCTGATTATGCTTGGGTTTGGGAAGATGTAGCTTCTTGTGCAGAAACTAAAATTACATTTGGTTGTACATGGTCTTCTATTTTATCTTTTGCTTCAGCAATTATGTGTTTCTCAGCTGCTTCAACAAAAGATTCTATTGATGTTAAAGATATGTCTGAAATTGCTGTTTTATCAGCACTAGCAATTGTACTTCAATTTATAAATATTAAAATTGGAGCAACAGGTGGTTCAATCAATCTTGGTTTAATTCCATTATTTGTTATTGCTTTAAGAAAAGGACCTACAAAAGCATTCATTGCTTCTGCATTCATTTATGGATTAATTACATGTATTACTGATGGATATGGATTTAATACTTATCCATTTGATTACTTAATTGGTTTTGGAGGATGTGCAGTACTTGGTTTCTTTAAGCACTTATGTTTTGTTGATAATGAAAAAGGATATTCTAAAATGGGCTTCCTTTACATTGCTTTAGGTGTAATTGGAGCTTCATTAATTAGATTTATTGGTTCAAGTGTTTCTTCTATGGTTAACTATGGATATACACTTCTTGCAGCAGCTACATATAACTATATATATGTTTTTGTTACAGGTGCTGTGTCTTTAGTAGCAATGGAATTATTATTCATACCTATTGCTAAAATTAATAAATTATTTCCAGTAGTAAAGTAAAATAATAAATTAAATTATTTATCAAATTATTCTATTAACATATATGATCGTTTTATAAATAACTAAAATAAATGAAAGAATCTTCATATAATTATCTTTCAAAGTAATTATATAGGATTCTTTTTATATATATATTTATATGATAATAGTATCTTGATTTAATATGTTGCATTTTCTAAATATTTCCTTAAAATAAAAATGGAGATGTAATGAATGAAGATAAAAATTGGTACTTTATTTATTTTGATATTATGTTTATGTGGTTGTGATAGTATTCACAGGAATAATTATTTTATTGCTGGTTCTTTTTTGGGAATCAATGAATTAAATAAAGAACAAGAATTTTATTTTAATGTATATGAAATATCAAAGAAAGAATATGATGAGGCACAAGGTCTTAATGTAGTATATGATATTTATAAAAAAATGTATTTTTCATTGGATTTATTTTTCTATAATAAAAATAATGACAAAGAATTCATTAGATTTATTAATTTAAAAGACTATGGCACACCTATTAGTTATAAAGATGAAAATTCTCATATTATTACACCATGCTTTGAAGTAGAAAATCATAAAGAACGACCCAATTATACAATTGAATTAGTGAATCCAGTATCAAATGAGTTAGAAGCATTTATATACTTATACAACGTATTAAATTAATATAAAAAACGTATATAAAATATTAAAATTTTGTATATACTTTTGTTTATATATAGTAAAGAAAGGATTGTAATAAAATATCGAATTTCGATTTTTACCTAAGAATTATGATAAAAACAATTTTTTTAACAAACATCATCTCTCTAATACAAGCAACTACTTTTCCAACACTGCCTTCTATTATTAATTATATTCCAAGTGATGAAAAATATATATTAGAAAAAAATGAAATTCATAATTGGAATGATTATTATTCCTATATGATTGATAATAGTTTATACGCTCAAAGTGGTAATGATGGTACTTCAGTTAGTAGCGCAATTATTGATGTCGAGGAATTTTTAAATAAAGAATATTCAGAATATCTATGGCATATAAATGAAGATATATCTAAAACCACTTCTGATGTTTCAAATTTTGAACCTATTGAAATGTTAGGGGTAAAATTTCCTAAATCTGATATTGATAAAGCAATTGCTAATGCTGATGTGAGCGATAAAACAAATTATGGCGGGTGTGGTCCACTTGCATCATTAGGTATTTTAGATTATTTTGCAAGATATTTAGGTTATACCGAAATAATTCAAAACCCTAACAATTCTAAACAAAGAATTGCCTTAGCAACAGAAGTATTATCTAATACATATTACAATATTTGGGGGGATGTAAATAATTCTTTGGTGTGGCCATGGGACAACACCAAAACATTTAATACTATAATTAATAATCATAATTTAAAAGGAATAATTACAGCAAAAGATGAGTGGACATTATTTGGGGGAAAAAAAGAAAAATTTTGGGATACAATAACAAGCAATATTCAAAATGGATTACCTGTAACTCTTTTTACTGGAAATGCATCTGGGAGTGGGTGGTTTGCTAATCATTATACAAATATTTTTGGATATGAAACTTGGATCGGTATATCAAGTAATGGAGAGTTATTAGAAAAGCAATTTATCAAAGCACGGTTGAATTGGAATTTATCTATGTCAGATTACTTCTATTGCGATGCGGATATTTTAAATTGTGGTCAAATAGGTATAATTACTTATTCAGTTAATTATAATAATTCTTATAATTTTAAAGCAATAGATTTTGCGGAAGAATTTGTAAACTCAAATGGACAAGGGCAGTACTTTTTCTATGATATACCTGCTTCTGTTACACTTAGAAATGGACAAACACTGGACACTAAGCGCTTAAGATGCAGTTATATTGAAAATCAATATTTAGTGCTTTCTCCTAATAGAACTAATGCAGGTCTTGCATATTTAGATATAAATTTTCCACATAATATTGCTAGATTGAGTGTGGATTTATCAATGTGGAGTAGCAATGAGGGATCCTCTCAAGAAAAAATTATTTTGCAATATTTTGAAAATGATAATTTTGTAAATCATGTTATTTTAAATCCAACTGTTGATTTACCTTTTACAAAGGATTATCCTAAAAATTTTATTTTTTTATTTCCAAAAACTACAAATAGGATTAGATTTTATGCGGTTCATAATTCACCAGTTGGTAACAATAATAAAGGTCGTGTCACTTTAGAAAATTTTATTGTTTCCTTTAATCAGTATTAGGTTAAATTCCAAAATATAATGTTAAATTAATTAAATTATAATTAGACGTTGAGAATATTTCAACGTCTTTTTACTTAGTTAAAGGTAATCGAATTCTGTTATTAATTGCAAAAGTAAATTCAATGTCGATAATACTAAAAGATGAATTTACTTATGCAATTAATATTCCTTTAAAAAACGCGAACCGGATTTGTTTGAGTATGTAGTTATTCAGTGATAATGTCTTATTAGTTATTCAGCAATAATGTCCCAAATTATATAATTTCTATTAAGGAGGTTATGGGCAATGAAAAAGGAGCTATTAAGAATGAATGAATTAGAAAAATATGAGGTTATAAAAGAATGTATAAAAACAAAAGGTCCAAAGACAAGATATGCTTTAAAGCTAGGCATAACAGTTAGACATTTAAATCGATTAATCCATAAAATAAAAGACAAAGGCAAGAAAGGTTTTATTCATGGCAATCGTGGCAGAGAACCTAAAAATAAAAACGATGCTGTCTTTGTCGAAAATATTATATCAAAAATAAAAGAAAAATATTTAGAAAGTAATAAAAGTTGCCTTATAGGTAATATAAATCATATAAAAGATTTATTATTCGAATATGATAACATAAATGTCTCTTATGCTACTCTTTATCGTATTCTAATGAAAAATAAAATACAAAGTCCAAAAATACAAAGAAAAACTAAAAGGCGATTAAAAAAAGAAGAATTATTAGCGACAAAAGCCAAAAAAATAGATACTTTGAAAGTTGATAAGATTGTTGATAATATAATTCAACTAGAAGATGCACATCCAACAAAAGAAAAAAAATTTTGGAGAAGAAATACAAATGGACGCATGTTCAAAAACTTGGAATAGTGCTTTTTTGCACATTTACATTTAGCGATAGACAATTGTACATGTATGATTGTAGGTGGTTTCTTCGATAACCAAGAAACAATAAAAGGTTATTACAACGTTTTTAAACAAATTTTAACCAATTATGGAATACCAATGTGTTTCAAAACAGACAAAAGAACAGTATTCACATTTGAATCCTCAAAACAAAAAAATGACGAAAACAATACTATGATTCAATTCGCATATTGCTGTAAGACCCTTGGATGTGAATTACAATGTAGTTCAATACCACAATTTAAAGCTATGATTGAAAGAGCTAATGGGACCTTTCAAGATCGTTTAAATACTGAACTTAGAATTCATAATATTACTTCTCTAAAAGATGCAAATGATTATTTAATAAATATTTTTATTCCTAAATTCAATGATAAATTTGCATTGGATCCTAAATTATATAACTCTGTATTTGTTCCTATAGATAAGCAAATGATAGATTATCATCTTTCTATTCTTTCTAGAAGAGTTGTATTAAAAGGATGCATAATCGCTTATAAAAATAATAAATATTATATGCTTAATGATTACGATGAAAGAATACTATTTTCACCAGGAACAAAATGTCTCGTGATTGAAACACTTAATAATGAACTATTTTGTAATATAGATAATCAAACATATCATCTAAAATTATTTACAGGAAATGAAAATTTTATTTATGGGAATCAAAGAACGCCTTTTGAAAAGCGTGAGAAAAAACATTCAAAACCTCCAATCACACACCCTTGGAGGTTGAGTAATTATGATTCATTTCAAGAGGTATACAATCCTCACAAGAAAGAACCATATTAAACATTATTTTTTTGGGACATTTTCGCTGAATATTGACATAATTCCGGTTATCCAACTTTCATTTCTAGGTGAAAAAAATCTTGATATATCTTTGAAATTCATTTCTTCATTTAGAA
>JAXFTN010000070.1:0-5937 GCA_034176765.1 Bacilli bacterium | reverse complement strand
TGCTGATAAAGAGCTTATTAAATTATTAATTAAATAATTTGATATAATGATTATCAAGGTGATAAAAGTGAACAACATTAAAAAACTATTAATTTATTTATTATCTATATTTACATTAGCTTCATGTGGTTTTAATAACTTAACCCATATTGAAGATACTAATGGAGAAAAAGATACATCATTATGTAGTTTAACTGTAGAAGATTTATTAGATAACCATCCACATTCATTATTTAATATGTATTCAACATCTTCTAATAATAATAAAACAACATTTAAATGTAATGTCTTTTCTGGAGTTAGTGATATTGCTTCTTATACTATTAAAGAAGAAACAAGTTTTACTGTTACTTCTTTAATAGAAGAAGGTAATGGTGACTTCTTTATTTATCAAGATTGTAAAAGCATTCAAACCATTGGTTTCCCATATGACGGTACTATTTTAGTTAATAGTGTAGCTGGTAAAATTCATTTTAGAATAGCTGGGGAATCAGCTAAAATGAATATTACTATTATTAAAAATTAATAAATAATAATATTTATATAGTGTCTAAGTAAAGACACTATGTTTTTATTTTAACTAATGGTAATATATAATTATAAATTAAATAAATAAAGAAATTGTGAGGTATAATTATGTTAGAGTTAAGAAATATTGATAAAACATATAAACCTAAAAATGGTAAACCAGTACACGCTTTAAATAATATATCTATTAAATTTGAAGAAAAAGGAATGGTTTTCATTTTAGGTAAGTCTGGTTGTGGTAAATCTACTTTACTTAATGTTATCGGTGGATTAGATAAATTTGATTCTGGAGAAATTATTATTAAAGGTAAATCTTCTAAAGAATTTTCAGGAAGTGACTTTGATAGTTATCGAAATACTTTTATTGGTTTTATTTTCCAAGAATATAATATTTTAAGTGAATTTAATATTTCTAAAAATATTGCTTTAGCTCTTGAATTACAAGGTAAGAAAGCAACACCAGAAAAAGTTCAAGAACTTTTAGATATGGTTGATCTAAGTGCTCAAGGTAATCGAAAAACTACTGAATTATCAGGTGGCCAAAAACAACGTGTTGCTATTGCTCGTGCTTTAATTAAAGATCCAGAAATCATTATTGCTGATGAACCAACGGGTGCACTAGATTCAAATACTGGTGCTCAAGTATTTGATACACTAAAGAAACTATCAAAAGATAAATTAGTTATTATTGTCTCTCATGATAGAGAATATGCTGAACTTTATGCAGACCGAATTATTGAGATGAAGGATGGTAATGTTATAGCTGATGAAACTAAAAGATATGTTGAACCAAAAAGTGTAGCTAATAATATTGATCTAATTGGTGATAATATAATTCGTATTGCTCCAGATCATCAAGTTAGTAAAGAAGAAGTAGAAAAAATTGTTAAAATTTTAAATAGTACTCCTGGAGAAAAGATTATATCTTGTGATAAAGATAATAATGAAAAATTTAAACAGATATCAAATATTTCTTCAGAAGGTAAGACCGAAATTTTTACTGAAACTACAAACGAAGATCATCAAAATATAAACTACGATAAAAACAATTTGAAGTTTATTAAATCTAAATTACGTTTGCGTGATTCTTTTAAGATGGGTGCAAGTGGTCTAAAGAATAAGCCATTTAGATTATTTATGACTATATTATTATCTTTAGTATCTTTTACTATGTTTGGTTTAGCTGATACATTTGCAAGTTACAATAAAGAAGATTCTACTTTTCAATCTTTTATAGATAGTGGTTTTCAATCTTTATGTTTTAGTGGAGAAAAAAGACAATCAAATTTTTATTACGATGGAGATGGTAATAGAGTAGAAGATTTTTATTATAATGATGCTCGTATGAGTAATGCTCATATTAAATTATTAGAAGAAAAAACAGGATTAAGTGTTAAACCTGTTTATACTCCTGGAGGTAATAATTTTAGTTTAGAAAATCAGCTATATGATCGAACAGCTGTTGCTATAGGTACATATAATGGTAGTTACTTTAGTGGCTATTCAACTGGCTTTGTTGAAATGAATAGTGTTGATTTAGCGACATTTGATTGTGAATTATTAGTTGGTAAATTGCCAACTAATAATAATGAAATAGCTATAACAAAATATATTTATGAATTATTTGATTATTGTGGTATTAAGCAAGACGGAGATGTTATGACTCTTGCTGATTTACAAAGTTATATTTATAAATATGATGATACAAATCATGATGGAGAAGTTGAATCATCAGAACTTACTCATATTGATCTTTATGATGTAGAATATGCTTCAATCATTAGTAAAGAAGTCTTCTTAGAAAAAGGACCATTTTACGTTACAAAATATGTTAGTCAAGATGATATTACTAAAAATGATTTATTCTTATTAACTGATGAAAATTTAGAATGGAAAAGTGTAACTGGTCTTGATAATTTGAATGATATTAGAGTAGTATTTAATGAATATACTGCTATAGATGCTAATAGTATTTCTAGTTATAATGATGTACTTGGAGCAACCTTATCTTATTATAATAACGAAGTAAATAAGAATGAATTTTATAAGATTGTTGGTGTAGTTGATACTAAATTTGATGATACTAAATATCAAGAGAAGAAAGAAAAATCTATTAATAAAAGTTTAGGATCTATGAGTTATAGTGATTATTCAGAAGTGCAAGCTTATTCTGAATTATTAGAATACAGTTTACATTCTGTAACATTTGTTGCACCTGGGTTTATTGATGCTCATATTAGTCCAATGATGCAAATTAATAATCTTAGTGATCAATATATATTTATTAATAAAGAATATTACAGTAATGGTCTAGAAGTATATCAACAAATAAAAAAATATTATTTTAGTAAAACAACTTCTTATAATCCTGCTGATGTTGCTTTCTTTAGTGGTTATAATGCTTCTAAAATGTCTTTAAATGATGATGAATTTGTTGTTGATTTCAAAATTGCATTTGAAGCTATTAGAAATTATTATGATGCAATGTGCACTATTGATGATTCAATGCATACAAATGCAGAATACTTAAAATTTAATGAATATTATACCAAGCTTTCTGATAATAAAGGTAAAGAGTTATTAAGTGATTCTTCCTTTAGACAATGGTTAATTAATAATAGTGATAAATATAATATTACTTCAGCTGAATATCCTCCTTATTCTTATGATGATAGTTTATTAACTCCAAATGATAATTATAAGATTGTAGGGCTATATATGCATTCATTGGATGATAAATTTAATTATTGGAACTCTGATTATTGTTTAATAGGATCATCTTCTTTTCTTGAACAATATAGTGAAGGTGTATTCACAACAGCAATTAGTACAATGCCTAATTCTAATGAAGAATTAAAGACTTTAATTAAAAATTATTATAAAGATGAAGATGATAATACGTTATCGTTTAGATTCCAAATTCGTAATTCAGTTATGAGTTCTATTGATACGGTTAATAGATTTATTGAAGACACTTCTAAAATATTCTTATATATAGGTATTGGCTTTTCAGTCTTTGCTGGTTTAATGCTTGCTAACTTTATTAGTGTTTCTATTTCTTATAAGAAAAGAGAGATTGGTATTTTACGTGCAATTGGTGCTCGTAAAAAAGATGTCTTTAGTATCTTCTTTAATGAAAGTTCACTTATTGCCTTTATTAACTTTATTCTTTCGGTAGTTGCTACTGGAGTAGCTTCTTACTTTATAAATAGAAGTTTAAGATTAGAAGCTGGATTTAAATTAACTTTATTATTATTTGGTCCTCGTCAAATCATCTTAATTGCCTTACTTTCATTATTAGTTGCAATACTTGCTTCAGCAATTCCAGTTTATAGAATTGCTCGTAAAGAACCAATTGATGCTATTAATAATAGGTAGTTAAAATAACTTTAAATTATATAAAAAATTCTTGGAAAATATTATTCCAAGAATTTTTATTTATAATAATGTGCTTATAAAAGTATCATTATAATGATTTAAACTATTTAGTAAGTGATTGTAATGATTATTTATCATGATCCAGAAATATAGTTAAAGATCCGGTTTTTGGAATAGTAAATCCGAAAAATCATTATAGATTAGATTTTAATTGTACCTAAAAATTTTGAACTATCATAATAATAGGCTTGCTCTAAGTATCAATCCCGTTAGAGATTTTATTATAAAACAAATATGAACACTATGTTATAAAAACGCAAGAACTTGCAAAAATTTTAGTTAGAGGAGAGTATTATGATTCCTAGAGATAATTACTTACAAAAATTAATTGATAGAATGAATAATGGTATGATAAAAGTAGTTACAGGTATAAAAAGATGTGGTAAATCATACTTATTATTTGATATTTTTTATAATTATTTAGTCCAAAATGGTGTTGATAAAGAACATATCATTTCCCTACAATTAGATGATAGAATGAACATTCGTTATCGTAATCCTGACTTTTTGTGTGAATATGTACACAGTAAAATTGTTGACGAAAAGAACTATTTCATTTTGTTAGATGAAGTGCAGTATGTAAATGAGTTTGAGGATGTATTGAATTCATTTTTGCATATAAAAAATGCTGATGTATATGTGACAGGAAGTAATGCAAAATTTCTATCTTCTGATATCATTACTGAATTTAGAGGAAGAGGCGACCAAATATATTTAACTCCTTTATCTTTTAAAGAATTTTTTGATTATTCTAAATTGGATTTTGATGAAGCTTGGAATGAATATTCTATGTATGGTGGCATGCCATATCTTTTGATGTGTAAGACAGATCAACAGAAGATTCAGTATTTGGATAGTTTATTTAAGGAAACTTACATTAAAGATATAGTGAATAGAAATGCAATCAGAAATACTGATGTATTGGAAGATGTATTGAACATTGTTGCTTCTAGTGTAGGTTCATTGACCAATCCTAATAAACTATCTAATTTATTTAAAACATTGAAAAATATAAATGTTGCACCAAACACAATTAAAGAATACTTGGATTATTGTATAGATTCGTTTTTGATTAAAAAAGCATATAGATATGATGTAAAAGGCAAAAAATATATTGATACGCCTTTGAAATATTATTTTACAGATATTGGATTAAGAAACATAAGACTAGGATTTAGACAACAAGAAGAAACACACATAATGGAAAATATCATCTATAACGAATTAATAACTCGTGGGTATCAAGTAGATGTTGGTGTGGTTGAAATAAGTGAAAAGAACGAAAATAACAATTTTGTTAGAAAACAATTGGAAGTGGATTTTGTTTGCAATCTTGGATATGAAAGGATTTACATCCAATCAGCATTAAACATTGATGATATTGTAAAAAAAGAACAAGAAGAGAAATCACTGATAAAAATATATGATAATTTTAGAAAGATTATTGTTGTGAAAGAAAATATAAGAAAGTGGAAGGACGAAAACGGAATCCTTATCATTGGATTAAAGGAATTTCTAACTTGTCCAGAATCGATATATAGTTAATTAGTTGATAGTTGTAAAATAGAAAATTTATAGAAATTCCTAATAGGTTTCATCTAAGTATCAAGCCCGTTAGGGATTTTTCCTTTTTTAAAAACTTGTATATCAAATAGATTAATTTGTAATTATACTTTTTCTACTCCAAAATAACGATTTATTACTTGCCAAACTTGCGATTTAATTTAATCCAAACTTGCGATTTAATTAGAAAGGTGTATAATATTTATGAGGTTAAATTATGGAAAAAAAGTATATCAATAGATTATTTGACAAAAAACTTGAGTTTTACTTAAGAAGTGTTGGTGCTGTACAAATCGTAGGTCCAAAGTGGTGTGGAAAATCAAGAACTGCTAGACAATATGCAAAAACCACAATTGATTTAATGAAAAAAAGTGTTAGGGACCAATTCGTTCCAATTGCGAAACAATC
>JAXFTN010000069.1:0-5947 GCA_034176765.1 Bacilli bacterium | reverse complement strand
AATAGCAGCACGAGCTCCTAAATAACTTCCACCAATACCACATACAACTAGAACATCAAAGTTTTTTCTAACAAATTTTGCTGATTTAATAATTCTATCTAATTCAGCTTTGTCATAATCCTTTGGCCAAGTTGTCCAACCTAAAAAGTCGTTTCCTTTTCCAGTTTTTTCATTAATCATTTTATTGATTTCAGCAACTTTATCAGCATAGGAAGCAAAATCAATTTCACAATTTGTGTTTTCTAAATTTAACTTAATCATACTTTTATCCCTTCTTATTTAGTGAGTTTTCAATCCATTCTTCTAAATGATCTGCTAATGGTTTAAAGTCTAATTCATCTTCAGGAATCATAACTCTTTTTTTCTTTAAAACAGGTGGTTTTCTTATAACTTGTCTTTCTCTTTCACCAACTTGTTTTAAAGATAATCTAGCATAATTTGTTCGTGGATCGATCTCAATAATCTTTACCTTAACTTCTTTACCAACTGATAAATAATCATGAATGTTTCTAACAAATCGAGAAGAAATTTCAGAAATATGAATTAAGCCTTGAGTACCATTTTTTAGCAAAACAAAAGCTCCATAATTTTGAATTCCTGTAACAGTAGCAGAGACTATATCTCCAATTTCATAAGTCTTATTTTCTTCCATAATCATCACATCCTAATATATATTCAAAATAATTTAAATCTTCATTTGTCGTAATTTTAAAGTTTTGTTCATCACCTTTTATAAGATGAATATTCAAACCTAAACTTTTTACTAATTGAGCATCATCAGTTGCAGATGAGTGTATTGCTTTTTGATGTGCTTCATAAATTATTTTGAATTTAAATCCTTGTGGTGTTTGAACAGATGCTAATTTATCTCGTTCAAGAGTACTTTCATAATTATTATTTGATAAAGAAATAATAGTATCTTTAATCGGTAAGATTAGTGAACAGCAATCATATTCAATCGTTTTATTTAAGACTTCATTGATTAATGGAACTTTAATTAATGGTCTAGCTGCGTCATGAATTAAGATAACATCATCATCTGCTAAAATGTTCTTTAGATAATCAAGAGCATTTCTCACAGATTGTTGTCTAGTTTCCCCTCCAGCAATTACATCTAAAAATTTTTCATTAGAAGAAACCAAGCTTCTTACATAATTTATGTCTTCTTTTGATGAAACAATTAATATTTTATCGATGTTGCTAGAACAAAAAGAGTCAAATGAAAATAAAAAAAGCTGTTTATCATGGATTTTAATAAACTGCTTTTTTATATTATTTGATAATCTTGTTCCATTACCAGCTGCTAATATAATTGCTACGTTCATATTTAACTCCCACGCAAATTATATTATCACTTGAAATATTCTATTTCAATAAGACATGAGCTTTTTATAAATTTCGAAAATTTTAAAAAATATTATTTACCAAATAGGTTTGATTCTTTTTGTTGAAGTTGAATGCTTAGTGCAAGACGTTGCATGACAAGTCTAACGACGTTTTCAAGGTCACTACCTTCTGAATAATCAGCTAAACTAATGAAATTAACTCGACCATCTTCGTATAAGTTTGTAACTTTATGTTTTTGACCTTCTTGATAAACTGCAATTGATGTACCACCATTATTCTTTGTAAGAATCATTGCAGGTATATCTGTCATTCCATCACCAAAATAAATCATATTTGTGTAAGGAACACGACGACCTATAACTTTCTCATTAACACCATTATCATCTGTTTGATTTAATGCTCCTTTAGCAATTCGATAAAAGAATTGAGTTTTAGCAGTATAGTTAATGGCTAGACTTGGCCAAATTGGTTCTTTTGTAATTTCATCGTACATAAATTCACAGCCATAAACTGCTTTAAATTCATTAAATATTGATGCACCTTCAATAATTTCTTTTGTACCAGATGAAACTATGTAATGTTCTACTTGAAAGCCTAGTTCTTCTCCGATTTTGTTGATTCTTTTAAACCATGTTTCAACTCCTGGGAAATAAATAATATCTTTTCCTAGAGAATTCAAATATTCACGTGTTAATTTTACACCTGCTCTTCTAGATTCAGAAATCATAGTGTACATATATGAAAGAATTCTTTCACAATTGGTTTTATCAGATAGCTCTGTACACTTTGCCCAAAATTCTTCTGGCTTTAAACCTAAGTTAGGAATAAAAGAATAATTTTGCATGTCAGTAGTACAAAGCGTTTTATCAAAGTCATATATTAATGCAATAATAGGTTTGTTTTCCATTTAGATCCTCATTTCTTAATAATCAAAGATTATTATAAACATTATACAAGTTTTAATCATACAATGTCAAATTACAAAATTTTGCGTCCTAATCGTATAATTTTCTGTTTTCTTTATGTACTTTCTGATTTTTTATTAAATTTAAATATACAAGTAAAAAAATATTTATATTTTAAGTGCTTTCATAAGTACAATCAAAGGAAATGTGCTATAATAACAAATCGAAAGAGGTACAAATTATGAAAAAACCAGTTATATTATGTATTCTTGACGGATTTGGTTATCGCAAAGAAGAACACGGTAATGCAATTGCTCAAGCAAAAAAACCTAATTTAGATAGATTCTTTTCTAAATACCCAACAACTTTAATTGATGCATCTGGTATGGCAGTAGGTTTACCTGAAGGCCAAATGGGTAATTCAGAAGTAGGACACTTAAATATTGGTGCAGGTAGAATTGTCTACCAATCATTAACTTTACTTAACAAAAAAGTTGAAGATGGAACTTTTAATTCAAATGAATGCTACTTAAAAGCTATTGAACATACAAAAGTTCATAATTCTAAGTTACACATTTTTGGCTTATTAAGTGATGGTGGTGTTCATTCACACATCAATCATATTTTAGCTGCTGTTAAGATGGCTAAAATTAATGGAGCAAAAGATGTTTATGTTCATGCATTTATGGATGGACGTGATGTAGATCCTCAAGCTGGACCTAAATATATTAAACAATTATTAGATTGTTTTGAAGAATTACACTTTGGACATTTAGCAGATATATCAGGTAGATATTATGCAATGGATAGAGATAAAAACTTAGATAGAAACGATGTTTCTTATAGAGTAATGGTTGATCATGATGGTCCATCATTTGAAGATCCATTTAAATTTTTTGAAGAGCAATATAAAGAACTTCCTTTATCAGGTCGTGATGCGTCTGATGAATTCATTGTTCCTCATTTTAACGCTAAAGTAGATGGAAGAATTCAAGATAATGATGCAATCATTTTTATGAATTATCGTCCTGATAGAGCTATTCAAATTGCTACTATGTTCACTAATCCACATTATTATGAACATCCTTCTTTAAAAGAAGATGGAACCCCTGCATGGAAGCCTTATGTTCCAGCTCATATTTTAAACAATATTTACTTTGTTTCTACTATGAAATATGCTGATTCAGTAGTTGGTGATATTGCTTTTGCTTTACCTACATTAAATAATGTCTTAGGTGTATGGTTAGCAGATCATGGTTATAGACAATTAAGAATTGCTGAAACTGAAAAATATGCACACGTTACATTCTTCTTTGATGGAACTGTTAACTATGATGGAGTTACTCAACCTGAATTAAAGAACTCACGCAGAGTTTTAGTTAATTCACCAAAAGTTGCAACTTATGACTTACAACCTTCTATGTCAGCTCCAGAAGTAACTGAAAAATTACTAGCTGAATTAAATAAGAAAGACTTAGATGTTGTTATATTAAACTATGCTAACTGTGATATGGTTGGTCATACAGCAGTTAATGATGCAGTTGTTAAAGCAGTAGAGACAGTAGATGAATGTGCTGGTAAATTAATTGATTGGGTTGAAGCAAATGATGCAACATTAATGATTACTGCTGATCATGGTAATGCTGAAATGATTTTAGATGATGAAGGTAGACCATTTACTGCACATACAACAAACAAAGTACCTTTTGGAATTAATTTACCTGGAGTCACTTTAAGAAATGATGGTAAATTAGCAAACATTGCTCCTACAATTATTTCTTTATTAGGTGATAAAATTCCAGAAGAAATGGACGAGCCAAGTATGATTTTATAATTAAGGAGATGTATTTATATTATGAATTTTAATAAGATACCTTTAGAAGTACCAAGCCTTGAAGAGTTTAAGGGTAAATCAGATAAGTTACTTGTTAAATTAAACAAAGCTAAAACAGTTGAAAGTGCTTATAAAGTACTTTTAGATATGAATAAATTATGTTCTGATTTCTCAACAAAGTGTCAATTCATTAATATTAAATTTACTTTAAATACAAAGGATAAAGTTGTAAGTAAAGCAATGAATGTTATTAATGATTTAATGCCTAAAGTTGATAATGAAATTACAAAATTTAATAAAGCATTAGTTAATTCACCATTTAGAAGTGAATTAGAAAAACTCACTGGTAAACAATATTTCAAACTATTAGATATGCAACTA
Organism: Bacilli bacterium; assembly: GCA_034176765.1. Taxonomy (GTDB): domain Bacteria; phylum Bacillota_I; class Bacilli_A; order RFN20; family CAG-826; genus SUG2458. Next base: position 1,480 of record JAXFTN010000069.1, on the reverse strand, counting down.
GAAGTATTTGATGAAGCTATTGTTCCTGAACTAGTAGAAGAAAATAAATTAACTATGAAATATGAAGAGGTTATTTCTTCAGCTAAAATCAAATTCAAAGGCAAAACATATAATTTACCTCAATTAGGAAAATTCTTATCTGATAAAGATAAAGATGTTCGTTTTGAAGCAGCTAAAGCTTATTGGGGATTTTATGCTGAACATAATGATGAAATTGGTGGTATCTATGATTCTTTAGTAAAAGTCAGAGATAGAATGGCTAAAAAGATGGGTTATAAGAACTATGTTGAATTTGGTTATAAGAGAATGAATCGTTCAGACTATAATGCTGAAATGGTTAAGAATTATCGTGATCAAATTCTAAAATATGTCGTTCCTGTTTCTCAAAAATTACGTGCACGTCAAAAAGATAGATTACATATCGAACATCCTATTTTTACTGACTATAATTTAGATTTCTTAAGTGGAAATGCAAAACCAATTGGTGGTAAAGATGTTTTAGTTCCACTTGCTCAAGAAATGTATAATGAAATTAGTAGTCAAACGGGCGAATTCTTTAAAATGATGGTTAAGAATAATTTATTAGATTTAGAAGCTCGTGCTGGTAAAACTGGTGGTGGATATATGGACTTCTTACCAAAATATAAAGTCCCATTTATCTTTGCTAACTTCAATGGAACATCTGGTGATGTTGATGTTTTAACTCATGAAGTTGGACATGCTTTCCAATGGTATACAAGTAAAGACATTACTTTCTATCAATTACAAATGCCTACAATGGAAGCTTGCGAGATTCATTCAATGTCTATGGAATTTTTTGCTGAGCCATATATGGAAAAATTCTTTGATAAAGATGCTGATAAATATCGTTTTGCTCACTTAGCTGATGCAATTAATTTCTTACCTTATGGTGCTTGTGTAGATGAATTCCAACATTTCGTTTATGAAAATCCTGAAGCAACTCATGAAGAACGTTGTAAATTCTGGAGACAAATCGAAAAGAAATACGAACCACATTTAGATTATGCTGGAATTGAAAATCTTGAAAATGGTTGTTTATGGATGAAACAAAGCCATATTTTTGCAAGTCCTTTCTATTATATTGATTATACACTTGCTCAAGTTGTTGCCTTCCAATTCTATATTTTATTAAATAAAAATTACAAAAAAGCTTGGAAGAAATATTATTACTTATGTTCATTAGGTGGTAAGTATTCATTCCTTGAATTATTAAAACAAGCAAAACTTGAAAACCCATTTAAAAAAGGATGTTTAAAGAAAATAATGCCAAAACTAGAAAAAGCATTATTGAAGTTTGATGATCAAAATATGTAATAAATAGCCTGTCTTGGACAGGCTATTATTATTTATTCTCTTGAATATCAAATAAAATATTATTATAATATTTTTGCTGCAGACATGGCGGAATGGTAGACGCGTACGTTTGAGGGGCGTATTGGGAGACCAGTGTGAGTTCAAG
>JAXFTN010000068.1:0-3996 GCA_034176765.1 Bacilli bacterium | reverse complement strand
CAAACGAATTTAGAATCTTTGAAAAATGCTTATGTTGAAGATGATAATGGAAACATCAATTTGCGTGATAACGCTACTGATGTATTTGGTAATTATGATTTTAATAAGAACGAATTCAATTTTAAAAATGAAATTATTCGTATAGAATCTACATATAATACTGAATTTATCGATCAAGCAAATGAAAAAAAGAACGCAGCATTAAATAAAGACATTATCGTTGGTATTCGTATCCGTAAAGATTTTTATGGAAATGGATATATGATAAATGCTCATAACTTATGTTATCCATCTAGTACAATTGAAACTAATGAAGGTATATTTGCTTCATTGGGTCCAAATGATTTATTTAGAGGGCCATTACCATTTGTAATTGTTGGTGAAATCAACTCACCTATTATTACGTCTTATGGCCAAGATAATATTGGTTTCTATGTAGATGGAGATAATATTTACTTGAATGATGTTTATTTTAAAAACTGCGATTTTTCAGATATATTAGAAAACAACAATTATACTGGAACAGTTTTAGAAGTTAATGGTGATAATGTTGTCATAGAAAACTCACATTTATCAAGTGGTAGAACAGTATTAAGATCATATTCCAATAAGAATCTAATCGTGAAAAATTCTTTATTAGAAAAATCTAGAGAATTTTTAGCAAAAATTGGAACTAATGAATATGAAAAGATTAATGAATCATCAAAGATAAATTATTCTGTTGATGGAAAAAGTTATTTGAAAACACGATCTGATTTTTTGAATAATACATCAAATGATAATTCAACTATGCCTTCATTATCAAGTTGTTTATTAAATGCATATGCTGATGATTCTACTATAAAGACTTATCAACAATACGCTGAATTAATTCAAAAAGGATTAAATGAAGAATCATTAGTTTTGGATTCAAATGGGAATAAAATTTTTAAAAATGAAGTGTCATTTATAGATACATATTTCTATCAAAGTGGTTTATTCTCAATTGGAGTAGATACTATGTTTAATGGGCCATATTTATATAATGGTCGACCAATTTATGGTATGGGTTATTTTGACGAATATTTATATCCTGATAACATATCCGGTGTCTCATACCCATCTTTAGTAAATCTTGTTGGTGATACAAGATTCTATGACTATAAGAATTCTTCAACAATTATATTAGATTGTTTAATATATGAAGATATTTCTTCTCAACTTAATAGAGATGTTACAATTGATGAATTCTTCCCTATAAAAACAATGGTTTTAAATGAAGCTAAACAAAGAGGCATAATTAGATATAAAGACGGTAATTCAATTATTAACACTCCACTTGTTTACTTTGGTGGTGGTAAATGCTTATCAGAAGTTAATATTGATGGTTTATTAACTAAAGATAAATTTGAAGAAGAAATCATTTTAGATTACTTTAGTTACGTATTAACTAAACCTAGTAAAGGAATGTTTGTTGATATGTTGGGTCGTTCAGTAAGTATGGCAATTGGGTTTGAGCCATTTAAAGCTTTATTGTATAATAATGAGGCATATTTATATGGTCAAACTTTACAAATTGAAAATTTAAAAGCAAGAGCTTAGGAGGATTTATATATGAAAAAAATATTTCGTGCAATGTTATGTGCTGCTTCTTTAGCACTTAGTATTCCAGCAACATCATGTAGTTCATTTTTTGGTAGTGGTGATGAAGTTGTTATAACATCATTTACTACTTCTACTGATGACTTTGGAAATACAGTTGTTACCATTGAGTTTGAGGATGAAGAAGAACCTATGACTTTTACTATTCCTGCATCTAAAACAGGATTAGGAATTGCATCCATTGTTAAATCAACAGATAATGGTGACACAATATATACTATTTCATATATAGATGAATTAGAGCCAACAGTTATTAGAGTTCCTGCTTCTACTGGGGTTGTAACTTCTATTACATCACTTGAAAATGAAGATGGTTCCTTAACGGTTACAATTTCATTAAAAGAAGGAGAACCAATCTCTTTTGTTGTACCTTCTACATCTACTTATGTTTCTATTGCAAATGTAAATGTCGAGGACTCTGCGACTGCAACAGTTATTACAATTAGTTATACAAATCATTCAATGGAAGATACAGTAATTTCAATTCCTAAAGTTAAAGGAATTAAATATATTTTAACTGATGAGACAGATACCAATTATATTATTACATTTAAATTCTCTGATGATAGTGAACAAAAAATAACTTTATCAAAACCACAAACTCCAAACACTTGGTTATCAGACTATGGAGCACCATCAATGACTATAGGTAATGTTGGTGATTTCTATTATGATAAGAATAGTTCAACAATATATCAAAAAGTATCTGCTGTAAGATGGGATATTGTAACTATATTAAAATCTGAAGATACAGTATACACAGTTACTTTTGATGCAAATGGAGGTAATTTTAACGCTGGTACTGTATCATCTATTCAAAGTGTTATTAAAGGTGATACATTCTATAATAGTCAAAATTCAAATGCATTCCCATCAGTTTATTTTGAAAAAGAAGATGGTACTCAAAAGACATTCTTGGGATGGTATACTTCTCAAGATCAAAATGATGTTAATGCTTCGCATTTTACTGACTTAACTCCAGTAATGTGTGATATTACTTTATACGCATGGTGGTCAGAATAATTTTAAACATTAGAAATTAACTATTTAGGAAAGAGGTGAAAGTCATGTTATCAAATAAAAAATTGTTATTAATTTTATGTCTTAGTACATTATCGCTTATTGGTACTGGCTTTTCATCATGGGTAATTACTTTACCTCAAGATAGTGTAATTGGGATTTCTACTGTTAGTGAAGTAATTGAAATTAATTGGTTGAGTAGTGATGCTTCAACTGCAACTGAAAAAAATGGAATTTCTTTTGTTTATAGTAAAAATAGTGGAATCAAAAATTTTACGAAAAACTACTATAATTTTAACTTATTTGTAAATGTTGATGCGTTTCAAATTGATGTAAACTCTGATAATATTAACAATGCTTATTTGAATTGCTCTTTTTCAATTAGTGATTCAAGATTTTACATTACTAAAATTGATTTTGAATCTAGTGGAATAGCATATACAGTAGCAAATAGTGAGCAAGCTTCAGCATTTAGCAAAGTTATTTTAATTAATGATACAACAGCTGACCCTAATCTTTATACTTTTATTACTAATACTATAAGTAATTCTTCGCCTACTTGTAAAATTTTAACTAAGGTATATGTTAATGTTAAAGATGGCGTAACTGATTTTATTACTAAATTCAATCCAAGTTTAACTTTTTCAATAGAAGGAGGATGTTAATATGAAAAAGAAAATATCTATTATTTTATTGGCATCTTCAATTGCTTTTTCTATTGTAGGAAGTGCTTCTTGGATTATAGCTAAAAGCATTATTGAATCAACTAGTATTTCAAAAAATGACATAAGTGAGGTTGAATATTTTAAGCTTACTAAATATAGTGCTGATAAATCTACTTCTACTGTTATAGATATGGATAAAGATGATTATTTGTCAAAATATTTAGGAGCAGATCCTCTTTTAGATGGATATTACTTTGATGGATGGTTTGATTACAATACACAAGCTCCAATTGATGAAAATCAAATTATTTCAAGTAATATTTCTATTTATCCAGTATATACTGAAATTGCATCTTCAAATTCAACATCTAATATAGATAATGGTAATATTACTCCTGGTACTTCAACAGATCAAAATGTAGTTAATATAACTGATGGATCTTTAGGTAGTGGTAATTCATTAGATGTTCCTTATGATTCTACAAAAGACCCATGTAATACAAATAATACGACAACAGGAAGTACAACTTCTTTTGGAAGTGAAGATGATGCGGTCACAAAAATAGTTTTACAAAATGATTTAATTATTGAAAGTGGGGCTACATTTAATTTAGGAGCACAAGTGGGATATTCTTCAGGTACTGGTCCTAATGTAATTAATGGTGCTATT
>JAXFTN010000067.1:0-12898 GCA_034176765.1 Bacilli bacterium | reverse complement strand
TCAGCAAACAATAGAAATATGGAGCTATACGTTTCAAAAAAAGCATTTAATCATCTCCTATTTTTCTTTAAATGATAATAATCTTTTTAATAACAAAAGTCAAATTATACATACTATAAAAGAGTTCTTTTAATGATAAATAGTTATAGTTTACTTTTTGCAAAAATCTAAATTCTTTAAATGAAAAAAATCAACAAATATTTTTAAAAATTTATGCAACTTTTTAAACTTTTACTTGAAATGTTGCCATTTATAATATATAATTGACACGCATAAGTATGAAAAATGGTAAATTTATACCTCTTATGTATGCCGATGAGTGGAAGGATTATTTATAATAATCCAATATTACCACGGCACGGACAAACTTAAAAGAAGGAGGACTGTCACGTGAGTAAGAAAATCGCAAAAGTTGTAAAACTTGAATTAATGGGTGGTGAGGCTAAACCAGGACCAAAACTAGCATCTGCTGGTATTGTTATGCCTAAGTTCTGTACAGACTTTAATGCAAAGACTGCAGACCGTAAAGGTGAAATTGTTCCTGTTATTATCACAGCTTATGAAGACAAATCATTTGATTTTGTCATTAAGACTTCTCCAGTTGCTGGTTTATTATTAAAAGCTGCTGGTGTTGCTAAAGGTTCAAGCAATTCAAAAACAACAAAAGTTGGTCACATTAGTAAGGATCAATTACGTCAAATTGCTGAATACAAAATGCCTGATTTAAACTGTAACGATATCGAAGCTGCTATGAATATCATCGCAGGATCAGCTCGTAACATGGGCATTACAATAGACGACTAATTAAACGTGGGAGGGAAAAACCCGTTATAACCACCAAGGAGGAAATTATGAAGAGAGGAAAAAAATATCAAGCTGCTTTAGCATTAATTGATGCAAAAAAAGTTTATGCTTTAGAAGAAGCTTGTGAATTAGTCAAAAAGACTACAACAGTCAAATTCGACTCTACTATCGATGTTTCTTTCCGTTTAAATGTTGATCCAAGACAAGCTGATCAACAAATCAGAGGAACACTTGTTCTTCCACACGGAAATGGTAAAACAAAAAGAGTCTTAGCTATCACAAATAAAGTTGATGAAGCTAAAAACGCTGGCGCTGATTTCGTCGGTGGAAAAGAAATGTTAGACAAAATCAAAAACGAAAACTGGTTTGATTATGACATTATCGTTGCTACACCTGATATGATGGGTGAACTTGGTAAAATGGGTCGTGTTTTAGGACCTAAAGGTTTAATGCCAAACCCAAAGACAGGTACAGTTGCAGTTGATATTGCAAAAGCAATTACAGAAATCAAGGGCGGTAAAGTTGAATACCGTGTTGATAAAGAAGGTAACTTACATTTAACTGTAGGTCGCAGTTCATTCGATACAGAAAAATTAGTTGAAAACTTAACTGTCGTTTGTGACACATTAATGAAGGTTCGTCCTTCAGCTGTTAAAGGTGTTTATGTTAAAAATGTAGTTCTACATACAACAATGGGACCTGCTATTAACTTCACATTTAACGGAAGAGCTTAATTTTGTTGAACGCATTCAATATACCATAGACAGCAACGGCCAAGGGGCTTAATAATGTTGCCGAGGTTATGAAAATATATAGGATATTATTCTGAGAACTCATTGGGTATTGAAGCCTCAAATATATTAAAAAAGAAAACAGGAGGTGAAGAACTTATGAATCAAAAGGTTTTAGAAGCTAAAGAATCTATCGTTAACGAAGTTGCTGAAAAAGTTACAAATTCTGGATCAGTTACTGTTGTTGAATATCATGGATTATCAGTTGCTGAAATTACAAACTTACGTCGTGATTTACGTAATGTTGATGCTGAAATGGTTGTTTTGAAAAATACAATGGTTTCACGTGCTGCTGAAAAAGCTGGATGTTCTGATTTAAATTCTTGCTTAGAAGGTCCTAATGCTTATATCTTCTCAAAAGATGTTATCGCTGGACCAAAAATCATCACTAAAGCTGCTAAAAGAAACGAACACTTAAAAATTAAAGGTGGTATCGTTGAAGGTAAAGTAGTTTCTGCTGATGAATTAAAGACTATCGCAAACTTACCAGGACGCGAAGGTTTGATTTCAATGTTCTTATCGTGCTTACAAGCACCTGTCCGCGGCTTTGCATGCGCTGTTAAAGCTATTGCTGACAAACAAAACTAACCAATATTTAGGAGGAAAAAATCATGGCTAAATTAACAAAAGAAGAAATTATCGCTTCATTAAAAGAAATGACAGTCATCGAATTAAATGACTTAGTCAAAGCTGTCGAAGAAGAATTCGGCGTTACAGCTGCTGCTCCAGTCGCAGTTGCTGCTGCTCCAGCTGAAGAAGAAGCTGCTGCAAAAGGACCATCAGAAGTTACATTAACATTAACAAGCTTCGGTGCACAAAAAGTTGCTGTTATTAAAGCAGTTGTTGCTATCACAGGCTTAGGATTAATGGATGCTAAGAAATTAGTTGATGCTGTTCCATCAGTTATTAAAGAACACATTTCACCAGTCGAAGCTGAAGAACACAAGAAAGCTCTTGTTGCAGCTGGTGCTGAAGTTGAAATTAAATAGTTTTAACTACTGACAATTTAATAGATAAAACCTGTTGATTTATCGGCGGGTTTTTATCACTTTTTAAGGGGAGATTAATTATGCCACAATATTTTGAAAAAAATGATAATTTAGTTGAAAAACCTCTTGTCGTTACATATGAAATATTTGGTAAAAAAATTTCCCTTCATTCCAATTCTGGGGTGTTTTCCAAGGACAAAATTGATGAAGGAACTTTTGCTTTTTTAAAAGTATTAGTTCCTCGTCATTTATCTGGAAAAGTACTTGATGTTGGATGTGGATATGGTGCATTAGGTTTAACGCTTGCTTTATTTGAATCTAATACTCAATTCACTTTAATCGATGTAAATGAACGAGCTTTAGGCTTATGTAATAAAAACATTAAAGCTCTTAAGCTAAATAATGTTACTTGCCTTCAAAGTGACATATATGAAAATGTTGAAGGATATTTTAGTTCGATTGTCATTAACCCACCGATACGTGCTGGTAAGAAAGTTATTTACAGTATGTTCGCGGGAGCTTATGACCATCTTATTGATGGCGGTTCACTTTTTATTGTAATTCGTAAATCGCATGGAGCTCATTCGGCTTGTGATTACATAACATCAATATTTGGGTCTTGTACATTGCTCAAGAAAGATAAGGGCTACTATATTTATGAAGCAAAAAAAATGAACAAAGAAAATTAAAGAGAGGTGCCATTTAATGAAAGAAAAACAAATCAAGTATTTAAATAATCAACGCATTGATTATTCTAAAATTAGTGGTAGTTTACCATTACCTAATTTGGTAGAAATTCAAACTGACTCTTATAAAAAATTCATTACAACGGGAATAGATGAAGTTTTAAAGGATGTTTTTCCAATCTCCAACTATTCTGAAAATTTAAAAATTGAATATGTAAGTTGTCGTTTTGTAGAACCAAAATATGATTTCCTTGAATGTAAAGAAAGAGATATGACATATAGTGCTCCACTACGTGTTACTCTACGTTTACATTTTGTTGATACTGGAGAAATTAAATCTGATGAAGTCTTTATGGGTGATTTTCCATTAATGACTGAAAGCGGCACATTTATTATTAATGGTGCTGAACGTGTTATTATCTCTCAATTAGTTCGTTCTCCAGGTGCATACATGAGTAAAACAATGGATAAGTCAGGTAAATTTGTATATGAAGCTGATTTAATTCCAACTCGTGGTACTTGGCTACAATTCGAATCTGATACAAAAGATCTTTTATGGGTTCGTATTGATAGACAAAGAAAAATGTATGCAACAATTTTATTAAAAGCATTAGGTTTAGAAAGTGACGAGGACATTGAATTCTTATTTGGTGTTCGCGATAATTTACACGGCACACTTGAAAAAGATGAGGAAAATAAGTCTGCACAAAAGGCTTTATATGAAATTTTCCGTAAGTTAAAACCAGGTGAACCAGTTACTGATGAAGGATCTGCAAACTTTTTAGTTCAAAAATTCTTCGATCATAAACGTTATGATTTAGGACGTGCTGGCCGTTATAAATATGCAAAGAAATTAGGTGTCTATACTCGTTTAGAAGGTCGTGTTCTTGCTGAACCATTGATTTCTAGTGATGGTGAAGTAGTTTACGATAAAGACACTTTAATGACTAAAGAAATTGTTGAGGACTTAAGAAATCAAAAATTCTTTGAAAAAGGTGCTCACAAATATGAATTAAAGATTAATGAAAAATTAGATAATCATAATATCGTAAACATTGTTAAAGTTTATGCAAATGATAAGAAAGAAACAGTATCAAATATCGTTGGTACAGATTTAAACATTACAGATGCATGTGTAACAATTCCTGATATTATTGCTATATTCTCTTATTTCATGAATATTATGGATGGATTTGGTGGTACTGATGATATTGACCACTTAGGAAACCGTCGTATTCGTTGTGTTGGTGAATTAATTGAAAATCAATTCCGTATTGGTTTATCAAAAATGGCAAAAGCTGTTCGTGAAAAGATGTCTGTTGCTGATTTTGATAATGTTTCACCTCAATCACTTATTAATATTCGTCCATTAACTGCTGCAATTAAGGAATTCTTTGCAACATCTCAATTATCTCAATTTATGGACCAAACAAATCCACTTGCTGAATTAACAAATAAACGTCGTTTATCAGCATTAGGACCTGGTGGTATTACACGTGACCGTGCATCATTCGATGTTCGTGACGTTCACTATTCTCACTATGGTAGAATTTGTCCTATTGAAACACCTGAAGGACAAAACATTGGTCTTATTAACAATTTAGCTTGTTATGCAAAAGTCAATCAATATGGATTTATTGAAACTCCATATCGTAAAGTTGATAAAGAAACAGGTCGTATTTTAGATGAAGCAGTTTATTTATCTGCTGATCAAGAAAGAGATTTAGTCATTGCTCAAGCTAACTCAAAAATGAAAATTGGTGAAAACGGCGAAGTCTTAGATGACTCTGTTGTTGTTCGTATCAATGGTGAAAACTTTGTTAAGAGTATTAAAGAAGTAGACTATATTGATGTTTCACCAAAACAAATTGTTTCTATTGCTTCTGCATGTATTCCATTCTTAGAGAACGATGATACAACTCGTGCTTTGATGGGTGCAAACATGCAACGTCAAGCTTTACCTTTATTAAAACCACATGCACCATTTGTTGGTACAGGTTTAGAGCATTTAATTGCTCGTGACTCTGGTTCAGCAGTTGTTGCTAAAGAAGAAGGTTTTGTTTCATATGTAGACTCACGTCGTGTTGTTGTTACAAACGGAGAAGGAGATCATCAATATCGTTTACAAAACTTTGTTCGTAGTAATGCTGGTACATCTATTAATCAAAGACCTATTGTTAAGGTTGGAGATCAAGTAGTAAGTGGAACTATCTTAGCTGATGGTCCTGCTATGGATAACGGTGATTTAGCATTAGGACAAAATGTTACTATCGCATTCATGACATGGAATGGTTATAACTATGAAGATGCTGTTATTATGTCAGAACGTTTAGTGAAAGATGATGTATATACTACAATTCATATTGAAGAATATGATCTTGAATCTCGTGATACAAAATTAGGCCCTGAAGAAATTACTCGTGACGTACCTAATGTTTCTGAAGATTCAAAAGCTTACCTTGATGAACGTGGAATTATTATTCCAGGTGCAGAAGTTAAGGAAGGCGATATTTTAGTTGGTAAAGTTACACCTAAAGGTCAAACAGAACCAACTCCAGAAGAAAAATTATTAATGGCAATTTTTGCTGAAAAGACAAAAGATGGAAAGGATTCATCTTTACGAGTTCCACATGGTGGTGCAGGTATTGTCTTAGATGTAAAAATCTTCTCACGTAAAAAAGGTGATGAATTAGCTCCTGGTGTTAATGAAGTAGTTCGTGTTTATATCGTTCAAAAGAGAAAAATCTCTGAAGGTGATAAAATGTCTGGACGTCATGGTAACAAAGGTGTTATTTCCCGTATTTTACCTGTCGAAGATATGCCATTCTTACCAGATGGTACACCAGTTGATATTATGTTAAACCCACTTGGTGTTCCTTCACGTATGAACATTGGTCAAATTCTTGAAATTCATTTAGGTATGGCATGTAAAAAATTAGGTTTGAAGATTGCTACACCTGTATTCGATGGAATGACTAATGAAGAGATTTATGAATTAATGGATAGAGCACAAATGGCACGTGACGGTAAGACTGTCCTTTATGATGGCCGTACAGGTGATCGTTTCGATGAACGTATTTCTGTTGGTGTCATGTATATGATTAAACTTGTCCACATGGTTGATGATAAATTACATGCTCGTTCAACTGGTCCATATTCACTAGTTACACAACAACCTTTAGGCGGTAAAGCACAAAACGGTGGTCAAAGATTTGGTGAAATGGAAGTTTGGGCACTTGAAGCATATGGTGCTGCTCATATCTTACAAGAAATTTTAACAATTAAGTCTGATGATAGAATTGGTCGTAAAAAAGCATACGATGCAATTATTCGTGGCACTGAATTACCAAAACCTGGTATTCCAGAAGCATTCTTAGTCTTACAAAAAGAACTTCAAGCTCTTGCAATCGATGTCAAATTATTTGATAACGATAACAATGAGATTAATACAGATGATCTTTCAAAACAAAATCAAGCTGAAGAAAGAAAATTAAATTCTTCTTTACAAAATTTAACAGCTGATTATGTTACAGACGAAGATGATTACGAAGAAGAAATTGTCGCTACAAATGAAGATGATTTATATTCATCTAATGACGAAGAATAAGGAGGAAGAAAGATATGTTTGATGTCAAAGCTTTATCAAAAATCCAAGTTGGATTAGCATCTCCTGAAAAAATTCGTTCATGGTCTCATGGTGAAGTTACAAAACCTGAAACTATTAACTATCGTTCACAAAAACCTGAAATGGGTGGTCTATTCTGTGAAAAGATTTTTGGACCTTCCAAAGATTATGAATGTCACTGTGGTAAATACAAAAAAATTCGTTTCCAAGGTATGGTATGTGAAAAATGTGGTGTTGAAGTTATTTCAAAAGAAGTTCGTCGTGAACGTATGGGTCACATCGAACTTGCTTCCCCATGTACACATATTTGGTACTTAAAAGGTATCCCTTCAAGAATGGGTTTAATTCTCGATGTCTCACCAAGACAACTTGAAGAAGTTATTTACTTTGCAGCTCATATTTGTTTAAATCCAGGTTCATCTACTGTTCTTCAATATAGAGGATTCTTAGATGAAAAAACTGCTCGTGTAGAATTCATTTCTGCAATTAGAGAATTTAAAGATCAAATTGAAAGTCCTGCTGATATAGAACGTGCAGAAGAGTACATTGAAAAGATGGAAAATCCAGCAGAAACATTCGATTTCTATACAATTTCTGAATTTATTCATAAATACACACAAGCTGAATTTGGCGAAGGTGCTGAAGCAATTAAGAGACTTTTATCAGAAGTTGACTTAGAAGCTGAACTTGAAAAAATTCAAAAAGAATTAAAGGATACTCAAGGCTCAAAGAATCAAAAAAGAGCTAAGCTTATTAAAAGATTAGAGGCTGTTGAAGCTTTCCATTCATCTAATAACAAACCTGAATGGATGGTTCTTGATGTTATCCCTGTCATTCCACCTGATTTAAGACCTATGTTGCCTCTAGATGGTGGACGTTTCGCAACAGCTGACTTAAATGATTTATATCGTCGTGTTATCAATCGTAACAATCGTTTGAAAAAATTGATCGAAATGAATGCTCCTGGTGTTATTTTGATGAATGAAAAACGTATGTTACAAGAAGCAGTTGATGCTTTAATTGATAATGGTCGTCGTAATAAAGCAGTTCAAGGTGCAGGTGGAAGACCATTAAAATCTTTATCAACTGCATTAAAAGGTAAACAAGGTCGTTTCCGTCAAAACTTATTAGGTAAACGTGTTGACTATTCTGGTCGTTCAGTTATTGCTGTTGGACCTGATTTAAAAATGTATCAATGTGGTTTACCACGTGAAATGGCTATTCAATTATTACGTCCTTTCATTTCTCAATTATTAATGAAAAGGGGACATGCTGTTTCACATAAACAAGCAGATAAAATTATCGATAGATATGATGAAGTAGTATTTGATATTGTTGAAGAAATTATTGGACAACATCCAGTATTATTAAACCGTGCTCCTACACTTCACCGTTTAGGTATTCAAGCATTCCAACCAAAACTAGTTGATGGACGTGCAATTCGTTTACACCCATTAGTCTGTACTGGTTTCAACGCTGACTTCGATGGTGACCAAATGGCTGTTCACGTACCTTTATCAAAAGCTGCTCAACAAGAAGCATTAAGTTTGATGCTTTCATCAAATAATATTCTTGGACCTAAAGATGGTAAACCAATTGTTACTCCATCTCAAGATATGGTTCTTGGTAACTACTATCTAACAATGGAATCTACAGTTCAAGATTTTAAAGATAAAGCTCAACAATGTCGTGACCGTGGTGATGAAGAAGAAGCTGAACGTTACGATTTATATGCTCAATGTGAAGGTAAAGTCTTTAGAAATAAAGACGAAGTTTTGTTAGCTTATCAAACAAAACAAATTCACTTACACAATAGAATAGCAATTCCTGGTCATGTTTTACATAAAACTGGTTTTACTGAAGAAATGAATAATTCTTATTTAATCACAACTGTTGGTAAAATTATTTTTAATGAAATATTCCCATTAGAATTCCCATTCTTAAATAAATTAGATGATAAGAGTATTAAAAACTTATTAAGTGACCAAGCATGTTTCTTCGTACCAAAAGGTACAAACATTAAAGAACATATTGCTTCTTTACCAGTAAGCAAACCATTTGGTAAAAAGGATTTAGGAAATATCATTAACGAAGTATTCAAACGTTATGGTACAACTAAAACTTCTGTTGTCCTTGATAAAATGAAAGACCAAGGATTTAAATATGCTACATATGCTGGTATTACAGTTTCAATTGCTGATATTAACTTAGTTGATGGCAAATACGAGTTAATTGCTGAAGGTGACAAAAAGGTTGCTGAAATTACACGTCTATATCGTAAAGGCTTATTAACAGATAAAGAACGTTATCAACAAGTTGTTGCTGTATGGGGCGATAGAGATACTGGTGTTTTAAAGAAAGTTGAAAAACTTTTAAAAGCTAAAATGGATGCTGAACAAAGAAACCCTATCTTTATGATGAGTGCTTCTGGTGCTCGTGGTAACACATCTAACTTCTTACAATTAGTTGGTATGCGTGGACTTATGTCTAAACCTTCTGGTGAAGCTATTGAGTTACCTATTAAATCATGTTTCCGTGAAGGTCTATCAGTTTCTGAATTCTTTATTGCAACTCATGGTGCTCGTAAAGGTGGAGCTGATACAGCTTTAAAAACAGCTGACTCAGGTTACTTAACAAGAAGACTTGTCGATGTTTCTCAAGATGTTATCGTTAGAGAAGTTGACTGTCATACAGATCATGGATTTGTTGTTAGAGAACTTCGTGATACAGCTCAAGATACAGTTATTGTTCCTTTACAAGATCGTCTTGTTGGTCGTTATACTGTACATGATGTTTGTGATCCAACTACAGGAGAAGTTCTAGCAAAAGCAAATACAATGATGGATGAAAATACTGCTGATGCAATTGTCAAGAGTGGTATTACTGAAGTTGAAATTCGTTCATTATTTGGTTGTGAAACTAAAGATGGAGTTTGTGTACATTGTTATGGACGCAACTTAGCAACAGGTAAAGAAGTTACAGTTGGTGAAGCTGTTGGTATTATGGCAGCTCAATCAATTGGTGAACCTGGTACTCAATTAACCATGAGAACATTCCACACTGGTGGTGTTGCTGGTGGCGATATTACAATGGGTCTTCCACGTGTTCAAGAATTATTTGAAGCACGTAATCCAAAAGGCGAAGCTATTATTTCTGAAATTAGTGGTGAAGTTGTTGACATTACTGAAAAAGATGGTCGTTCAACTATTACAGTTAAAAATGACCTTGAAGAAAAATCATACTTAACAAACTTTAACCCACGCTTAAGAGTTAAGAAAGGCGACCATGTTAGAAATGGTGGTAAATTAACTGAAGGTGCTATTTCACCTAAGAAATTACTTGAAGTTGCTGATATTACAGCAGTTGAAATCTATATCTTAAAAGAGGTACAAAAAGTATATCGTTCTCAAGGTATTACAATTTCTGATAAACATATTGAAGTTATCATTCGTCAAATGTTAAGAAAACTTGTTATTGTTGAGGGTGGAGATACTTCTATGTTACCTGGAACAAGAGTTGATGTTGTCGACTTTACAGCTAATAACCAAAAGGCATTATTAGCAGGTAAACGACCAGCTGTTGCTTCACCATTAGTACTTGGTATTACAAAAGCTGCACTTGAGACTGAATCCTTCTTATCAGCTGCATCATTCCAAGAAACTACACGTGTATTAACTGACGCTGCAATTAAAGGTAAAGTTGATACATTACATGGTTTAAAAGAAAATGATATTACTGGTAAACTAATTCCTGCAGGTACAGGTTTATTAAGTGAAGAAGAAGAAGCAGAACGCTTACGTGATTTTGATGTTGAAGGCTTTATGCAAAATATTAAAGATCAATACATCGAAGGTGTAAGTAATATCAAAAACATGGAAGCTGAAGAAACAATCAGTGACCTTGAAACTATTGATTAATAATTAATAGATGAATAAATAAAGGAGTAGATACAAATGTTGTATTTACTCCTTTTGATATTATTAAAGTTTTTTTTCAAATCTTTTTATTTTATAATAAGAAATAACAAATAAATTTATTTGAATTTTAGTATAGAAAGTGAGGTAATTTAGTTGGAAAATAGAAATATTGATAGACTTATTGAAATTGCCTCACTTCTAAAATCTAAAGATTTAAGTTGTTTTGATGAATTTTATGAATATACGAAAACTAAAACATATAATATTATTTATGCTTTAGTTAGAAATCAAACAATTACAGAAGATCTCTTACAAGATACTTATGTTAAGTTTTTAAATAATCTTGAATCATTGAAAGAAGATGTGAATCCAGTAGGATATTTAACAACAATTGCACGTAATACAGCATTAGATTATTTAAAAAGAAACCACCGTGAAGTTTATGTTGATGCTTATGATAATGTAGATATTTATGGAGGAGAAAACGATAAGTATAATTTAGATATTAATGTATTTAAAATTGCAAAGGAATTACTTCGACCTAAAGAATTTGAAATTGTATATTTACATTTGATTGAAGACTTAAAATTTGAGGATATTAGTAAACATATTAATAAACCATTAGGTACTGTTTTATGGTCCTATAATAACAGTATAAAAAAATTAAGAAAGGAGATGAAAAAGTATGGAATTGAATAACGTTGAAAAGAAATTCAAAGAGTGTGCCCCAAAGCATACTATAAATACTAGTTCTAGACAAATATTAGATAAATATTATAATCCTGAAGAAAATACTTTTTCATCGTGCCAACCAATGTTTACTTCTTCTCATAGACTACGTAATAGATTACTTTTTGCTGGTTTTACTTGTACCATAATTGTCCTTGGTATAAGTGGATTAGAGAATGGTGATGATTTTGTTACAACAAATTTATCTAGTAGTATTGAGATTTCACAAGAATCAATTAAAGGAGGAGTCAATAATGAAGCAGCCTTTCAGATTTTAAATGCCGCTTCTATCATTACTTCTAAAGATAAAACTCTATCTAATTCTATTACCAATAGCATTGGTGGTATTAAATTTAAAAAAGAAGCTAATTATCCAGGTCATGCTAGTAACGGACAAGAGTATAGTAGTAATCCTTTCTTGACATATGGTCAATTTGAAGAAGTTGTTAATTATTATGAAAGTTTCAGTGAAGCAGCATCATTAATGATTAGTAATGATTTATCATTAAATACTTCTTGTTATTATTCTGAATCTGGATTTAAAGGATTTCATAAAGAAGAACCATATCAATTCAAGATGATTATTGATAACATTGCTAATGATTTAAATTTTATTTTTTCAACATATACTTTTGAGGATGACGAAAATTTATTATGTTTAAAAGGCGAAATAATCATCAATCTTGAAAAAGAAATCTCTTATAAAGTCGATGGATTAATTTATTCATATTTTGATGATTTCAATCCTGATAATTTTAAAGAAGAAGATAACTTTAAAGACAATAATAAGTGGTCTCAAACAGATCCAAATAGACCATGGGATAAATATCAAGATATTGATAATGCAAATGAATATACTATGTATCTTAATGTATATAAAGATGACTCATCATTTATTGAGATTTATCGTGATACTGAAGGTCCTAATAATCTTTATCAATATTGTGTTTATGAAAATAAAATCCTTATGTATGAATTAGATATTGAGTTTTTTACTTACCATGAAACTATTGGATTTATAGCATATATTTTTGATGAAGATAAAGAATTCATTTATCAATCTACAAAAATTCCAAATAATAAAGAGACATTTGTTATCTTTAGCGGTTATAATGATATTAAAGGATCTTTTGTTATATTAAATACAGAAGAAGCAAAAGAATATTACTATTATTATCTCAATAGATATAAATTAGAATATTATAAAATAGTTGTCTAAAGGAGGTGTTATATTTATGAAAAAAATAGGAAAAATCATTTTACCATTATTGTTCAGCTTTTCTTTATGTGGATGTTCACTATTTGAACAAATCATAGATAGTATTACATCACCTACTTATGATAATGGTGTTGAGCC
>JAXFTN010000066.1:0-2705 GCA_034176765.1 Bacilli bacterium | reverse complement strand
TATATTGCTGGTATGATTGTTTCATTTTTAATTATATGTGTTGCCGTTTTACTAGGATATAATTCAGTTATGACTTTAATTAGTGGAACAAGTGAAACTAATTATAGTATTTATGCTTTTATTGTATTAGGTATTTCTATTTTAGGTAAGATTTTATTAGGACTATATTATAGAGGTATTGGTAAAGTTATTAATTCAGTATCATTAAAAGCAAGTATGCAAGATAGTTTTAATGATTGTATTTCAACAGGAGTTGTTTTAATTGCTGCTTTAGTTCAATATTTCTTCCCTTCATTATGGTGGATAGATGCTGGTATGTCGATTGCTGTAGCTGTCTTCATTTTATATTCTGGTATCAAGATGGTCAGCGAAACAGCTTCTCCATTAGTAGGTATGTCACCTGATAGTGAATTCGTTAAACAAATTTTAGATGACGTAAAATCTTATGATGTAGTCTTAGGAGTTCATGATATTGTCTGCCATTCTTATGGACCAACAAAAGTCTTTATTACTTTACATTGTGAAGTTGATGGTTATAAAGATATGTTTATTGCACACGACTGTATTGATGAAATTGAAGCTAAATTAAATAGAAAATATGGAATCGAATTAACTATTCATATGGATCCTATTGATACAAAAAATAAAGAACTTCCTATTATTAAAGAAGAGTTAACAAGAGTTTTGAATGAATATGATTCCGATATTACTTTCCATGATTTACGAATGACTTCTGGACCAACGCACTGTAATATTTTATTTGATGTTGTTGTTCCAATGGGAGATAAAGTTGATGAAAAAGAATTAATTCATCTTTTAAGAGAAAGTCTTATTAAATTGAACAGTAAATATAATGCTGTTATTAAGATTGATTACGACTATACTGGAAAATAAAGCACACAATAGTTTAGAAAGGACTTTATGAAATTTCTAAACTTTTTATTTTCTCGTATAACATTTCTCATTCTTTTATTGATTGTTTACCTAACAGGAATCTATTTATTTTTTGACGCTTTGGAGAAAAGATTTTATTTAATTCATTTCTTTTTAATTATAGGAGAAATTATTGTTTTATGTAGATTAATAAATGATGATTCATCAAGTACAATTAAATTACCTTGGTTAATTATAATAATATTATTTCCGTTATTTGGGATAATTCTATATTTTATTTTTGCTGATTTATCGTTATATAAAAAAGATCAAAAGAAAATTAAAAAGATTTTTAGAGAAAATACTATTTCACTTGAGGAATCAAAAATTGATTCAATTGAGGATAAAAAATATTATAATCAGGCTCGCTTTATTCAAAATTACACGAAACTTCCAGTAAGTGATAATACGAGTATTACTTATTTTAGAACAGGAGAAAAATTCTTTCATCAATATTTACTGGATTTGAAAAAAGCAAAAAAATATATTTTCTTAGAGTATTTTATTGTTGAAACAGGAATCATGTATTCAAGAATAATTGATATATTAAGACAAAAAATTGAAAATGGAGTCGAAGTATATTTTTTATATGATGATGTTGGTTCATATTTAAGATTACAAAAAGAAGTTAAAGCTTTAAAAAATTTAGGAGTTAAGTTAGTTTGTTTTAATAGACTATCATTATTAAAATCATGGTTACAAAATAATCGAGATCATCGTAAAATCACTGTTATTGATGGAGTAATTGCTTATACTGGTGGTCTTAATATTGGAGACGAATATATAAATATAAATAGTCGTTTTGGTTATTGGAAAGATAATGCTATTAAATTAGTTGGTGATGGAGTAAAAAATTTTGTTTGCTTATTTGTCCAAATGTACAACAGTGTATCAAAAAAACCAATTGATGTTAGATACTTTTTAAATAATGAAAAGATTAGAATTTATCGTAAAGATGGATTAAATATTTCTTTTGGAACAGGGCCTAAATCAATATATGGCAATAATGTAGGTTTAAATTTATATATAAATGTTATAGAAACAGCGACTAATTATTTATATATAACTACTCCATATTTAATAGTCGATTATTTTTTTATTGAGGCTTTATGCAATGCATCAAAACGAGGTGTTGATGTAAAAATTATATTACCTCATATTCCAGATAAAAAAATTATTTTTATGATGACTAAATCTAATTATGAAAAATTAATTAGAAATGGTGTTGAAATTTATGAATATGCTCCTGGATTCATACATGCTAAAACTTTTTTATGTGATGATAAAATAGGAATAGTTGGAACAATCAATCTTGATAATCGTAGTCTTATACATCATTATGAATGT
Organism: Bacilli bacterium; assembly: GCA_034176765.1. Classification (GTDB taxonomy): domain Bacteria; phylum Bacillota_I; class Bacilli_A; order RFN20; family CAG-826; genus SUG2458. Next base: position 425 of record JAXFTN010000066.1, on the reverse strand, counting down.
GCAACATGGATGTATAAATGTCGTTGTTTAGTCGATATAAAAGCAGATTTTTTGAACATGATTGAAAACGAAACTTTCAAAATTAAAATAGAAAAAAAGAAATTAGATTTAATAAAAAAACTTCTTTTGTCGATCCTAAATATTTTCTCTTCTTTACTATAATTTTCTCTTAAAAAAAAGATCCATTTATTATATAATAGTCAAAGAGGTAAAATGATTATGAATTTATTTGAGAAAAAAATCTCTTCCAAATCTGTTTTTGAAGGAAAAATATTTTCTGTTTCTGTTGATGATGTTGAATTACCAAATGGTAAAAAAACTTCTAGAGAAATAGTACATGTTGGTAAAGCAAGTTGTGTTCTTGCTCAATTACCAAATGGTAAATTTATTCTTGAACGTCAATATCGTTCACCATATGAGAAGAT
>JAXFTN010000065.1:0-2870 GCA_034176765.1 Bacilli bacterium | reverse complement strand
TTCATCTAATAGTTTTTCTTTATTTAAATCATGACCTTGGAAAAGATGCTTTTTTACAATATCAGCACATTCTCCCGATTCACCAGCTAAACCTAAAACACCATTTAATATTGGTTGTTCTTTACACTTATCACTAGCAAGTGAATAAGCAAATTCTTGATAATTGTTAAAGTCAATTTTTTCCATAATTCGTCACCCTTATTTAGTATACATTATTGTTTGAATTGTAGGGAATAAAGATTAGCATAAATACCATTTTGAGCAATAAGATTTTCATGATTTCCTCTTTCAATAATTCCATGCTCATCTAAAACAATAATTTCATCAGCATTTTTTACAGTTGATAATCTATGAGCTACTACAATTGTTGTTCTACCTTTTGATAATTTTTCAAGAGAACTTTGAATTTGCATTTCAGTAACATTATCAAGTGCTGAAGTTGCTTCATCAAGAATTAAAATTTCTGGATTTTTTAAAAAGGCTCTAGCAATTGCAATACGTTGCTTTTGACCTCCTGATAATTTAACACCACGTTCTCCAACATAAGTATCAAATTTTTCAGGTAATGACATAATAAAATCATAAATGTTTGCATTTTTACATGCTTCAATAATTTCTTCTTCACTAGCATCTAATCGTCCAAAAGCTATATTTTCTTTTATAGAACCTGCAAACAAGAAAACATCTTGAGCAACAATACCTATATTATCTCTTAATGACTTTAAACTATATTTTCTTATATCTTTTCCATCTAATAAAATCTTACCACTTGTAACATCATAAAACCTTGGTAATAAATGGCAGATAGTTGTTTTACCTCCACCACTTGGCCCAACTAAAGCTATAGTTTCTCCTTTGACAATATCTAAATTAAACTTCTTTAATACATAAGGAGAATCATTTTCTTCCTTATATTTAAAAGATACATTTTGAAATCTAATTGCTTTTTTAAATTCTTTTAATTCAAGTGGATTACTATCTTCTTTCTCTGAATCAGTATTTATTACTTCTAAAAAACGATGATATCCACTCATTCCACTAACTAATTGCTCAAATATTGTAACTAATGTTCTAATAGGATTAATTAACATAGAAATATAAAGAATATATGTTAAAAAATCAGTTAGATCAATTTTTTCATGATAATAAAATAAACCACCTGCAACAAGAACTACTAAGTATAATAAGTCAGTTCCTAAACCCATTACACTATTAAATAATCCCAAATAATGATAAGCTTTCATACGAGCATTAACAAAATTATTATTTGCTTTATCAAATTTAGAAAGTTCATATTCATGTGTATTATATGCTTTAGAAACTCTGATTCCAGAAATTGAATTTTCAATGTCAGCATTTATTTCACCTGTTCTTTTACGCATCTCAGCAAAAGCTTGCTTTTGTCCATTTCTAGATAAAATAGCAAACAACACAAAAAATGGAACGCAAGCAAATACAATTAAAGTAAGATTAACATTTATTAAAGATAACATTACGAATGCACCAATAATAGTTGTTGCTGCAAGTAAAACTTCTTCAGGTAAATGGTGAGCAAGTTCAGAAATATCCATTAAATCATTAACAACACGTGACATAATCGTACCTGTTTTATTCTCGTCAAAATAAGTAACAGGAAGATTTTGTAATTTTTGGAATAATTCTTTACGCATATCAGCTTGGATTAAGACGCCAACTTTATGCCCATATGTAGCGACTAAATAATTAAAGAGTGCTTTTATTAAATAAACAATTACTAACGCACCAGAAAAAATTAAAATCATTTCTAAATTCTTTTCAGGAATAAACTCATTTATAATTGCTCTTGTTGCATAAGGATAAGCTAAATTGATAATACCAATTAATAAACTACAAAAAGTATCAAATATAAATAATCCCATATGTGGCTTGTAGTAAGAAACAAATTTTTTAAAACCTGACATTAAAATCACACTCCTTTTATAAATAGAAAAGCCAGTTTAACTGGCTAGAATTTACTTAGAAATAGATAACTTATATTGTAAAATACATGCTAATGTTTTTGCATCAACAATTGTTCCATCGAGAATCATATTCTCTAGTTCATCAAGAGTAACTTCTTGAAGTACAATAGCTTCATCTTCATCAAAAGTTTCTCTAGTTTTAGTTAAGTCAGTTGCATAATACAAATAAATTACTTCATTGCAATAACCTACAGAAGGATATATTTTACCTAAATACTTAATTGTTCCAGCAAAGAAACCAGTTTCTTCTTCTAACTCTCTAATAGCTGTAACTTTATGATCTTCATCTTTTTCACATTTGCCTGCAGGTAGCTCTAATAAAATCTTCTCATATGGTGAACGATATTGGCGTTCAAGAATAAATTTACCGTTTGGTAGTTGAGCAAGAACACAACTTGCTTTACCAACATGTACTATTTCTCTAGAAGTTTTTTTACCATTAGGTAATTCAACATCATCAACAGAAACAGAAAATATTTTTCCTTCAAAAACAGATTTGGAAGAGATTTTTTTCTCAAATAAATTCATAATAATTTACCTCTTTGATTATTATATAATAAATATATCTTTTTTTTAAGAGAAAATTATAGTAAAGAGGAGAAAATATTTAGAATCGACAAAAGAAGTTTTTTTATTAAATCTAATTTCTTTTTTTCTATTTTAATTTTAAAAGTTTCGTTTTCAATCATATTCAAAAAATCTGCTTTTATATCTATTAAACAACGACATTTATACATCCATGTTGCACATTCATAATGATGTATAAGACTACGATTATCAAGATTAATTGTTCCAACTATTCCTATTTTATCATCGCATAAAAAGGTTTTTGCATGTATAAATCCAGGAGCATATTCATAAATTTCAACA
>JAXFTN010000064.1:0-8705 GCA_034176765.1 Bacilli bacterium | reverse complement strand
AGATGAGATATTTATTGATTTATTATACGGGTACACATAATACCCGTTACTTAGTAAATAAGTTAAAACAAAGATTAAAACAAGATAATAATGAGGTCGATACTTTAGAAATTAAATGTGACACAAAACCTATTGATACTAAAGGATATGATTATATTGGTTTTTCATATCCTATTTACGGATTTAATGCACCAATGCCATTTAATAAATATTTAAGAAAGTTAAAATTTGAAAAGAATCAAAAATATTTTATTTTCAAAAATAGTGGTGAAGTTTGGAAAATGAATAATACTTCATCTCGAGCTCCAAAAAGAATTATGAAACATAAAAAATGTCTTTTTAAAGGTGAATATCATTTTGTTATGCCATATAATATTCATTTTCGTTTTCCTAATAAATTTGTAAAAGAAGCTTTAGAACATAATAATAAATTAATGGAAATTATGCTTTATAATTTAGAAAATAATATTATTTCTTATCCTAAAGCTAATGTATTTTATCATATAGCTAGTTTCTTTGTTTCAATTCAAAAAATTGGTGGAAATATAAATTCATATTTCTATAAAGTAAATAATGAAAAATGTACTAGATGTGGTTTATGTATTAAAAATTGTCCTCACCATAATATTAAATTAAAAAAAGAAAAGATAAAGTTTTTACACCATTGTGATATGTGTATGGCTTGTTCATTCTTCTGTCCTCAAGATGCTATTAAAATTGGTTTTCTAGAGGGTTGGCATGTTAATGGAGCATATCCATTAAAAAAAATTGAAGAAGGACCAACAAATAAAGAACCATTTATTACAAAAGATACCAAAGGTTTTTATAAATGTTTTTATCAATATTTTATAAATATAGATGAACAATATAAAAAGATATTTGATCAATAAAAAAACTTGATACATAGTTATTATTAAAATAAACTGATGTATCAAGTTTTCTTTTATTTAAAGTTCTTTTTTGTTTCTTTTTATGAGATAACGGACTAAGTACATTATTCCTAAAGATCCACAATATATTAAACCGGCAAGTGGAGCGAGTACATACCAATAAAGTGGTGTATCACTTAAAATTGGTTTACTTATATACATTGCATAAGGCATATCACATACTTGAGCTAAGAATAGAGCATAAGTCATATAACAACAAAATCCTAGTACTAATGAATAGCATTTTCTAATTGTTACTTTCATATATCCAGTACATATTATAATTAGAAATAGAATAACCATTAAACTATGATAAATAAGAGCTGTTATATTTTTAAAGCCGAATATTGTTGGTTCTTGAACAAGAAAATCTGGATAAAAGATAGTGAGAAGACCACCTAAAATACCTAAATAAGCAACACAATGTAATGCGATATTATCTTTTTTACCAAGTAAAACAGCAAGTGCAAAAGTGTATCCAGTTAATGAACAAAAACTATTTGGGATAAAATAAATTGGCTGAATCTTATCTTCACTTAATGTAAGAACCATTGCTAATCTACTTAAGAAAGCAAATAGTAATAAAACACCAGCTATTATCTTAATTGTTAATACTCTTTGCTTTTCATCAAATTTTTTGATGACAAAATATAATAAAAGACCTGTAACTATAAAAATAAAAACTAAAAATAGAATATGACCTAATCCATATGGTTGTGCCATAATTAAACCTCCTTATTTGTTTACTTAATTTTATACTATTTTATTTGACAGATTGTAAATAATTTATAAACAAATTTGATGTTTTATTATGAAGAAAATAGAGTATAAATCATATTTATAATATGTAAAATAAAAAAAATTAAATTTTTCTTTACAATTAATTCAAATTTTTATATCATATTTTTACGCAAGTTTTCAATGTTGGTATTACAGGCTTGCGAATTACATTTATCATCCGATTTTCTACTACACACTTATTTCTTAAATGTAATTAATACCAATAACCAAATTTATAAACTCGGGAAACCGAGTTTTATTTTTTTAGATCAATCATTTCATTAAAAGTATTCCACATTTGGATAAATGGGTTTGATAATACCCAAAGGCTAATGCCAGCTAGATTATATTCTTTTGCAAGTTCAACTTTATAATAGAAACTCCTTACATCTTCAAAGTGGACTTCATGTTCTTTTTGATCTTTATAATATATAAAGTATGGAGTTTTTGATTCATTATTAAAAAGGATAGATGATTTTACTTTTCTTGCTCTTGCTACTCCTTGATCAATAGGGAAAGCTTGAGCTGCTTGTTCTTTTTTATAAGGGTTAGTAAAATCATAACCATAAGTAGGTATGCCCATTAAAATTTTTGAGTTTGGAATTTGAGTTACAGCAAAAATTAATACTTCTTTTATATTTTTTAATGGAGCTACAGGCATTGCAGGACCAAATGTATAACCCCATTCATATGTCATTAGAATAACAAAATCAACTTGTTCACCTAGTTCTTTGTACTTATGTCCTTCGTATAAGGTACCTTTTTCATCAATTCTTGTTTTAGGAGCTAGACAAATTGAAAGAAGATATTTATTTTGTATTTTTTCTTTAAGTTCTTTTACTAAAGATACTAAATCATCAGCATTTTCTTTTTTTATATATTCAAAGTCTATGTTTACTCCATCAAAAATAGAATTATTAAGTTTTTCTAAAATGTTATTACATAGATTGGTTCTTAGTTTTGGATCTTTTAAGACTATTGAAGCATTTTGAGTAGAAAATCCTCCATTTTCTTTAGTATTACTAACAGAAAAGAATTTCTTTACATTTTTATTTTTTATATTATTTAAAAATGGTTGTTCATTAATTTTATTTAGTGAGCCATCTTGCTTTAAAGAATAAGAAAATAAAGTGATAAAAGAATAATTTTGTTCTTTTAAAGTATAATCTTCTTTTGAAGAAAACGGATAACAAAAACCATTTATATACATTGATGTTTTTTTAATAGGTGAATTAATTACTAAAGTCTGTCCTATTTTTAAGTTAAAAGGTGGTTTTAGTATTGGATTATCTTTTAATAATTGGTCAATTGATAATCCATAATTAGAAGCAATAGTATGAATTGTTTCATTGCTTTTTACTGTATGTATTATTTTTTCTTTATTTATTAATAAAGCTTGACCCACAACAAGTCCTTCATTTTCTTTTATTCCATTTGTATTACATATTTCATTAATGGTTGTACTATAAATTTTTGAAATTTTACCTAAATTATCATTTGGTTTAATAATATAAATAAACATTTTGGAACCTCTTATAAAATATATGTAAAAAAGTTTAATTTAATATATACTAAATATAACTCATTAATTAGAATAGATAAAAAGGGGATAATTTTATGAGTGAGAATAAAGGAACAATTGAAGTAATCTGTGGACCAATGTTTGCAGGGAAAAGTGAAGAATTAATAAGAAGAATTAAAAGACTACAATACGCAAAGAAAAATGTTATAGTTTTTAAACCAAAAATTGATAATAGATATTCTGAAGATGAGATTTGTTCACATGCTATGAGAAAAGCAAAATCAGTAAATATAGAAAAAGCAAGTGATATTTTAAAATATGTTAAAGAAGATACTAATGCTATTGTAGTTGATGAAGTACAATTTTTAGATGAAGAAATTATCTCAATTGCTAATAAACTTGCTGATAATGGTATAAGAGTTATTCTAGGTGGTCTTGATATGGATTTTAGAGGTGAGCCATTTGAATTAATGGGTAAATTATTATGCATTGCTGAAGAAGTAACTAAATTAACAGCTATTTGTGTAAAATGTGGAGATCCAGCGACAAGAACTCAAAGAATTATTAAAGGAGAGCCTGCTTCTTATAATGACCCAATTATTTTAGTTGGAGCAACAGAGTCATATGAACCTCGTTGTAGGCATTGCCACGTAGTCAAAAATAAATAAAAGTCAATAGTAAAAAACAAATAAAATTACTAAATTTCTACTAATGTAAAATCTTATCATTTTGGAAAAAAATTTCATTAAAAATTTATAAAAAAGCACTTGAAATATATCCTTTTTAATGTTTAAATAGGAACTTGTCAAGGCTAGTTATCCGATCATTGTGGATGATTAAAAGAAAGTAAAATATGGGGTTTACCTATAGTTTTTTTGTCACCTTTTTTTCAAAAACTAGTCGCTTGACAAGTTTTTGGGGGTATAAGTTTATGAAAAAAATTACTAAGCGTGATGGTCGAGTTGTTCCTTTTGATGAACGTAAAATCTATATTGCTATTGCTCAAGCCTTTGAATCATGTGGAAAGCATAATAACGTCCGTGTTGAAGAATTAACTGATAAAGTTGTTGAACAATTAAATGATATTTTCAAACGTAAAACACCTAGCGTAGAACAAATTCAAGATGTTGTCGAGAATGTTTTAATTTCAGAAAATGAAAAGGAAGTAGCTAAGAGTTATATTTTGTATAGAGCAAATAGAACTAAAAAAAGAGAAGCTAATACTTCTTTAATGAAAGTTTTAGAAGATATTACTTTCCAGACAGCTGCCGATAATAATGTAAAAAGAGAAAATGCTAATATTGATGGTGATACGGCTATGGGAACTATGCTTAAGTATGGTTCTGAATCAGCAAAAGAATTTTATAGAACACATGTTTTAGAACCTCGTTTTGCAGAAGCACATAAAAATGGTGACATTCACATTCACGACTTAGACTTTTATACTCTAACAATGACTTGTTGTCAAATTGATTTAATTAAGTTATTTAAAGGTGGTTTTTCTACAGGCAATGGTTATTTAAGAGAGCCTAATAGTATTCGTTCATATGCATCACTTTGTGCAATTGCAATTCAAGCTAATCAAAATGATCAACATGGTGGACAATCTATTCCTAACTTTGATTATGCGATGGGATTAGGCGTTAGAAAAACTTATACAAAAATATTAAAAACAAATATAGCAAAAATTTTTGGTTTATTTGATGATAAATTTACACTTGATTTTGCAAAAACTTTAGTTACTAATGTTGAACAAATTCACGAGTGTCGAATGGTAAACAAAGATTTTGAAAGAGTTCTTAAAGATGAAATAGCAAAAGAATATAAAGGAGATAATTTAGATACATTATTTGATAAAGTATTATCTTATTCTTTAAAAGAAACAAGAGAAGAAACTCTTCAAGCTATGGAAGCACTTGTTCATAATTTAAATACAATGCATTCTCGTGCTGGTGCTCAAGTTCCTTTTTCATCATTGAATTATGGTACTGATACTTCTGAAGAAGGTAGAATGGCTATTGACTGTTTACTTGATGCAACAATGAGAGGATTAGGAAAAGGAGAAACACCTATTTTTCCTATTCAAATCTTTAAAGTTAAATCTGGTATAAATTATAATCCTGGCGAACCAAATTATGATTTATATAAAAAAGCAATTAAATGCAGCGGATTACGTTTGTTTCCAAATTTCTCATTTATTGATGCACCTATGAATATACCTTTCTATAAAGAAGGAGATTATAACACTGAAGTAGCTTATATGGGTTGTAGAACACGTGTTATGTCTAATGTTGATAAGGAACACGAACAAGTCTGTGGACGTGGAAATTTATCTTTTACTTCAATTAACTTACCAAGATTAGGTATAGAAGCTAAAGGTAATTTAGATGTATTTTTTAAATCACTAGATACAATGATGGATTTAGTAAAAGATCAATTGCTTGAAAGATATAATATACAATACCATAAAAAAGTTTATAATTTTCCATTTTTATATGGTCAACATATTTGGCTTGGAAGTGATGACTTAAAAGATGATGATGAAGTAGGACCAACATTAATTCATGGTACTTTAACTGTTGGATTTATTGGTTTAGCTGAATGTTTAAAAGCTTTAATTGGTAAGCATCATGGTGAATCTAGTGAAGCTCAAGAATTAGGATTAAGAATTATTAGAAGAATGAGAGAAAAGACAGATGAATATACTAAACAATATAATTTGAATTTCTCATTAATTGCTACTCCAGCTGAGGGTTTATCAGGTCGCTTTACTAAAATTGATCAAAAGAAATATGGTATTCTTCCTGGAATTACAGATAAAGAATTCTACACCAATTCATTCCATATTCCTGTTTATTATAAAATTGGTATTTATGATAAGATTCATTTAGAAGCTCCATATAATTATTTAACTAATGGTGGACATATTACGTATGTTGAAGTCGATGGTGATATTGCAAAAAACGAAGAAGCTTTTGAAAAAATTGTCCGTTGTATGCATGATGAAGGTATTGGTTATGGTTCTATAAATCATCCAATCGATAGAGATCCTGTTTGCGGATATAATGGAATTATTGATAATGTATGTCCTGGTTGTGGAAGACACGAGGATGATGTTAAATTCGAAAGAATTCGTCGTATTACAGGATATTTAGTTGGTACTTTAGATCGCTTTAACGATGGTAAACGTGCTGAAGTTGAATCTAGAGTTAAACATTTAGAAAAGGCAAACTTGGAGGATTTACAATAATGGGAACAATTCGCGTTGCAGGTTTAGTTTCAGATTCCATAGTTGATGGACCAGGTATTAGATATGCTATATTTACCCAAGGATGTGGACATAATTGTTTAGGATGTCATAATCCAGCAACTCATGATTTTAATTCAGGTGTAGATATTAATATAGATAAATTGATTAAGCAAATTGTTAATAATCCTTTATTAAGTGGAGTAACTTTAACTGGTGGAGACCCTTTTTATCAAGTTGATGCTACATTAGAATTAACATACAAGTTAAAATCATTTGGTATTAATATCATCGCTTATACAGGTTTTACATATGAAGAACTTTTAAAAATGAAAGATACCAATCCAAATTTGGAACGTTTATTACATAATATAGATGTTTTGGTAGATGGCCCATATGATGAAAATTTAAGAGATTTAACTCTTCATTTTAGAGGATCTTCTAATCAACGAATAATTGATGTACCTACATCTATAAAAAATCATAGTGTTTGTTTACTTAATTGGTAAAATATTAGGTTGTGTTTGCACAACCTTTTATTTTTGTATGGTGAAGAGAAAGAAATTCTAGTATAACAATAAAAAAAGTAGGTAATAACAATGTACACAAAAATTTTGAATTATATAGAGACACTTACGGAATCAAAACCATAATTACCTTTATGAAATATTGAAAGTATTAAGAAAGGAAAGAAGCCAGCTTGGAATTACATTGATAGATGTATGTTTTCATCACTTATTGAACTATATAAAACAACTAAAGAACAAAAATACATTGATTTTATTTTGAATTTTGTTGATTATTATGTTTCTGAACCGATTGTAGAAAATGATGCAAAGGGAGTTGGACCTGTCATTATGGCATTTACTGAATTAATTAAATTAAGATAAATGTTGAGAAATGTCTTATTTTAAACTATTGATATTAATTATTTATAATGTATAATAATATTTATAAAATTAAGGAGTGTGGTTTTTGATGAATCCGGATGGGTCTATGATCTATATAGTTATTTTTGTTTTAATTATTTTAAGTGGCTTTTTCTCAATGAGTGAAACAGCATTTAATTCATGCAATAAAATTAGAATGCGTGTTAAAGCTAATGATGGTAATAAAGCTGCTAAGATAGTTTGTAAACTTAATGATGATTCGTCAAAAACTTTAATCACTATTTTAGTTGGTAATAATATTGTAAATTATTTTGTATCTATTTTAGCTGCAGTTGTTTTCGGCTATTTTTTATCAACATCTTCTGATATTTCAGATCTTGTTGCAACATTAGTTGTTACTGCTGTTGTATATGTATTTGGTGAAACTTTGCCTAAATCTTTTGCACGTGCAAAAGCAGATTCTGTTGCATTGTTTTCAGCATATATTATCTATATCTTTATGATAATTTTATGGCCTATTACCATTATTTTTAGAGGATTAAATAAATTAGTTGAGGTTATCTTTAAAATGAAAGATGAACCAATAATGACTGAAGATGATTTTACTAATGTAATTGAAGAAATTGAAGAACAAGGTATTATTGAAGAAAATGAATCTGATATTATTCAGAATGCTTTAGATTTTGATGATACTCAAGTTAAAGAAGTTTTAACACCTCGCGAAAAAATATTTGCTTTAGATATTAATAACATTAATCATGATAATTTACGTGATATTTTAAATAGCGTTTCATATTCTCGTATTCCTATTTATAAAGGTTCTATTGATAATATTATCGGTATATTACATGTTAGAAAATATCTTAAAGATTATTTAAGCAATAAAGATGTAAAAATTGAATCTTGTTTGATGAAACCATATTTTGTTTCAAATAAGGATACTGTTGAAAAAATTTTTGATGGTTTTAAGAAAAATAAAACTCATGTTGCCATTGTTAGAAACAATTTAAAACAAACAATTGGTATGGTAACAATGGATGATATTTTAGAAGAGCTTATCGGTGAGTTTAGTAAAGAAGGTACCTTCCTTATCAAAAAGAATTTGAGTAAAGGAGGTAAAAATAAATGATAGTTTCAATAGTTATTTTTACTATATGTATTATTCTATCTGCTTTTTTCTCATCTAGTGAAACTGTTTATGCTGTTGTTAATAGATTAAGATTAAAAAAAGATAGTGAAAATGGTAATTATTTCTCAAAGATTGCTTTAGAAAATGTTGAAAAATTTGATGTTACAACATCTACTATTTTATTAGGAAATAATTTAGTTAACATTGC
>JAXFTN010000063.1:0-6179 GCA_034176765.1 Bacilli bacterium | reverse complement strand
GAACATATTAATGCTAGAACAATTGTTGTAAAAAATGAACAAGCAGAATTATTTATTAAAGTAAGAATCTAAATATAATTCTGATATGAAAATTCACTATCATATCAGGATTTTTAATGCATTAAAAAAGCATACCTATTAAGAATATTTTTATTCTATAGATATGCTATTAAGATTAATCAAGTTCTAATTTACCTGTATATAGTTGATAATATCTACCTTTTTGTTTTAATAACTCTTCATGAGTTCCTCTTTCGATAATTTCTCCATGCTCAAGTACTATGATGGCATCACTATTTCTAATAGTAGATAATCTATGGGCGATAACAAAGACTGTTCTTCCTTTCATTAATTGGTCCATACCTTTAGTAATTAAAGCTTCGGTACGAGTGTCGATAGAAGACGTTGCTTCATCTAGAATTAAAACTGGAGGATTAGCTACAGCAGCACGAGCAATATTGATAAGTTGTCTTTGACCTTGTGATAAATTGCTACCATCAGCTGTTAACATAGTATTATATCCATCAGGTAAATGTTCTATAAACCAGTGTGCATTAGCAAGTTTAGCTGCCTCTATACATTCTTCATCAGTTGCATCTAATTTACCATAACGAATGTTTTCCATTACTGTACCTGTGAATAAATGAGTATCTTGAAGAACCATAGCTAATGAATGACGTAAGTCATCTTTTTTGATCTTTTGAATATTAATTCCATCGTAACGTATTTTACCTGATTGAATTTCATAGAATCTATTAATTAGATTTGTGATAGTAGTTTTACCTGCTCTAGTTGACCCAACAAGAGCAATTTTTTGTCCTGGTCTAGCGTATAAACTAATATTTTTTAATACTGTCTTATTTGGTTCATAACCGAAAGTAACATTTTCAAAGACGACATCACCTTTTAGTTCAGAATATGTTACTTTACCATTTTTGTGAGGATGTTTCCAAGCCCACATACCAGTTCTTTCTTGTACTTCTTGTATAGCGCCTTTTTCGTTTTTGGTGATATTAACAAGTTCTACATAACCATTATCAACTTCAGATGGTCTTTTCATAACATCAAAAATTCTTTCAGCACCTGCTAAAGCAGTGAACACCCCATTTAATTGTTGTGATAAATTAGTAATAGGGTTCATAAATTGACGAATGTAATTAAGATAAATAATTAAGAATGGAGCTTCAAGTGATAATAAGAAAGTTAAAAATGATGAAGAAGCAAATGCTCCATTATATGTTGCTATAACTAGAGCTGAGCCAATCATACCTATAATTACATATAAAATATGACTTAAATTTCCCATAATTGGCATTAATACCATACCATAAGTATTTGCTGTTGTTGCTGATTTACGCCACGTTTCATTTAATTCTTCAAACTCATCTATTGTTTTTTGTTCGTGTGTAAATACTTTAACAACACGAGCGCCTTCAACCATTTCTTCTATGTAGCCATTTAATTTACCAATATTTTTTTGGTTAGCAATAAAATATTTTGATGATCTTTTTGTAATAAATTTAACAACTTGAATTAAGCCTATTAAAGCAATAATTACAAGGACTGTTAATGGAATTGAAATAATGACCATAAATGTAAAAACAAATAATATCGAACACAATGATGAAATGAATTGAGGAATACCTTGAGATAACATTTCTCTAATTGCATCTGTATCATTGGTAAATCTTGACATTAATTCACCGTGTGTATTGGTGTCAAAATATTTGATATCAAGAGTCTCCATATGAACAAATAAATCATCACGAATTTTTTTAAGAACGCCAGTTGAAACATTTACCATAATTCTTTGATAAGCGTATGAAGAAATCAAAGCGACAAGATAAACAATTGCCATCTTGATCACATTTTTACCAAGTTCAGAATGAATTAAATAATCCCATGTGACAGCAGCTGCAGCATCATTCATATGACTTGTGATACCTTCTTTAATTGCATTACCTAAAATATATGAAGCGTATGTAGAAGAGAAAGTAGCAGCAATAATACAAATTACAACAATTATTAATAACCCTGTATATGGTTTTAAATATGAGAGTATATCTTTAATACTTGTTTTAATGTTTTTTGGTTTAACAAATTTTCCTCTTGAAGGTGGCATATTATTCAGCTCCTTTCATTTGAGAGTTATAAACTTCTTTATATATCTCATTGTTTTTTAATAAGTTTTTGTGCGTATCAAATCCAGATATTTTACCATTATCAAGAACAATAATTTTATCAGCGTTTTGAACTGAACTTATTCTTTGAGCAATTATAATAGTAGTTACATCTGAAAGATTCTTTTTAAACTCATCTCTTATTTTAGCATCAGTAGCTGTATCAACAGCACTTGTTGAGTCATCAAGAATAATAATTTTTGGTTTTTTTAGTAATGCTCTAGCAATACACAAACGTTGTTTTTGTCCCCCAGAAACATTAACACCTCCTTGACCTAAGTCAGTGTCATATCCATCTGGAAAAGAAGTAATAAAATCGTGAGCGCAGGCTTTTTTACAAGCTTCAACTATCTCTTCGTCAGTTGCATTTTCATCTCCCCAACGAAGATTATCTTTAATTGTTCCAGAAAACAAAACATTTTTTTGAAGAACCATTGACACATTGTCTCTTAATGTTTTTAGTTTATAATCTTTAACATTATGATTGCCAACTATTAATTCACCTGTCGTGACATCATATAGTCGTGGAATCAAGGAGACAATAGTTGATTTTGAAGAGCCAGTTCCACCAATGATACCAATTGTTTCACCAGATTTAATGGATAAATTAATGTTAGATAAAACACAAGAATTCTCATCGTTTTTATAAGAAAAATTAACATCTTTAAAGACAATTGATCCATCTTCTAGTTGTAAAGAAGGATCATTATTTTCATCAGTAAATGTAGGTTTTTCTTGAAGTACTTCAGCAATTCTTCCCATCGATGCTCTTGCTAAAACAAAGTTTACAAGGAACATTGAAATCATCATTAATGAAAATAGAATCTGAGTTGTATATGTGATAAATGCTGTTAAATCTGAATATTGCATACCATTAATGCCTTTAATGATATCAATTCCACCAACAAATGCGATGACAACTAAACTACCATACATACATAAGTTCATTATAGGATTACCTAATGCAATTAATTTCTCAGCACCTATTTGTAGTTTTCTTACTTCAGAAGAAGTATCAATAAATTTTTCTGTTTCGTGTTGTTCTCTAACAAAAGATTTTACAACGCGAATACTAATTAGGTTTTCTTGTACATCTCTATTCATTGCATCGAACTTCGATAACATTGCTCTAAATTTTGGGAACGCTGATATCATAATAATCATTATTGCAACAAATAGAATTGGAATAGCTATAAGGTAAACCATTGATAAACTTGGGTTTATAGTGAAAGCCATAATAGTAGCAAATACCATCATAACAGGAGCTCTAAACATCAATCTAATTGACATTTGAAAAGCACTAGCTGTATTTGTAACATCTGTTGTTAATCTTGTTACAAGGGAAGATGTTTGGAATTTATCGGTATTTGCAAATGAATAATGTTGAATAGCTTCAAATTGTGCTTGCCTTAAATTTTTAGCAAAACCTTGTGATGCAGTTACAGCAAATTTTGTACCTAAAGCACCAGTCAATGTAGATATAATAGCCATCAATACCATTACTCCACCCCAAATTAAAACATATTTGAATTCTCCTGGAACAAAGATGTTTTCATTTGCGTTGTCATAAGTACCAATACCTTGAGCTATAAGGTTAGACATACATTTAGGAATCAAAACTTCTATAATCGATTCAATCATGACAATAAGAGGTGTTAATATTGCGTAAATTTTATATTGTTTAACATACGATAAAAGATATCTAAACACACCTTTTTGTTTTTTCTTTTTCTTTTTCATATTAATGCTCTCCTTCCGGTTTTAATAATATTTTTTGGATAGCTTTTGATGATGGGCAAAAATATTTATCTTTTGGACTTTTTAATTTATCAAATAGCATACCATAAATTAATGAGTGAAATAATAATGTTAATTCATTTGGATCTTCATCATATACAGTGCCTTCTTTTTGACCTTGTATAATAATTTCTTTTAAAATATCATCAAAGAATTTATGATGTTTTTTTTCTTTACCATCTTTTAAAGGTGGAAGCGGTAAAGTCTTTTGATAATCAATATTTGTAAACATATAAAATGAGAAGAAACGATCTTCTTCACCATTAATGATATTAATAATTGCATCACACATATGAATGATTTGTTCCTTAGCAGAAACATTTTCTTCGTGAATTAATAAATTAAATCTATATACATCAGAGTGTAAATAATTCATTAAATCATGGAAAATATCTTCTTTATCTTTATAGTAATGATAAAGTAAACCATGACTACATTCGCATCTTTTTGCAATGTCATCCATTCTTACTGCATCGTACCCACGAACAGCAAATAATCTTAAAGAAGATTTCAAAATTGAACGACGACGATCTTCTTTCATTTGATCACATGTCTCCTTAGTTTTCGGCATTTTCTTACCTCCTATCTTATTATTGACAAATTTGTCAATGTTAATGACATGATACAATTATATGTTTCATTGACGTTTTTGTCAACAAAAGTTTGATAAAAAACTTTTTATATGAAAACGCAATTATCTCATGTTATTATTCAATAATTTTTCTATTTCTGTTTCATCTAGTTCTCTATATTTACCTAGTTCTAAAGATGATAATTTTATAAAGTCTATTCTAATTCGATTTAAAGACATAACAGTATAACCAAACGATTGGAACATTCTTTTAATTTGATGATACTTTCCTTCTTTGATAATAATATTAGCGTGATATTCGTCCTTGATTATTAGTGTAGCAGGAAGACATTTATACCCATCATCAAGAACAATTCCTTCTTTAAATTTTGAAATTAGTTCATCTTTTAAAGGGTAATTAACCTCAACTTCATATTCTTTTTCAACGTGAGATTTTGGTGAAGTTAAATAATGAGCTAGTTTTCCATTATTAGTTAAAAGGACTAAACCGGTAGTGTCTATATCTAATCTTCCAACAGGAAATAAATTAAATTCTCGATAATCATCAATTAAGTCAATAACAGTAGGATATTTAAAATCTTCAGTAGCAGAAACATAACCTTCTGGTTTATTTAATATTAAATAATAAAATTCTTTATATTCTACTATTTCATCATCTACTTTAATTATATCTTTTGTTTCATCTATATTTATACTATCAGTATTTATAAGAGCATCATTAACTGTTACTAATTTTTTGCGAATTAAATTTTTAATGTCTTTTCTTGTACCATATCCAGCATGTGATAAATATTTTCCAATACGCATTGCCTTCACCTCAACTTTCATTTTACTTTATTTTATTCTTATTAACAATTTAATTATAATTTTGATTTCTTATAGTAATTTTAATTTTCTGGTTGAAAATATTAGTGTGACGAAAGGAGTTATTTATAGATGCCACAAATAAAGTGTTATAAAAATTGCTGTGCACATAATTACTGCACACATTGTACAAGGGAAGGAATTAATGTTAATGACGATGCATTATGTTCTTCATATAATGAACGAAATGAAACAAATGCTGAAAATGCTCGTTATGAATATGAATTTGCTAAAGATATGGGAGATCCTGTTGACTTAGACGGTCATCCAATCACATGTCAAACCGATACTTGTTATTATCATAAAAGTGGATTATGCGGTGCCCGTCATGTTCGTATTGATGATGATGGTGATGTTGCTTGTTGCGCTTCATTTACTTTGAAATAGAATTTAAATATATTTTAGAAGCTAATGTTCCACAAATAGCTATAAAAGGAAGAAAAATCGAAGTAATGATTCTAAAACATAACTCAGGATTATTACCAGGGTTATCTCCATCAACATAATTAAAAAGTAAAGATACTAAGAATAAAATAAAAGAAACAAAAAGAAGAGCCAAACGTCTTGTAAAACTTGATATTGATAGAATAAATCCAGTTATACATTGATCATGGTTCTTTTTTTCTTCATCAATAATTTGTGAAATTATTAAATCAGGGAAAATGAAAAAGCCTCCTAAAAATGGGCAACATAATATAATAAAAATTAAAGCTGAGTAAAAAGAAAAAGAAAGACTTAGGAGTATC
>JAXFTN010000062.1:0-2822 GCA_034176765.1 Bacilli bacterium | reverse complement strand
TTATGAATACGCTGAAAGAATCGCAGCAGGAAGAGTTGACTACGCTAAGATAGTTGCTGAAGTAGCTAAAGCTGTTGACAGAAAAATGAATGAATTAGCATAAGCTACATTTGTTAAAGCTGTGGAAAAAATCCCAGCAGCATTTAAAGCATCTGGTGCTTTTGACGAAGAAACTATAATTGAAGCTTGTCAACATGTAGAAGCTGCTAACGGACAAAAACCAATCTTAGTTGGTACTAGATTAGCTTTAAGAAAATTACAAGGAATAACTGACGTTGTATCAGACAATATGATAGACGATAAGAATAGAGCTGGTTTATTACCAGTATGGCAAGGATACGCTTGTATGGAAGTTGCTCAAGGACACAAACAAGGTACTCTTGAATTTACTATGCCAAATAACAAGGTTTATATAGTTGCTGGTGATGCAAGACCAGTTAAACTTGTTTTAGAAGGCGATACAGAAGTTAAACAAGTTGCTGACGAATTCACAAATGCTGACGGAAGTGTAGAAGAAGTTGTTAGATTTAAAGCTGGATGTGCTGTAGTTTACGGTGGAGTTATAGGAGAAATTACTATAGCTTAATATTTTTTGTAGTGAGATGAAATATTCTCGCTACAATGTACATAGAATTTAAAGAGTTACTTAGTGGTGACTCAAGAGTTATTAAGGAGAGGTGAAGAATATGGAAGATAATAAAGATATGGAGCAACAACCTAAAAAAAGAGGAAGGAAACCAAAGGTTGAAAATAAAGTAGAAGAAAATCAAACTATGGATTTTATGAATATGATGACTCCAGAAATGATGCAAATGTTTATGAAATTTATGGAATCACAACAAAAAACAGAGGTTATGGCTACATCAGTCGCAGAAGAAAAACCTATTAAGTGGAGTAAAGCTATGTTAAATAAAATTAAAGATGAAATGGTCGATGTTAGAAGCGTTATGGATGGCAAAGTAATATATGTGTCACCTAAAACTCATATAAAATATAAATGGTTAGAGAAGGGCGACATAGAACAATTAACAATAGAAGAAATTTTAGCTATGGATACAAAGAAGATGTTTTTAAGAACTCCATTATTGGTGGTTGAAGATGAAAGAGTTGTAGAAGGTTTAGGATTAAAAGGGATTAACAAATTAGTGGATAAAGTAGAAGATATTGACCAATTAGTAGAAATGGATTTAGATGATATGGAAAAAACAATTAATGAATTACCTTTTGATTATAAAAGAAATTTAAGAGATGAAATTAGTAAGAAAATTGAAAATTCAGAGATAAGAGATTATGTCGTAGTACAAACATTAAAAAGAATTTTTGAAATCTAAAATAATATTGAAAGGTGGTGGAAATATTGAATACTGAAATACAAGAAGTTGTTGACTTGTACTTAGCTAAGATTGAAAATTTTGATTATTTGCAGTATACCGAAGATGAATTATTAGAAGAACTAAAACCTATGATAACTTCTGCCATCTCAAAATTATTTACTATAGATGTGAAGATTGATTGGGATTTGGGCGAGTTTAATAGAGAATTAGAACCTATTGAGATGAATATTATAGCTTTAGGATTAGTTGCAGAGTTTGTAACACAAAAGGTGAACTCTGTAAAAGTCATGAAGAATCATTTGTCAACAAAAGATTTTAATTTATATTCTAGTGCTAATATGCTTAAACAATTACAATCAACTTTAAAAATTGTTCAAAATGATGTATTATATTGGGAAACTAAATTAGAATATCATAGGAAGGCAAAGAAAATATTGGATGGTGATAAAAAATGAGTTACTTTGATGCTTATAAAAAAAGACTTAAAGTTGATAATATTAGTGACTCTTTTAAATTAGACACCATAGATAATACAATTAGAGAATTTAAAAATAATCCATCATATAAGAGTGCAACATTAATAGATTATAATTTAGATGAAACTCCTATAGATATAAGGATTGTAAATGAAGATAAATCTCCTAGCTATAAAAGATTTCATTTTTTACCAGAGACTGAAGTTAATGTTGGTAGTTATATAAAATTTGATGATAAATGTTATTTAGTAAAAGAATATGAATATAATACAATGTCGCCTTTTGCTAAAGTAGTATTTTGTAATCAAACAATTAACTTTGCTGATGGAACTTCTTTACCTTGTACTGCTGAAGGTGAATCTTATGGAGTTAAGATGACAGCTACCAATGATATATTATTAGAAACAGATACTAAAGTAAAATGTACTGTAGGTAGAAACATATTATCAGAAAAAATAGAACCAGACTTTAGGATAATATTTGAACATTCAAAACAAGGTATATATAAAGCTGGAGATACAACTCATTATGTCAAAGGGTTGATAACATTAACTTGTAAAAAAGATAAATACTATGAAAATTTAGATGATTTAAAAAATAATATAGCTTGGCAATTTGATTATGATTATGATGCACCTAGTAAAAATTATAATATTATTGGGCTAGACACTATAAGAGTGAATGAATATTTTGAATACAAGTTAGAACCTAATGTTAATTGCTTTTTTATAGTTGATGGTGATGAAATTAATTATGAAGGTATAGGACAAGGAATTATAAGAATGAGATGTGCCAAAGCTAATGAATTAATAAAATTAAAAGCCACTATCAATGGAAAGATAGTGTGTTCTAAAAATATAATAACGATTAATTAGGAGGGATTTAATGGATATTAATAATAAATTTAAAAATACTAAATCCCAATTTATTTATAAATCTGGTCTATTAAGTGGTTATATAGCCCATAGATTAGATAATAACCAAAATATAAAAAGATATCTTTATTATCCAA
>JAXFTN010000061.1:0-14700 GCA_034176765.1 Bacilli bacterium | reverse complement strand
TGAAATTAGCTGATATTATTTCAACTGGTGGTGAAGCAAAATTCTATTTGCTAAATAATGTTATCTACGTAGACAACATTGTTGACAATCGCCGTGGTAGAAAATTATATCCTGGAACAATCTTAAAATGTTCAAATGAAGAATATGAAATTGTAAAAGATGATAATCAAGAATCTTAAACTAAAACAATTTCGTAATTATGATGACTTAAATGTTACATTTGAACCTAATATTAATTTTATTTTAGGAAAAAACGCTACTGGTAAAACAAATATTGTTGAAGCTATTCATTATATGTCTTTAACTCGGTCATTTAGAAGCGATGATGATAGTGATTTAATAAAAAACAATTCATCATTTGCAACAATTGAAGGAACCTTTTTATTAGGAGATGTCACAAAAAACATTAAAATTGTAATTTCTCCTAAAGGAAAGAAAATTCTATGTAATGGATACGAAATTAAAAAAATATCAGAATTATCAAAACTAATTAATGTAATCGTATTTAAACCAATTGATGTTCTGATGTTTGATGACACACCAAGTGTTAGACGGAAATTTTTAGATATTAATATTTCAAAAATGGACTATACATATCTAAAATCTATGAGTGAATTTGATAAGCTTTTAAAAGAAAGAAACGAATTATTAAAACAAGAACATTGTGATAAAAATCTTTTAGAAGTATTAACTGATCAATTAATTGCTTCACAAAAACAAATTGTTTTAAAAAGAAATGCGTTTGTCGAACAACTAAATATAGTTGTAAACAAAGTTTTAAAGGCAATAAAAGGTGAAAATGATACTTTACGTATAAATTACTACCCTTTTGTTAAAATCGACGAGAACTACTTAAAAGAGGCTAAAAAAGCATATGATGACAACCTTGAAAATGATTTAAAACATAAAAGTACATCTATCGGAGTTCATCGAGAGAATTTCAAGGTGTTGCTTAATGGAAAGGATATTTCTTCATATGGGTCTCAAGGAGAAAAAAGATTAGCAGCATTAAGTTTAGTTCTTTCACCTTATTTTTTAATAAGTGATAAGGATAAGCGTCCTATTGTTATTCTAGATGATGTTTTATCAGAGCTTGATAAAGTACATCAAAATAAATTAGTTCAATTTGTATCTAAAATGGAACAAGTATTTATTACAGCAACTCATTACGATGATCAAAATGTTAATGCGTTTTATGTAAGAGATAGAAAAATTACGCGGAGGTAATTTGAAATGGGAGAAAAAACATTAAAAGAAGAACAAGAACTTCTTGAAAAAGAAGAACTTGAACTTGAAAAAGCTGATGAACATTATACAGCTAGTAACATTCAAGTTTTGGAAGGATTAGAAGCAGTTAGAAAACGTCCAGGTATGTATATTGGTACAACTTCAGTTGCTGGTCTACATCATTTAGTTTGGGAAATTGTTGATAATGCTATCGATGAAGCTTTAGCAGGTTTCTGTGATACAATTAACATCACAATTAATCCAGGTAATACAATTACTGTTAAAGATAATGGACGTGGTATTCCTGTTGATATAGTTGCTAAAACTGGAAAAAGTGCTGTTGAAACAGTTTATACAGTTTTGCATGCTGGTGGTAAATTCGGTGAAGGTGGAGGCTATAAAGTATCTGGTGGTCTTCATGGTGTTGGTGCTTCGGTAGTTAATGCTTTATCTTCATGGCTTGAAGTAGTTGTCCATAAAGAAGGTGGAATTTATAAAATTCGCTTTGAAAAAGGTGGACATACTGTAGGTCAGCTTGAAAAGATTGGAACGTGTGAAGACACAGGAACAATTGTTACTTTTGCTCCAGATCCACTTATTTTCCAAGAAACAACTGAATATAATTACGAAACAATTAGAGATCGTATTCGTCAAACAGCTTTCTTAAATAAAGGTGTTAGAATGATTGTTCGTGACGAACGTAATGAAGAAGTAGTTGAAGAAGTTTTCCACTATGAAGGTGGTATTAAAGAATTTGTAAAATATTTAGACCACAACAAAAATCCATTATTTGAAGAAGTTATTTATTGTGAAGGAAAAGATGAAGGAGTATATGCTGAAGTTGCATTAAGATATAATGATTCATATCAATCAAATGTTTATTCTTTCTGTAACAATATTAATACACACGAGGGTGGTACTCATGAAGAAGGCTTTAGAATGGCTTTAACTCGTGTCATTAACAGTTATGCTAGAGGAAATAAATTCTTAAAAGATAATGATGACAATTTAACAAGTGATGATGTACGTGAAGGATTAGTAGCAATCATCTCTGTAAAACATACAAATCCTCAATATGAAGGACAAACAAAGACAAAGTTAGGTAACTCTGAAGTTAGAAAAATTGTTTCAAATATTGTAGGAACTCAACTTGATAGATTTTTAAAAGAGAATCCAACTATTGCAAAGAAAATCATGGATAAAGTAATTCTTGCTGCAAATGCTCGTTTAGCTGCAAGAAATGCTAGAGAGGCAACACGTAGAAAAGGTGCTTTAGAATTAACTTCTTTACCTGGTAAATTAGCAGACTGTTCCTCAAAAGATCCAAGTATTTGTGAACTATATATCGTTGAGGGTAACTCAGCTGGTGGTTCTGCAAAAAATGGTCGTGATAGAGAAACTCAAGCTATTCTACCTTTAAGAGGTAAAATCTTAAATGTTGAAAAAGCAAATGAAAGAAGAATTTTTGCAAATGCAGAAATCGGAAATATGATTATTGCTATTGGTGCTGGTTTAGGTGATGAATTCGATATATCAAAAATAAGATATGACAAGATTGTTATCATGACCGATGCTGATGTTGATGGTTCACATATTCGTATATTACTATTAACGTTCTTCTATAGATTTATGAGACCTTTAATTGAAGAAGGACACGTTTTCATTGCTCAACCTCCTTTATATAAAGTTGAGTGGAGAAAGAAACAATATTATTGCTATAACGATGAACAATTAGATTTATTAAAATCAAAAATTCCAGGTGGAAAATTAGATATTCAACGTTATAAAGGTCTTGGTGAAATGGATGCTCATCAACTTTGGGAAACTACAATGGATCCAAAAGCTCGTAAAATGTTAAGAGTTCAATTGGATGATGCTGTTGAAGCAGATCGTATTTTTGATGAATTGATGGGAGATGAGGTAGAACCTCGTAAGAAATTTATTCATGAAAATGCAAAGTTTGTTAAAAACTTAGATATCTAGAAGGAGGTTAAAATATGTTAGACGAAAAAGAATTAGATGAATCTTTAGAAAATGAAGATGAAGAAAATGAAAATAATGAAGAAATAACCTCTGAAGAAAGTGAAGAAGAATTAGATAAAGAAGCTGAAGAATTAGAAGGAATAGAAGCTGGAATTGTCGCTGGTTTAACAGATATTGAACTAACGCATGAAGTCAAAAACTCTTTCCTTGATTATTCTATGTCAGTTATTGTTTCAAGAGCTATTCCTGATGCTCGTGATGGTTTAAAACCTGTTCATCGTCGTATTATCTACGGAATGAATGAATTAGGTATGCAACCAGATAAGCCATATAAAAAATCGGCACGTATTGTCGGTGATGTTATGGGTAAATATCACCCTCATGGTGATGCTGCATTATATGGAGCTTTAGTTAGATTAGCTCAACCTTTCTCAATTAGATATACTCTTGTTGATGGTCATGGTAACTTCGGTTCAATCGATGGAGATGACGCTGCTGCTATGCGTTATACTGAAGCAAGAATGTCTAAAATCGCACTTGAAATGGTTAAAGATATAAATGAAGACACTGTTGATTTTATGGATAACTATGATGGAACTGAACAAGAACCAGTTGTTCTTCCTTCACGTATTCCTAATTTATTATTAAATGGTTCTTCAGGTATTGCTGTAGGTATGGCTACAAATATGCCACCTCATAATTTAAATGAAATTGTTGATGCAATTAAGATGGTATCAGAAAATCCTGATATTACAGCTTTAGAACTAATGAATACTGTTTTACCAGGTCCTGACTTTCCAACTGGTGCTTTAATTTTAGGACGTAGTGGAATAAGAAAAGCTTATGAAACAGGTCAAGGTAGTATTGTATTAAGAGCAAAAACAGAAATTGTTGAATTACACAATGGTAAGAAAAGAATTATTATTACTGAAATTCCTTATCAAGTTAATAAATCAAAAATGGTTGAATCAATGGCTAAATTAGTTCGTGATAAAGTCATTGAAGGAGTTACAGATATTCGTGATGAAACAAACAAAGAAGGTATTCGAATTGTTGTTGAATTAAAGAAAGAAGCAGTTGCTGAAGTTATCTTAAATCAATTCTTTAAATTAACTCAATTACAAATATCTTTTGGTATTATTAATCTTGTTCTTGATCATGGACAACCAAAGGTTTTAGGAATCGTTGATCTATTAAAATTATATTTAGATCACCAAGTTGAAGTCGTAACAAGAAGAACCAGATTCTTACTTAAAAAAGCAAGCGATAGATTACATATTTTAAATGGCTTAATTGTTGCGATTGATAATATTGATGAAGTTGTTGATATTATAAAAGGAAGTGCAAGTGTTGAACTTGCTCGTAATGCTTTATGTGATCGTTTTGGTATTGATGATATTCAAGCTAGAGAAATTCTAGATATGAGATTATCAAAATTAACAGGTTTAGAAAAAGATAAGATTTTAGCAGAGATTTCTAAATTAAATAGTTTAATTGATGAATACAATGTTTTATTATCTGATAGACAAAATATCATTAATAAGATTATTGAAGAATTAGATGAAGTTAAAGAAAAATTTGGTGATGAACGTCGTACTGAAATTTCAAATGATCTTTCAATGATTGAAGATGAAGATTTGATTCCAGAAGAAGACATTATTGTCACATTAACAAAGAATGGTTATATTAAACGTTTAGCACCTGATACATTCCGTTCTCAAAATAGAGGTGGACGTGGTATCAAAGGTATGCAAACAAATGAAAACGATGTTGTTGATATCTTAGTACATACAAAAACTCATACAGACGTTTTATTCTTTACTAACTTTGGTAAAGTATATCGTATTAGAGGTTATAAGATTCCTGAATTTTCAAGAACTTCAAAAGGTCTTCCAGTAGTTAACTTATTAAGATTAGATAAAGAAGAAAAAGTAAGATCAATTATTAGTATTGATCAATATGAAGAAGGACACTATTTATTCTTTATCACAAAGAATGGTCTAGTTAAGAGAACTAATATATCAGAATTCGAATCAATTAGACAAAATGGTAAGATTGCAATTACCTTACGTGAAGGTGACGAATTATTAGATGTTAAACATACAGATGGCAATATGATTATTGGTATTGCATCGGCAAAAGGTAAGATGGTTAACTTCTATGAAAATACTGTAAGAGCAATGGGACGTACTGCTAGTGGTGTTAAAGGTATGAACGTCGACGGAAGTGAAGTTGTAGGAGCAACTACAAGTGGAGAAGGTCGTTATATCTTATGTATTACTGAAAAAGGATTTGGTAAGATGACTGATGCCTTAAATTACCGTAAAACTTCACGAGGTACTAAAGGTGTCATTACCGTTAATACTTCTGAAAAGAATGGTAATTTAGTTGCTATGAGAGCAGTTGATGGAAGCGAAGACTTGATGATGATTACTCAACAAGGTGTTGTCATTCGTATATCGTTAACTCAAGTAAAGATTTGTGGACGTAATACACTAGGTGTTCGTGTTATAAGACTCGATGAAGGAGCTGTTGTTTCTTCGATTGCTGTCTTGTCTCCTGAAGAAAATGATGAAGAAGCAGAATACTCTCAAGTTGATCAATCTGGAGAAGAAGAAACTATTAGTGAAGAAGAATTAGCAAAGCAAGAAAAAGAAGCTGAAAAAGAAGTAGTTTCAGAAGAAGAATAAAAAATTACTACGCATAATTTCATTAATATGCGTAGTTTTTTATTAAAAATAGTATATTTATTGAATTAATTAACATTTCGTTTTACTAATAAAAAAAAGAATGGGGGAGTTAATAATGTGTTGGTTATGGAAAAAGAAAAAGAAAGAAGAAAAAAAGGATAGTGTAAAGGAAGAACAAAGCAAAGAAACAGTCTCAACAAAGAAACCTGATTCTAAAAAAGTAGCTTCTAAAAAAGTAGAAAAAGAACCAGTTGTAAAAGAAACTTCAAAAGAAGAAAGTGCACCTGTTACTAAAGCTGAAGCACCAGTTGAGAGTGAAGAAAAAAGCGCTGCTAAAAAGAAAATGTATCATGTTTCTAAACGTGCTAGCGATAATAAATGGACAGTTAAATATGCTGGTGGAGAGAAAGTAATTAAACTTTTTGATACAAAAGTAGAAGCTTTGGAATATGCTAATAAATTAGCAGAAAACCATGAAGGTGGAGTCCAATTCCATGCTTCAAAAGGAAAATACAAAGGTAAAATTAGATCAGCAAAATAATTATGAATTATCTATACAAGGTGTCCTCACCTTTATAGATAATTTTTTTATTTAAGAATATTAAAGAAAAATTGCATACATTAATATGATTTTAAAAATTTTGTATTTAATCATGAAGATAATTTACAAAAATATTATTGCTATTATCATAATCAAATATTAAAATAATAATGCTTAGTGATAAGGGAAAAAGTCATAGGCTTAACATAGAGAGTTATTGGTTGGTGTAAAATAACAAGAGTAATGATGTTGTCCACCCTTGAAAGCGAACTTAATCGTTCCGTTTCTCGCGTTAAGAGAATAGAGTGTTACTAATTAAATTATTAGTAGAAATTGGGTGGTACCGCGTCAAAGACGTCCCTTGATAAGGTACTTTTTTTATTGAATTAGAAGGAGATAATATATGTTAGATTTAAACTTAATTAAAAACAATCCTGAGTTTGTTTCAAAAGCATTAGCAAAAAAAGGATGGGATGTTGACTTTAGTGAAACTATTCAAAAAATGAATCAAAGAGTCGAATTACTTCAAAAAGTTGAAGGTATGAAAGCTAAAAGAAATCAACTTTCAGCTTCTGTTCCTCAAGTTAAAAAAGCTGGTGGAGATGTTCAAGCAATTTTCGCTGAAGTAAAACAAATTAATGCAGATATGGAAAGTGATGAAAAGTTACTTCAACAAATTGAAAATGAAATTAAATCTTTTGTTGAAACTTTACCAAATATTCCTGATGAAGATTTGTTACCAGGTGAAAAAGAAAATAATAAAGTTGTAAAAGTCTTTGGAGAAAAACCTACATTTGATTTTAAACCAAAAGATCACGTTGAACTAGCTGAATCATTAGGTTTAGTTGACTATGAAAGAGGAGCAAAAATTTCAGGACGTGGAACTTGGATTTATACAGGATTAGGTGCTCAACTCGAATGGGCATTAATTAATTACTTTATTCAAGAACACTTAAAAGACGGATATACGATGATTCTTCCTCCACATTTATTAAATGAAGAATCAGGTTACACAGCAGGTCAATTCCCTAAATTTAAACAAGATGTTTTCTGGTTAGAAGGACAAGACAAATTTATGCTTCCTACAGCAGAAACAGCTTTAGTTAATTTACATCGAAAAGAAATCTTAAGTGAAGAAGAATTACCAAAGAAATATTTCTCTTACACACCTTGCTATCGTATGGAAGCTGGTAGTTATCGTACAGAAGAAAGAGGTATGATTAGAGGATACCAATTTAATAAGGTAGAAATGGTTCAATATACTACTGAAGAAGGTAGCGATGCTGCATTTGAAGAACTATTAAATAAGGCATGTGCACTTGTTGAAAAATTAGGATTACACTTCCAAGTTTCAAAACTTGCAGCAGGAGATTGTTCTCACTCAATGGCACGTACAAGTGACGTTGAAATTTGGATTCCTTCAATGGGAATTTATAAAGAAGTATCTTCAGCTTCTAATGCTCGTGATTATCAAGCACGTCGTGGACAAATTAGATATCGTGATAGTAAAACAGGTAAAACAAAATTCTGTCATACATTAAATGCATCAGGGTTAGCTACAAGTAGACTATTCCCTGCTTTATTAGAGCAATGTCAACAAGCTGATGGATCAGTTAAAATCCCAGAAGTATTAGTACCTTTAATGGGTGGAGTTACTGTTTTAAAACCTATAAAAAAATAAGTAAAGAAATATAAAGCTCGTGTTATCATACGAGCTTTATTTGATAAAGAAGGAGGTATATCTTGTGGAAGATTTAACATTAGATTATTTACCTAAACACGACAATATAAAAATATATCAATCAAAAAATATGTTTAGAATAAATACCGATACAACTTTGCTCGGTGAATTTATTGTCGTAAGAAATAATGACCGTATTCTTGACATAGGAACAAATAATGGGGCTTTATTAATTTATGCCTCATTACAAGGAAGAAAATGCGAATTAAATGGAATTGATATTAATAAAGAAGCATTAGAAATAGCAAAGCTCAATATGAAGGAAAATAATCTTAATGCAGATTTTTTTAATATTGATGGCAAAGTTTTTTATGATGAAAAAGGATTTGATGTAATTATTTGTAATCCACCTTTCTTTAATACGAAAGATGAAAGATTAAAAAATGACAATAATTCTATAAAGAACGCTCGTCATGAAGAAGAATTTTCTTTAAAAGATATGTTTTTATGCTTTAAACGTAATTTAAAAGACAATGGTAGATTTTACATTATGCATCGATCTACTAGACTTAATGATATCTATAAAGAAATGCAAAATGTCGGTATGAGAATTACAAAGCTTCAAATGGTTTATGATAAAGCTAAGAAAGATTCAATAGGAGTTTTAATTGAAGGTAAAAGATCTAAAAACTGCGAATGTAAAGTTTTAGAGCCTAAATATATTGAGAGATAAGTATACAAAAATCATTTTTGTGATATAATAATAATGCCATTGCGATAGATAGTGGCGAACCTGGTCAGGACGGGAACGTAGCAGCCATAAACTTCCTATCTATGTGCGATGGTTTTTTATTTGCAAAAAGAGGTGAACAAATTATGACACAAGATGAAATCTTTATGAAGGAAGCACTGAAAGAAGCAGCTAAAGCTAGAAAAAAAGATGAAGTACCAATTGGTGCTATTATTGTTCATAATAATAAAATAATAGCTAAGGGTCATAATTTAAGAGAAACTAAAAATGATGCATTGGGACATGCTGAAATTATTGCAATTAGAAAAGCTAATAAAAAATTAAAAAGTTGGAGACTTGTAGATTGTACAATTTATGTTACAGTTGAACCTTGCTCTATGTGTGCAGGAGCTATTTTACAATCACGTATTGGTAGAATAGTTTACGGAACAGAAGATATTAAAGGAGGTGCTTTAGGTTCTTCTTATAATCTTTTTGAGCAAAAGAACATCAATCATATTCCTGAAATTGAAAGTGGTGTTTTAAAAGAAGAGTGTAGTCAAATAATAAAAGATTTTTTCAAAAAGAAAAGATAAGAATATTTTTAATATATGTAAACAAAATATAAATGGGGTTATTATGAAAAAATTATTTATAAGCTCATTTATATTTTTTATTTTAGTAATTATTAGTGGAGTAACTACAGTAATAGTTTTACTAAATATTAATCAAAATAAAAAGAGTAATATGGTTGTATATAACGAGATAATTGATGATAAAATTTTTGAGATGAGACTCAATGAAAATAAAGAAATTTCAGCTTATTTATATGAGGAAAACTTAAATAATAAGAATGAGATTATTAATCTTGGAATTGATATTTTTTATGTTTATAATACTCCTACAGAACTAATTGTTGAAACTACTTTGAATTATCATTTTGTTAAAATAAATAATATTGAGAAAATTGTATATTTTTGTCTAAATAAATAGTCTTTTTACTTTTTTTCAAATAGAAATATTATATAATAATAGAAGGAGTTGATCTTGATGAAAAGTAAAAAGACAGACAATCAAAAGTCAGAATTTTATAATGTTAAATTTAATCCAGATCCAAAAATTGGTTTAACTCAAGAACAGGTAAATTCTAGAGTTAATGATGGACTTACAAATAAAAATGTTAAGCACTATACAAAATCATATTGGGAAATTTTTAAAACTAATGTTCTAACTTTTTTTAACATATTCCTATTCATTATTGCTGGTTCATTAATTGCAGTAAAAAGATATAGTTCGTTATTCTTTTTAGTAGTTCAATTAGGAAATATTTTAATTGGAATTGTTCAAGATATTCGTGCTAAAATTGCGATTGAAAAAATGAGAATAGTTACTGAAGCGCGCGTGGATGTAATTCGAGATGGCGAAGTAAAATCGATTAAAAATTCGGATATTGTATTAAACGATTTAGTTAAAGTTTCTAATGGAAAACAGATTGTTGTTGACGGCCGAATTGTTGAAGGTGTAATTGAAGTAAACGAATCTTTATTGACTGGTGAATCTATTTCCATTAAAAAAGTAGTTGGCGATAAAGTCTTTGCTGGATCTTATGTAACTTCCGGTAACGCAACAATTATTGTAAGAAAGGTTGGAGAAGATTCATATGTCCAACAATTACAAAAGAAAGCAAAAGTTATTGTTAAACCAAAATCAGAATTACTAAATTCTTTAAATACAATTTTTAGATTTATTTCTTTTATAGTTGTTCCAATGGCAATCTTTATGATTGTTGGTAACTATGTTCAACTTAGAGCAGATGAAACATTAACTACTGGTGAGCGTATTTCTGAATTAGTAGGTAAAACAGCAGGTTCTTTAGTATCAATGATTCCTGCAGGTATGTTTTTATTGACTTCAATGACTTTGGCAGTCGGTGTTATTAATTTAAGTAAGAAAAAAGCATTTGTTCAAGAATTATATTCAATTGAAGCATTAGCAAGAGTTGATGTTATCTGTTTAGATAAAACAGGAACATAAACTGATGGCACTATGAATTTTGATAAAACAATTTCTCTTGGTAAATATTCAGAAAAACAAATTCATGAAATTTTAGGTAGTTATTTACGAGCTGTTGGTGATGATAACCATACTTCTAGAGCTCTAGAAAAAGAAGTACCTTTAAATGAAAAGTATATTTCTTCAAGAAGACTTCCTTTTTCTAGTGAAAGAAAATATTCTGCCGTTACTTTAAAACAAAAAGGAACATTTTATTTAGGAGCTCCTGATTACTTATATAAAGGCGACGATAAAAATATCCTTAAACAAATTAAACAATATAGTGAAAAAGGAAATCGTGTAATATTCTTTGCTAGTTCAAGCAAGGCAATTAATGAAAAAGGAACACTACCAGAAGATTTAACTCCTGTTGCGATGTTTATTTTAAGTGATCAAATAAGACCTGATGCATATGATACAATTGCGTGGTTCCAAGATAATGAAGTTGATGTCAAAATCATTTCAGGCGATAACCCTGCAGCAGTAGCTGAAATTGCTAAAGAAGTTGGTGTAAAATATGCCGAACGTTATATATCACTTGAAGGTATGTCTATAGATCAAGTTGAAAAAATAGCACGAGATTATACTGTTTTTGGTCGTGTTTCACCAGAACAAAAAGCTGCAATCATAAGAAGTTTAAGAAAACATAAATATACTCCAGCAATGGTTGGTGACGGTGTAAATGATATTTTGGCATTAAAAGAAGCAGACTGTTCTGTTGCAATGGCAGCAGGTAGTGAAGCAGCTAGAGATATTGCCCATATCGTTTTAGTTAATTCTAATTTTAGTGTCTTACCTGATGTTGTTGCCGAAGGAAGACGTTGTATTAATAACTTACAAAGAGTATCATCTGTTTTCTTAGTTAAAACAGTATTCTCGATATTATTCTCTTTAATTTGGTTAGTAATTATGTTCTCTACTCCAGGAGCAGGAGCTAACACCTATCCATTCCAAACTCAACATATGTATATTTGGGAAATATTATCTATTGGTGCTGCCTCATTCTTTATAGCATTACAACCAAATAAAAATAAGATTAGTGGTTCTTTCATGCAAAATGTTTTAAGACAAGCTTTACCATCTGGTGTTTTAATAACTATGATGATGTGTATCCTTTATATCTTTAAAACAAATAATTTATATGATGTAGACCAAGAGAATACATTCTTAGCAATAGGATGTTTAATAATGTATGTAATGAGTTATGCAGTTCTATTTAGAATTTGTTTACCATTTAATTGGTATAAAGGTATTTTATATGTTGTATTATTGGGTGCTGCAGTTTTATGTATGTGCTTTAATGAATATATTGTAGGATTTAATTTCTTAGGATTTAAGTTAAGTGAACTATCATCTTCTAGCGTTACAATGGCAATCATTTTACTACTATCTGGCATTTTGATTTATGCGTTGATTAACATATGTATTCATTTCTATGAAAAATATCATGAAGTAAAAAGAAAACATGCTCTAAAAATTTTACAAACAAAGAAAACTGAGGATGAATTAGATGAATATTAGAATTTCAAAAAAAGTTGAAGAAGCATTAAAAAATAAGAAACCTGTTGTTGCATTAGAATCAACAATTATTTCTCATGGGATGCCATATCCCAAAAATGTTGAAACTGCTTTAAAAGTAGAAAAAGAGATTTCAAATCTTGGAGTAGTACCAGCAACCATTGGAATTATTGATGGAGTTGGAGTTATAGGCATGACTCCAGAAGAAATTGAAGAATTCGGAAAAAGAAAAGGTATCGTTAAAGTTTCTCGAAGAGATCTTCCAGTTGTATATGCAAAAAAATTGTGGGGAGCTACAACCGTTGCTACCACAATGATTTTAGCTGCTCAAGCAGGAATAGAAGTTTTTGTAACTGGAGGTATTGGTGGTGTTCATAGAGGCGCACAAAAAACTTTTGATATCTCAGCAGACTTAGAAGAGCTAGCATCAACAAATGTTACTGTTGTTTGTGCTGGAGCAAAAGCTATTTTAGATTTACCTTTGACTCTTGAATATTTAGAAACAGCTGGAGTACCTGTATTAGGCTATAAAACAAAAGAATTACCTGCTTTCTATTCTCGATGTTCGGGCTTAGAACTTGATTATGCAATTGATACACCTGAAGAATTTGCTTCTATTATTAAATGTAAAAGAGACAATAATATAAAGGGTGGTATCTTGATTTGTAATCCTATCCCAGAACAATATGAAATTAAAAAAGAAATTATCGATAAAGAAATAAACACTGCACTTTTAAAGATGGAAGAGCAAGGTATTCATGGTAAAGATTGTACTCCATTTTTACTTAAAACGATTGTGGAATTAACTGATGGTAAATCATTAGATGCTAATATTGAACTTGTTTTAAATAATGCTCGACTTGGTGCTAAAATTGCAACAGAATTATCTTTATTGCATAATATAAATCGAGGCAAATAATGTTAAATAAAATTAAAAAAATAGCAGACAAAATTGGAAATACGAAAACAGTAAGATTATATAATATCGAAAAAAAATATAATTTAAGTATTCATTTATATGCAAAAATAGAATCAACAAATTTAACAGGTAGTATTAAAGATCGACCTGTTTTTGAGATTGTCAAAAATATGATTGAGAATAAAATGATTACTGATCAATCTATTCTAATTGAAGCCACAAGTGGAAACGTTGGTATTTCTTTATCATATATAGGGAAAGAACTAGGAATTCCAGTTGTTATTGTTATGCCTTCAAGCATGTCAAAGCAACGTAGAGAGATGATTAGTAACAATGGAGCAAAACTCGTTTTGATAGATGGTACAATGACAGACTGTGTTAATTATGTAAATGAATTAGTGACTAACGATTCTAGATATTTATGTTTAAAGCAATTTGAAAATCCTTTATGTGTAAAAGCGCACTATGAACATACAGGTGTCGAAATATTTAATGATATTAAAGATATAGATTGTCTTGTTTGTGGTATAGGAACAAGTGGAACGATTATGGGTTGTTCTAAATATTTAAAAGGTCAAAATCCAAACATTAAAGTAATAGGGGTAGAACCATTTTCTTCACCTTTTATTAATCAACATATTGCAGGTAAGCATAAAATTGAAGGTATCGGTGCTGGATTTATTCCACTTCTATATGAATCAAAATATGTTGATGAAGTAGAAGAAGTAAAAGATGAAGATGCTTATGAAAAAGCAAAAGAGCTATTTAAAGAGGAGAATATTTTTTGTGGAATATCTTCGGGTGCTGCTTTAGCTGGCGCATTACAATATGTACGCAAAAACAATGAAATCAAAAATGTTGTCATTATTTTGCCTGACTTGGGAGATAGATATACATGGGATTAGTTTTAAAAAAACAAGATGCTGAGAAATTTATTAGGTTAAATCAAGAACTAATTTTTAAGGATTTGTTTAATAATAAATTAAAATATAAAATTTTTGAGAAAATACATTTCTTAAAAATTAAAAGAATATTGAGAAAATTTGGAGCTAATAAAAATACAATTAGTTTCTTTTGTAATGAATCTAAGAAATTAAAAAAAATACTACTAGAGGATGCTGAGTATACATATCAATGTGATCCAGCAAGTGAAGGAATTGATGAGATAATCCTTACATATCCTGGCTTTTTTGCTATTTTTTGTTATCGAATTGCTCATATATTAAAGAGTGTTAATGTAAGAATATTACCACGAATGATTAGTGAATTTGCTCATACTCAGACAGGGATTGATATACATCCTGGAGCTACAATTGGACATCCATTTTGTATTGATCATGGTACTGGAATTGTTATTGG
>JAXFTN010000060.1:0-2103 GCA_034176765.1 Bacilli bacterium | reverse complement strand
ATCTTTTCCAAGGTCATGATTTAAATAAAGAAAAACTATTAGATGAACTAGGTGATGTTTTGTGGTATATTGCTATTACATCAAAGGGTTTAGGATATAGTTTAGAAGATGTTGCTCAACATAATATTGAAAAATTATCTGCTCGTTATCCTGAAGGTCATTTTAGAGTAGAAGATTCGATAAACAGGAAAAAATAGGAGGAATCAATCATGAAAAGAGAAGGTTACATTTCATGGGATGAATATTTCATGGGTATTGCAGTATTAGCTGCTCAACGAAGTAAAGATCCATCAACTCAAGTTGGAGCTTGCATTGTTGATAATGAACATAAGATTGTTTCAATTGGTTACAATGGTATGCCTCGAGGAACTTGCGATGATAATATGCCTTGGGAACATGGTGAAGGACTTGATTCTAAATATCTTTATGTATGCCACGCAGAATTTAATGCTATTTTAAATACTCGTGGTGCATTATTAAATGGTTGCACAATTTATGTTTCTTTATTCCCATGTAATGAATGTGCAAAAGCTATTATACAAACGGGTATTAAAAAAGTTATTTATATGTCTGATAAATATAGTGATTCTGAATCCACCTTAGCATCAAAAAGAATGTTAGATATGTGTGGTGTTGAATATACTAAGTTTGTTGGTCGTGTACCTCACGTAGTTTTTGATGAAAAATAATGTTTTTAAAGTGATTATTATTTTCCTTTAAATATTTTTAATTTTAGTGTATTTTATAAAAGAACGATGTTCAAGAAAGGATAGTATATGGAAATTCTTCGATTAGAAAATATAACATTTGCATATAGTGGTGAAGGTTCTTTAGCTCTTGACCATGTTTCGTTATCGATAGAATCTGGAAAATATTATTCAATAATTGGACATAATGGTAGTGGCAAGTCGACACTAGCAAAATTGATAATGGGATTACTTACACCTAAAGAAGGTAATATTGTAATATTTGGAGAAAAATTAAATGATGACAATATTTCTAAATTACGTAAACGTATTGGCATAGTTTTTCAAAATCCAGACAATCAATTTATTGGTTCTACAGTAAGAGATGATATTGCTTTTGGACTTGAAAATAGACAAGTACCACACGAAGATATGGATGCTATCATTGACGAGTTTTCTAAAAAAGTTCATATGGAAGAATTTTTAGATAAAGAACCTTCAAATTTGTCGGGTGGGCAAAAACAAAGAGTTGCTATTGCTGGAGTTCTTGCTATGAGACCAGATATTATCATTTTAGATGAAGCAACAGCAATGTTAGATCCTAAAGGTAGAAGAGAAATCTCAGAAGTTATCGCAGAATTAAGAAATGAAAATAAAGAATTAACAATTCTTTCAATTACACATGATATTGATGAAGCAAGTAAATCAGATGAAGTTATTATTTTAAATAAGGGTGTTTTATATAAACAAGGTAAACCTCAAGATATTTTTGTTGATGATTCATCTTTAGAAGATATACGTCTTGATTTACCATTTACTTTTAGACTTCACAAGGCTTTAAAAGAAGAAGGACTTAATGTTCAATATGAAAATAGTGTGGAAGAGATGGTGAAGAAAATATGTCAATAAAGTTTAATGATGTAAATTTTATTTATTCACCTCATACTCCATTTGAATATCATGCATTAAAAAATATTAATGTCGAAATTGAAAAAGGAAGTTTTACAGCTATCGTAGGTCACACAGGTAGTGGAAAATCTACAATGGTCCAACATATAAATGGTTTAGTAACTCCAACTAGTGGTGAAGTAGTTGTCGAGGATTTTATTTTGTCTTCAAAATCAAAAGTAAAGCATATTAAAAATTTACGTAAGATGGCGGGTATGGTTTTCCAATTTCCTGAATATCAATTATTTGAAGATAACGTTGAAAAAGATGTTTCATTTGGACCTAAGAATTTTGGCTTTAGTAATGAAGAATCTTTAAAAGAAGCTCATGAAGCTTTATCCCTAGTTGGTTTAGGTGAAGAATATTATAAAAAATCTCCTTTTGAATTATCAGGTGGTCAAAAAAGAAGAGTTGCTATTGCAGGCATTATTGCATCTAAACCTGATATTTTGATTTTAGATGAGCCTAC
>JAXFTN010000059.1:0-3546 GCA_034176765.1 Bacilli bacterium | reverse complement strand
ATACATTGACATATGGTCACCATTATAAGTTGTCCAACCAAGACAAAGTTCACTTAAATCACCGGTTCCAACCATTAATCCATTATGGTCATTTGCGTAGTCCATTAAAACTTGAGTTCTTTCTCTAGCTTGAGCATTTTCATAACCTGTATTAAGATTATTTAAATCGTGTTCTATATCTTTTAAATGTAGTTTAACTGATTCACTTATATCTATTTCTTTTAAAGTAAAACCAAGTTCATTTGCTAAATTTATAGCGTTTCTTTTTGTTCGAGATGAAGTTCCAAAACAAGGTAAAGTAATACAAACTATATCCTTTGGATCTTTGTTCATTAATTTAAATGTTTCATTAGTTACTAATAAAGCAAGTGTAGAATCAAGTCCTCCAGATAAACCAATAATTGCAACTTTTGAATGAGTAATTTCCATTCTTCTTTTTAGACCCATTGCTTGCATTTTCATAATTAAACGATATCTTTCTAAACCGTTTTCAAAGTTAGGAAGAACAAAAGGATTCGATGAATATTGTCTAGTTAATGTAGGTCTTTTAATTTCTTGATTATAATAAACAAATTGATATTCATTATTTATATTTCTGAATGTTGTATTTTTTCTTCTTTGATTAATAATATTTTCAATATCTATTTCTGTTGATATAATACCTAAATCAAATAAAGAAGATTCTTTTAAAATAGTACCATTTTCAGCAATTAGGTTATGGCCTGAGAATATCAAATCAGTAGTAGATTCACCTTCTCCGGCAGAAGCATAAGCATAACCACAAATAAGACGAGCGCTAGTAGAAGAAACAAGCTCTTTACGATAATCACATTTTCCTACTACTTCATTTGAAGCAGATAAATTTAAAACAAGAGTTGCTCCGTTTAAACATGCTCTTGTTGAAGGAGTCTCAGGAGCCCATACATCTTCACAAATCTCAATAGCAATTTTTAAATCTGGAAAAGTATTATTTACAAAGATTTGTTTTGTTCCAAATAAATATTCTTTATTGTTTATTGATAAAATAATGTTATCTTCAAAAGCTTCTTCAAATTGTCTTTTCTCATAAAATTCACCATAGTTAGGTAAATATGTTTTAGGAATAATACCTAAAATTGATCCATTATATATAGCGATAGCACAATTATAAATAGATGCATTATATGCAATAGGTGCGCCTACAACAAAAAAGATCTTTTTGTCTTTAGAAAATTCTTCTAATTCTTGTAAAGCTAAAATAACTTCATCTAATAAATGAGGATAATAAAATACATCGTTACAAGTATATCCTGTTAAACAGAGTTCTGGAAAAACTAAAACATCAATATTGTTTTTAAGTGCTTCATTTATATTTTCTTTAATTAAATTAAGATTACTTTTTACATTACCAATATCAACTTTATATGTAGCACATCCTACTTTA
The DNA here is from genome assembly GCA_034176765.1 of Bacilli bacterium. Taxonomy (GTDB): domain Bacteria; phylum Bacillota_I; class Bacilli_A; order RFN20; family CAG-826; genus SUG2458. The sequence goes on along the minus strand of JAXFTN010000059.1, from coordinate 2,123 downwards.
ACAAAGCCAAGATTATTATTTTTATTAGTACTACTATAAATTTTATTATTGTATGTTTTACGTTCTTTTAATTTTTTTAAATTCTCTAAATGTACTTTTTCTAAATTATTTGGTGTTGAATTAATATTTGTAAATGATAAAGATTTATACATCTTTTCATTCATCATAATAAAATCTAGATTACCATTTTTGGTAATAAAAATAGGTTCATCAGATTCATTAATTTCTTTAGATAATGCTGTAGTATCTCTTAAATCAGTAATCGGTTTAATTTTTGGCATAATATCACCTCTGCCATTATTATGGCATAATTTTGACAATAATTAAATATTTATTAAAGAACAACAAAAGTATTTTGATAAAAAAATGTTGATTTTCTTAAAAAGTTGAGCATTATAATTTTAAAATTAATATTATCGTACTAAAATAATGTTATAGATATTTTCATTTAATTGATTAATAATCATTATTGTGGGAATATTTAAATAGAAAGAGGAAATTAAATGAAAAAATGGGTATGTAGTGTCTGTGGTTATGTTCATTATGGAGATGAGGCCCCTGAAACTTGCCCTGTTTGCAAACAACCAAAAGAAAAATTTACTTTAGTTGAAGAACAAAAGAAAAATCCTTATGTTGGTACACAAACAGAAAAGAATTTAGAAGCTGCTTTTGCCGGAGAATCTCAAGCAAGAAATAAATACACTTATTTTGCTTCTATAGCTAAAAAAGAAGGTTATGAACAAATAGCTAGTTTATTTTTAAAAACAGCTGATAATGAAAAAGAACATGCTAAGATATGGTTTAAAGAATTAAATGGTCTTGGAGATACAGTAGCTAACTTAAATGAAGCAGCTAATGGTGAAAACTATGAATGGACAGATATGTATGAAGAATTTGCTGTTACTGCTGAAAAAGAAGGATTTCCTGAATTAGCTAAAAAATTCCGTATGGTTGGTGCTATTGAAAAGCATCATGAAGAAAGATATCGTGAATTATTAAAAAATGTCGAGACATCGGAAGTCTTTAAAAAGAGTGAGGTTAAAATTTGGGAATGTCGCAATTGTGGACACATAGTAGTAGGTACAAATGCTCCTGAAGTATGTCCTGTTTGCGCACACCCACAATCATATTTTGAAATCAATGTTAAGAATTACTAAGGAGGAGAAAAAAATATGAAATTTTATGTATGTGAACATTGTAAAAACTTAGTTGAAATGGTTAAGGACAGTGGAGTTACACCTCTTTGTTGTGGTGAAAAGATGACTGAACTTGTCCCTGGAACTTCAGACGGTGCTGTTGAAAAACATCTTCCAGTTGTATCAAAGGAAGGTAATAAAGTATCTGTAGTTGTAGGATCAGTTGAACATCCAATGGTAGATGTACATTATATCGAATGGATTGCTGTTGAAACTACTAAAGGTGTTTTAAGAAGAAATCTTTTACCAGGAGAAGCACCTCGTGCTGAATTTTTATTAGCTGAAGGTGAAGAATTAGTTGCAACTTATGCATATTGCAATCTTCACGGTTTATGGAAAGCTTAATTTTTATTAAATAACTATACTATTTTGAGTTGTTATCTTAAAATAACAACTCTTTTTTTTACTGTTTTATAAGAATTTTTTTATAGTTTATATAATTTATATATAATATAAAATTATATAAGAATATTATTTAGGTTATTGAAATGCTATAGGTTCTCAACCTATTTTTTTTATTTTCTTTTTTTTGTATAATGCAAGTGTGAAATAAAAAAGCGTTTAATGTTATAGTTTCATTTTAACTAGTGGATGAACAAATTCCTCCTTTCGATAGATAACCGTTCCGTTCCGTTCATCCACTAGATCTCCTATTAATTAATAAGAAAGATGGTGAAGAAGTTATGATGAATCAAGAAGATTTATTAATTTTTACAAAAGATAACATAGAAGAGGATAAGAAGAAATATTATGGTACAAATTTTAGTATTGAATATCTTAATATCTTAATTATTAATGCTTTATTGGATATAAATGCTAGTTTTAAAGGTAAATCTAAAACATTATTAATAAATGAATTTAAAGAAAAAATTCAAAAAGGATATGAAGTAAAATTAGATGATGAAGCCTTTAGAAATTATTTTATCA
>JAXFTN010000058.1:0-6639 GCA_034176765.1 Bacilli bacterium | reverse complement strand
CTCATATTGGAGATAGTGAAGGTGCTATTTTATCACTACAAGAAAAATTCGGTGGACTAGGCTTTTTAATTGGGTCTGTATGTGAGTTTATATCAGGTATTGTTCAATTAACTTTTGGAAATTTAATAATTCTTGTTCAAGGAGCTGCTGATACAATTGCAGCATTTTTAGATGGACCTGGAGGTCAAACTGTAGAAGATGCACAAGAACGTATGGCCAATAGACTTATTCTTAATAATGAAGAAGCTATGAGTAAACTTACTATTAGCACAAGTCGTGGTATGTCTCAAATGAGAGCTATGACAGAGCAGGAATTACAACAACTAAATACAGCAACTAATACATTAATGGCTCAAATTCCATTGATAGCTGATGGAAATTATAATGATGCTAGCAATAAAATTGCACAACAATTACAAGGATTAAGTAGTAATCAATTACTTACATTAACCAACATGAATGATACAACTAGAGGTTTATTTCAGGGTATTAATGAAAGTATGAGCGTAGAGCAAAAAGCAAATCAAATTCAAGTTAATATGCAACAAATGCAAAAAGCAGGAAAATTAAGCGTAGATACTCTTAACAAAGATGTAAAATCAGCAATGGACACATTCACAAAGCAATTGGATAGTAAAACTAAAGAAGCTGCTACAAAAGTAGATGCAAATACTAAAAATGCTGCTATTAAAATAGATAATAATACAAAGAATGCTAATTCAAAAAGCAATGCTAATACTAAGCAACTTGCAAACAATATAGATAAAAATACAAAGGATGCATCGAACAAAGCTGATGCTAATACTAAAAATCTTGGTAACAAAATAGATCAAAATACTAAAAGTGCAGGAAGTAAAACAAATACAAATACTCAAGATATATCCAAGAATATAGATAAAAATACAAAAGAAGCAGCAAATAAAGCTGATGCTAATACTAAAAACATGGCTGATAAAGTAGATAAAAATTCTAAAAATATGAAGGATAGTGCAACTAAAAATGCTAACTCAATGAAAAGCAATGTTACGAGTGCTACATCTAGTATGGCCAATCAAGCTATTAACGATTGGAATAGAGTAAAAAATACTTATAGTAAAACTATAACAGGAAGAGTTAATATAACTAAAACAACAACTAATGTTGCAAAGAGTATTCCTTCTGCACAAGAATATAGTTTACCTGATTTTAGTAGGGTTAATTTAAGAGATTATCAAATTAAAGGAAGTTATTATAATAGTATTAGCAAAGCAAGCAGTACAGTTACAAATAATAATGTGAATATAGATTTTAGTAGAATAGAAAAATTACTTGAACAGCAATTAAAAGAGAAATCTGAAATACCTAATATAACTATTAAGATAGAAAATATCACTGTTAAAGAGGAAAAAGAAGCTTTTAAAATTTCAAAAATTATAGCTGATGAGGTTGATAAAATTCTAGGGAAAAAGAAATTGAAAACTAGAAAATTAAAAGGAGGTATAAGCTATGTCAAATAAACAATTAAGTCTTTATTTTAATAATATACAAATTCCAAGTTTTATAAAGATTACAAATGTTAAAGAAGATATTATACCTTCTTTAAATGCTACAAAAGATGAAACAAAATTTGAAGATAGAAAAATAACAATAGATTTTGTTATAAGGAGAAATAAATTTATTAAAGATTCTGAAAGGGCTGAACTTATTAATTTCATAAAAGGAGATAACTGGAAGCCATCAACTTTAATTTTAAATAATAAAATATATAAAGCAAAAGTAACAAACTTTGAAGCTTTAAGCGGTTCTATAAGAAAAGGTGAAGGAAGCATTGTATTTACTTCTTTTGATGGATATTTATTAAAAAATGAATATGAAAATAAGGTTGTGTTAATAAATAAAAATCAAAATTATAATATTTTAAATGAAGGTGATTTTGACATATATCCAAAATTTAAAATAAATATTTTAAGCTATTGCACCAAAATTAAAATTATAGACTCACATGGAAATTATTTAGAACTTAATGGAATTTTTAATGCTAATGATGTAATTCAAATAGAACAGGAACACTTTAAAGTAACTAACAACGGAAATTTAGCTATGAGCCTTTTACATCTAAAAAGTAAAAGAATAAAATTAAAGACTCAAGAACAACTATCAATTAAATTTACAGATGGAAATGCATCTATAGATATGATTTATATCCCTAAATTCTTATAGGAGGTGATTATTTGGTAGATTTAATTTATTTATTTAATAGAGAAGATACTTTGTTAGAAATACTTAGTAAAAATGACTTCGATAACTTTAATTGTAAAAAGCAATTGAATGGTAGTATGGAAATGAGCTTTATCACTAAAAGCAAAAGCAATATAAAAAGATTTAATAAAGTTGGAGTTTTCATTGATGATGAATTCCAACTTTTTTATATTGATGATTTTAATGATTTCAAATCGCTTGAAGAAAATGAAATAGAAACTATTTGTTTAGCTGACTTTTATAATTTATCAAATACTATCATAGAAGATAAAAGAATTATAAATGGCCCAATAAACACAGCAATAACCAAAGCTTTAGAGGGAACTGATTATAAAGTTGGAGTTGTAGAAACTTTTGAAAATAAAGATATAAACTTTTATTTTATAAATAGCTTAGAAGCATTAAATAAAATTATAAGCACTTATAATTGCGAATTTAATGCTAGATATATTCTAAATGAAGATAATACTATAAGTAAATTTATAGACTTAAGGCATAGGTTAGGAATAGATACAGGATTGAGGTTTACTTATGATACAGTACTCGAAAATGTTGAAAAATCACCTATTAATGAAGGTCTTTTCAATGTTTTATATGGAAGGGGAAAATCTTTAGAAACTGAAGATGGTGGATTTAGCAGAAAGTTAGATTTTGCAGAAGTTAATAATGGGAAAAAGTACGTTGAAGATTTAGATAGCATTAAAAAGTATGGAAGACTAGAAGGAATATATGAGAATAGCAATATAGAAGATAAGAATATTTTACTAGAAAAGACTAAAGAAAGATTAGAAGAAGTTAAATATCAGAAATTTAACTATAAAGCTACCGTAAAAGATATAACTAAAATATTAGGTTTAGAACATTTCAAAGTAGAATTAGGAGATTCAATAATTATATTAGATGAAGAAATAAATGATATTGTAGAAGCTAGAATAATTGAAATAGATATTAATTCAGATGAAGTTTTTCTTACTTTAGGGCATTATCAAAAAGGTCTCATTGATGAAGATCTAGAAAATAAATTTGATAATATCAAAGATAGCTTAGATAAAATTGAAAATGAAAAAATCGATGATTCAAAATATCCTAATACTTTACCATCAGTACCAGTTTTAGAAGGGAAAGGACTATTTGCAACTGTAGATTTAAGCTGGACTTTTGAAAATAAAAGTTATTATACTTATGAAGTTTATGCAAGTAAACAAAAAGACTTTAATCCATCTATATTTAATAGAATATTTGAAGGTAAGGCCAGTAGTTTATTACATGAAGTAAAACCTTCACAGACTTGGTATTATCGTTGTAGAGCTAAAAATACACATGGTAATTATACAGATTTTAGCAATCAAGTTGAAGCACACACATTAAAGCTATCTGATGCGGCTGAATATTTTGAAGAAGCAGCAATAGGACATGCTTTAATAAAAGATTTAGATGCAGATAAAATAACTGTTGGAACTCTAAAAGGAAATAGAATAGATGCAAGAAATATTAATGTTACTGATGGAAATGGTAAGAAAACTTTAGCTATAGACAGTTTTGGAAATGTAACTTTACTTCCTACTAATTTTAAGATATTAGTTGAGGGAAAAGAAGAAAGTGTCATTTCGCAATCTAGCTTTAATATCGCTTTAGATAAAATTAATTTAAGCATTAAAACTGTTGAAGAAAAAACTACTGAAACAAATAAAAGCTTAATTGAACTAGGTTATACTATGAATGGAGCTTTTAAAGATGGAATTATAAGCGAGGCAGAAACTAAAGCTATTAATGAAAGATTGGTTCAACTAGATAAAGAAAAAACAGATTTGGATGTTCAATACAATGCAATAATAACAAATTCTAATCTTCAAGGAACGGCAAAAATTAATATATCTAATGCAAAGAATGATTTTAACTCAAAATATACTGATTTGAAAAGCTATATAATAAGCGCAATATCAGATAAAAAAGTTACAGATGTGGAAAAAACGAATATAAATACTAAAACCAATTCTTATAATACAGCATTAGCAAATTTACAAAAATCTTTCAATGAAGCCTTGGATTCTATAAGTAAGATAAAAGCAGATAACGCTCAAACAAATGCAAACAATCACACTGATTCAGAAATAAATAAAGTTGTTACTAATACAAATTCTAAATTTTCAGAGATAAAAGCAACTACAGACGCTATTTCTAGTAAGGTTGAAAAAGTCGAAGAAACTACAACTAAAATAAATGGACAAATTTTAGAACATAATGAGAGAATACAAACTGCTGAGGAGAAAATAACTCCTGATGCAATAACAGAAACAGTTACAAACTCTCAAAAATATAAGGATGACTTTGGAAATGTATATACTATTGAGGAATCTAATTCAAAAATTGAACAAAAGGCGAACGAAATTAAAACTTCTATAAATGGAATATCTCCTGGAAACTTAATAAAAAACGGAGATTTTGAAATAAACTTAGATGATTGGAGTAAAAACAACAAACCTACATTACATCATTCTGATGGTGGAGTAGATGGAGGCAAATGTTTAGGAATAGAAGTAGAAGCTGGTTTAGGGCATGGAGTTTACCAATATTTCAATACAATACCTGGAGAAACTTATTCAATAAGTTGTTACTGCTATTTAATTTTTGGAGATGCATATGTAACTATTAGTGATACACACTATATTCATTTTACAAATGATATGCTTAACAAATGGCATAGAGTTACTTTAACTTTTACAGCTACAAGTAATAGCCACTTTTTTGCTTTTTATACTAATTCAAATGCGAGAACTCTAGCTTATATTGATAAAGTTATGGTTAATAAAGGTTCAATCGCTTTAGATTATACAGATAAAAGTCCATCTCAAAGTTATATAGAACAACAATTAACTCCAAGTTCATTAATAACAAAAGTTCAAGAAAGTTTAAACAATGGAGAAAATATTGAAAGTGCTAGCATGATATTTGATAAGAGTGGACTTAGAGTTGAGTCTATTTCAAGCAATACTAAAACTAATATGACTAGCGATGGATTTAAGATAATTAGGAATTCTGATAATAAAGTACTTTTTGAAGCTAGGGATGGTAAACTTTATATAGATGGAGATTTTAAATCTGATTATACGATTCATGCAAATGGAGGAATTTATACAGGGCAAGCAATTAGAGGAACAGGCGATAATTTTACTGCTGTTGCATCGAACGGAAATGCTATTTTAAGAAGTGATAAAGGTAATTGCTATCTGCAAACTGTAGATGAAGTTAAAATTACTGGACCGGCTGATCCTAATACTTATAGAAATTTAAGAGCTCACAATGTAATAGCTAATAATAAGGTATACTCTGGAGGAAATCCAGTTGGATATATATTTGAGGAGAGTGTAATTCCAATTCTTGCAAATGCTAATGTTAGAAAAGAATCTGATGGGACAATGAACACTAGTTATTATATACATCAATTCTTAAATGAAAATTCAGAAATTGAAAATGGAGTAGATATAGGAACCCAAATAGCTTTACTAGTAAAAGCTTTTCAGGAACAACAAATTGAAATAGAAAATTTAAAGGCTAAACTGAATGTTTAGTCTTTTATTTTAGGAGGATTTAATATTGAGAAATATAAATAATTCTGATAATAGAATAAACGTAGATAGTAGAAATTATAGTACTATCGCTAGATTTAGACAAGAAGACGATGCTACTTTAGTAGTAAATCTTTATAAAAATGGAGAAGAATTTGATGTAAGCAACCAAACTATCACATTAAGAGCTTTGAGGTTAGATGGACAATCAGTTAATCAAACTGATAACATAACTAAAAACAAAAATATAGTAACTATTAACTTAAGAAGAAATATTTTAGCAGTAATTGGTAGAACTTCAATTCAATTAAATATTTCAGATTCAGCTGGACAATTTACAACAGCTGAATTTTTTATTGAAGTTGAAAAAAATAATTTAGGAGCTGATGCTCTAAAAGGTAGTGATAATGTACAAGCATTACAACAAATTTTAATAGACTTTAAAGCTGAAAAAAGCTCACTTATTAAAAATATAACTGATGATTATAACAGTCTAAAGAAAATTATAATTTCACAAAATCAAGCTGCAGATTTGCAAAATCAGATAAATCAAAACAAGCAACAATCGGTCGAAAATACGTCCAGAATTGAACAACTAGAAGACTTAACTCCAGTTTGGCAAGAACATTCAGGAACAGGAAATATAACTGTTAATGATAGTTTTGATGGGAGGTCTAAGGATCTAGTTGTGAAGGGGAGGACTTTAAAGAATTTAGTTAATAATGGTGAAAATATAATTAATAATACAACTAGTGGGAAATCTTTTAGCACATCAATTCCTATGAAACCAGGAAGCAAGTATACGGTCGTTTTAAACGTAAAAGAAATTCCAAAG
>JAXFTN010000057.1:0-4329 GCA_034176765.1 Bacilli bacterium | reverse complement strand
CCTATATTCATACTTCAAAAATAAAAGGATAGGAGCAATAAAATGAGGGAAAAAGTTAAGAATCCGCAACCCCACAAAAAAGGCGGGGAATTAAAATATTATAAAATGTATGATAAAGAAAATGGAGCTTTTATTCAGTATGTAAAGCATAGAGGTAGTATATCAACGTTAAGAAATTCATGTTACAAATACATAGAAATAAAGGACGAAAAGTTAATTGCTAAAATTAAAGAATATAAATCAAAGGCGGTAGCTTTAAAACGACTTGAAGAGCAATCATTGATAAGAGAATTTGGGTATTATAATAAAAAGGAATTTTTAAAAAGTTTATTATAAATGTTTTGGAGGATATAAAAAATGAATAAGTATACATGGGCAAGATATAAATTATATTGCTATAATAGAGGTTTAGCAGAGGGTAATTATAAAAATTTACATGAATTTATGAAAACTTACATACATATGATAAAGTAGACAAATTGTCTACTTTATCCAAATACTTCAACATTTTCATACATAAAGATTGTACTTTTTTTCCATTATATTATATAATTAAGAATGACGGAACAATTTGTGCATTTATGGGGGGATAATTAATTGAGCAACAAACGATTAAAAGCAAATATTAAGCGTATAAACTTAGACACAAAAAGCAAGAAACAAGCTGAAAATGTCTTAATACAACAATATGAAAAAGTGGGACGAAAACTACCAACTAAGTTATTAACGGGAACTGCAACAAAGTCAGATATGAAAAGATATAAACAAACATTAATAAATACGCTTGATAGAAGAATCGCCAAAGATGAATTAAAAACAAATTCTATTCAATCAAATTTACGTGTATTAAATGATTTACAATCAAAAAGGGAAAGAATAATAGATAGTAAATTAAATGGGTATGACAATGATTTCAAAAAAGGATTTAAAAGCGGTAAAGTTGCAGTATTAGGGAGGGGGATTACATTCTCAATACATACAACGCGTAGCTATACAGAAAGTCAAATATTAAAATTAGCGAAAAACAACAAAATAAAACCGCTAAAAGCAATTAAAAATGAAATAAAAGCAATTAAAGAAGATATTAAAAATTTAAATAGTGCTGACAATACTAATTATATTTTCAATCAATTAAAAGAATTTATGGAGCTACAAGGGTTTAGCTTGACAGAATCCAACAAAAAGAAAATATTAAATAGACTTAAGAAAATTGATTGGCTAGGAAGTCAGAAACTAATGGCAACTTTTAATTCAAAACTAGAGAAGAAATTTTACGAAATTTACAAAAACGCACTTTCACAAGAAAATAATGATGATTTATTACAATCTATATTTAATGATATTAATAAAGCATCAAAAGATAAAATGACTATGTATGGAAGATTAATCGAATAAGAGGTGGAATAATGAATAATTGTGTGGAATATTTAAATAATTTTTCAAGAGAGAAAGTATATTTTGATAGAGTACCCGAAAAGGTGAAAATAACTAAATCACATATAAAAAATACTGTTTATATGTCTTTTGATACAGAAACAACAAATGTGGATAATAAAGAGTGTATTACTTATTGTTGCTCTCTTATGGAGTTCGGGAAGAAAATTGATGCTACAAACACCAACAGTTTTATTGATGGCGATAAAAGAATATTAGAGATTTTCACACATCCGAATAATTTTTGGGATTACATAGAGCAATACCCCACACAAAAAATAATTCTTTTCTTATTCAATTCAGAATATGACGTAAATAATGTTTTAAATTTTGCAATTAAAAAATATAATTTACGTGAAGAAGTTGCCACACTTGAGGAAGTAGACGAATACGACAATTTGTTTACTTCCAAATCAAAAAAACTCACCACAAAAGACACTTATATTTATCAAAAAATAAGCCGAAACGGGAAAATATATAAAGCTGATATTCAACTTAACACAGTTACTTACGGAAAAACAGTTGCAGTTAAGCATATAACGATTATAGATATGTCGAAAAAATTAACTGGAGGCTTAAAAGATAATGTGGAGGGATTCACACCGCTAAAAATGAATAAAGATGACCTAGATTATTCTATCTTTAGAGATTATGGGCATACAGCTTATAGCGATGAAGAATTACTTTATATTTGGAATGATACGTATTGTCTTGCAGAATTAACACAAGAATATTTATTTAGTGGTAAATATCCACACGCTGACAAATTAACAACTTCATCAATGGCTTTAGCTTGTTATAAAGATAAATTATGCGAGGATATGAAATCAGCGATTAACGACAGAAAACATAAGCTTTATAAACTTTCTAATCAATACTATAAACATTGTAAAAAATATAAAATTGCTTACATGGTAGCAAATTCAGAGGAGGGGAAATATAAAAAGTTATGCTCTGAATATAATAATTATTTATTTAAGCATGGGAAAGCCATTGGGGAGGAAATGTTTATATTAGATAAATATTTCACTCCTAAAGATATATTTTTATTTGTGTTTCCGCTTGTAAATTTCGACCATTTCGAATATGTAAAATCAAGTTATTGCGGGGGTATCACTCGCTATCATTATAAAGAAGATTGCGGGAAATGGATAAATGAAAAAGGTATCGGGATTGATATTAATTCTAGTTTTCCATATTCATATACTACTTTTAGACTTCCTTATGGTAAGGGGAAAATGATTAATTTTACAGATAAGGAAATGAAAAAAGAAAAATTATATATTGTTAGATTTTCGGTAAATAAGTTTAAAACTAAAAAGAACCGTGAGCCGAACATTGCTATTAATATGATGAATATTCCTAACAAGACTAATATAAATGATACATGGATATCAGAATATAATGGTAAATGCATAATTACTTGTACTTCTTCAGATTATAATTATTTTATAGAAAATTATAAGTATGAAAATTTACAACTATTAGACGGAATAGAATATAATTGTTTGCAAGGTCTTTTTGACAAATACACTGGGGAATTTTATTCAATAAAACAAAACTCTAAAGGTGGTGTTAAAAGTTGGGCTAAATTAAATCTTAACGGAGTTTACGGAAAATTCGGGCAAAATATTATTGCTGAATTTAGGAAAGACGAATACAACAAAGAATTAAATTGTATTGATGATATAATAGTAAGAAATGACGAGGGAACAATTGAATTAATATCGGAGGGAGTTTATATCCCCGTTGCTAGTTTTGTTACTTCATATTCTAGGATTCATTTATTATCAATATTAAATATAATAAATGATACAAAAGGGATTCAATGGAGGTATTGTGATACTGATTCCGCATATGTAACTGGTGACGTTAATATATTAAAGAAAGCTCTTGCTCATGTGATTGACTTTGAAGATAGCGGTAAATTAGGTCTTTGGAAAATAGAGAAATACTTTGATAAAATATTGATTATAGGAATTAAAAAATATATTTATTTTGGAGGGAAAGATGAAAATGTTAATTATTCCTATCACGCCACACTATCGGGAATTAATAATAAGTATTTCAAATTCATTGAAGATTATTGTAAAATTGATGAAAATTGTATATGTGAGATATCTGAAGATGGCAGAAATTTTGTTAATGCAGTTAATGAATATATAAATTTTAAAGATGGTAAAAGTGATAAGAAAAATGTAAAGGAAGTTAATTATTATGTTTCACGTGAAACAAACAATCCTTTCATTTACAAAGATAAAGAATGTACTCAAATGGTAAAGGGAGCATATAGAAGTATAAGAAAGAAAACAGTAAAAAACGGTCAAATATTATTTAATACTATTTATTGTATAAAAGGAGAATTGAAATAATGAAGTTATTAAGTTTTGAAGAATTTTATAATATAAAAAATAATAGAGAATTTATAGAGAAGTTTTCTAGTAAAATATATCATTCAGAGCAATGTAGTGTATTACGTAAGGCTTATGAACTAGATGATTTTATAAATGAATGTATAGTTGATTTAATAAAATACTGGCATACTTATAATCCCAAATATGCTCATACTACATTCGTAGGCAATGTTATTAAATCAGTTGCTCGTGATTTAGGGGAGGGACTAACCACAGACAAACGAAAAATATTTATAGATGATAGTAATTTGTGCTTACATATTGGAACTGATGAGGGTACGGAATTATCGGAGATTGTACCCGCAAAAGATAATTATTTTTCGGTTGATGATTTTATTGTTAAAGCTTGTAACTCTATAGAAAAGAAAATTGACAAACAAGTAAACTTACTATTTTATAACGGATATACCGCTAAAGAAATTTCAAGCTATGTCGGACTTACTGAAAGACAAATAAATTATATAATAAAAAAGAGTAAACC
>JAXFTN010000056.1:0-2679 GCA_034176765.1 Bacilli bacterium | reverse complement strand
TTCTAATATGAGATATATCTCTTCCAGTTAATAATTTATGTACATAAGCTTGATGGCCAACATCAAACAATAATTTATCTTTTTGAATATCATAATGTCTATGAAGAGCCATTATTAATTCTACACTTCCTAAATTACTAGATAGATGCCCACCATTTTTTGATACAGCTTTAATGATTTCATTACGAAAAGCTTCCGCATATAGTGGAAGTTCATCTTCTCTCACTGTTTTAATAAAATTAATATTATTAAAACTATTTAGATTAAATTTGAAATCATTTTGTTTTTTCATAATTAATTGTCCTTAACAATATTAACGATTTTTTCTTCTGTCTCTTTTAATAATTCGTTTACTTCTTTAATAAGTTTACGACCTTCTTCAAATAAAACCATACTTTCATCTAAAGGTAAAGTATTGCTTTCTATCTTATTAATAATCTCTTCTAATTTTTTCATTTTATAATCTAATGAATCATTCTTTTCCATTTTTTTGCTCCTTTGATACAACGGATAAATTTATTTTACCATCTTTTAGAGTTGTTTTCACCACTTGACCAATACTTATATCGTTAATTGAAGTTATTACCTTACCTTCTTCATCTTCTAATATACTATAACCTCTTTCTAGTATTTTTAAAGGAGATAAAGCATTTAATTTGTGTTCAAAAAGAATAACTTTATTTCCTATATTATTAATATATGAATTAATAGCATCATTAAGAAGTTTATCTAATTCTTTTATTTTATTTTGTCTATTACTAATAACATTAATAGAGCATGCATTAAATTTTACTTTTAAAAGTTCAAATTTATTCTGCAATTTAGTTAGTTTATTACTTAATGCTAAACATAATCTTTTTTCGTAATCATCTAGATGAAGCAAAATATCTTGTTGATCAATAGTTACTAATTCAGCTGCTCCAGTTGGAGTACTTGCACGTAAGTCACATACAAAGTCGCATAATGTAAAATCAATTTCGTGTCCAATAGCTGATACAGTAGGAATAGGTGATAAAGCTAATTTTCTAATTAAATTTTCGTCATTAAAAGCCCATAAATCTTCGACACTTCCTCCTCCACGAGCAATTATTAAAGTGTCAAGATTAAAAGTATAAGCCTTTTCTAAAGCTTTAATTAATTCTTTAGGTGCACCCACACCTTGTACAAGAGATGGAAAAACATATATTTCAACACTTGGAAGTCTTCTTGTAATATTTTTTATTAAATCTTCACAAGCTGCTGATGGATAACTTGTTACAATTCCAATTTTATGAGGCATTTTATTAATAGGACGCTTTTTTGAAACATCAAATAATCCTTCTTTTTCTAGTTTCTTTTTTAATATTTCTAATTGTAATAGAAGTTGACCTTCTCCGTCATAAAAAACATCATATACTCTAACTTGATATGTACCTCTAGCATTAAATACGGTTAATGACCCTAAGATAATAATTTGATCTCCATCTTTAGGTAAAACTTTTAATTTACTTAAATAATTCGAAAATAAAACAGCACTAATTGATGATTCTTGATCTTTTAAAGTAAAATAAAAATTTCCATTTCCATATAATTTGGAATTAGAAACTTCTCCTCTAATATAGACATATTTTAGTTGATTATCGTTTTCAATCAAATTTTTAATAATATTATTAACTGTTGTAACAGAAAAAATATTTTTTTTATCTAGCATAAAACATTATCCAATAGTGCATTAATAAACTTATAATCATCACTAATTAAATATTTTTTAGCTAAAACAACAGCAACATTAATGACGATAGCTTTATCAACATTTCCAATATAAAAATAATGAGCAACACTCATAATTAAGATAGCTTGAGCTAATCTATTTAAGCGAACAAAAGTCCAATTTACTAGTTTTGGTTCAATTTTTTTAATAATTTCATCACGATAATTAATAGATTTAACAACAATCTCTTTTAAGAATAAATCAATTTCTTCATAAGGTAAACCTGCGATATCAGAAATTAATTCTTTTATATCGTAATCTAATCCCATACTATCATATGTAAGAGTATCATATATGATTGACATTGCTATTTCTTGATATTCGTTTCTACTATATTCCATATACTTCACTCCTTCAGCAATTAATAATATAACATTATTTATATATTAAAACAAAGATTTTTTATAAAATAATACTAATTTATTATATAGTGATAAAAATTTTTTTAAAAAGAAAAAATGCCTATTGGCATTTATTCAATTCCTGTAACTTTAACATTAATATTAAAAGGAACTAGTTCGGTCATAGAAGTGATTGCATTTGCAACTTCTTCTTGAATTTTTAAGCAAACTTGATTAACGTTAGCCATTGAATTAATAACAACAGCAACATTAACATCAACAATGCCATTTTTGATATCACAAGTTACTGGATGATGTAAAAAGAAGGCTCTTTGTTTTTTTGAATTCTTTTTACCTGTGCTTACGGCAACACCTTCTACTTTATTTGAAGCGATTGTAGCTATTTCATCAAAAACAATATGAGATATTCCCATTTTACCATTTTTTGAATAGTTTTGAATAAATACATAGTCAGCCATACTTTAACATCTCCTTTATTAGTTCTAATATTATACAATGTAAAAAATAAATTATTTGAATTATTTTTTAAAATTGCATGCATAATTAATTTAATAAATATATTTATAT
>JAXFTN010000055.1:0-3284 GCA_034176765.1 Bacilli bacterium | reverse complement strand
AAGCATATTCACTAATTAAATCACTATTAAAACACTTAATATGATGAGACTTCCAACCAAATTCTGGTGAATCAATTTTACAATTATTAATTTCGATTTGATTACATTCTCTTAAAGCTTTAATACCATTTAATGATGAATTATAAACTGTAACATTATTTGTATACCATAAACTTGCACGACAATTAGGTGTCATTACCGAGTCTTTAATTAAAACATTATGATCGTGCCAAAGAGGATATCTTAAATCAAAAAAACAATTTTCTATGTTTAAATTAGTACATTCCTTTAAAGCTGATTCGCCATCTTCTTCCCCTTCAAATCGACATTCAATTAAAGATAAATCTTCTTCTCCATATAGAGCTCTTTCTTGAGGGAATGTAGTATTTCTAATTTCTTTCATAAATATCACCAAACTTTTCTAAACTAATATATTTAAAATAAATCAAAGAATATATTATATCTAACAAATTATAACAAAATAAATTTTATACATAAAGAAAAAGGCATGTTACCATGCCTAATTTCTTAATCATCCATTGATTTTGCGTTTTCTATTGTATTTTCTCGACCAAGAGTTTGTGCCATTTCTTGAACTTTCTTTTTATCTAAATTATAGACAAATAGTAATAGAATAAATTGAGCTACAAAACATACAACATAAACAATACCTAAAAGTATTCTAATATTTGAATTTACGCCTACTGGTTGAGCTTCTTGTAATTCTGGTATATAACCTGTTGTGATTAATAACAATGAAACAAGAGAAGCACCAAATCCTTGAGCTAATTTTCTACCAAGAGAATATGTAGCATAAACAACACCTTCTTCTCTTTTACCAGTTTTAACTTCGTGATAGTCAATACAGTCTGCTACCATTGCCCAACCGACTAAGCTATTAACGCCAATTGAAAGTCCTAATAGCATTGAAGGTAAAATCCATAAAACTAATCCTGGAAGTTCAGGTAAATTCTCCATAGGTAAGAATATTAATAATAAACCACCAACAATACCTAACAATAAAGGCCATGTAGAAGCTTCTTTTTTACCAAACTTTTTAACAAGTTTTGATATAAAAGGAATAAAGAAGAATGTAGGAAGGAAACCTAACATAGAAACAATTCCACTAAATTTAGTAAAACTTGGGAAAGTTTGTTGAATATATAGAGTAGAACAGTTTTGCATAAATGCCATTGCTAATAATTGGAAAATTGAAACGAACGTAAATGCCATCGCTGCCCTATTTGTTACGAAAGCTTTGATTGATTTTAGATAATTGAATTTTTCTTTCTTTTGTTGTTCTTCATAATCAATAAAGACACGTTCAGTAGTTCCTCTACATAAAATTTGGAAGAAAAGGAATCCAAATAAACCACAAACTAAACCAATGATAATCAAATATTGACCTAATACTTGTCCTTCATCATTATAAACAAACATAGGAATTAAAACAGCTAATAAAATATTTGCAATAAATGCACCAATAGATCTCCATGTTGACAATGATGCTCTTTCAGTTGCATCAGCAGTAATAGCAGCATTTAATGAACCATAAGGGACATTAACGATTGTATAGGATAAATCCCATAATAAATAACCAACAACACAAATTGTAATTTTAACCCATAAATCAGCTGTAGGAATTGGTATAAAACAAATAGCCCCTGAGAATAACAAGACTAATGATCCCCAGAAAATCCAAGGTTTAAATTTGGATTGACCAGGTTTTGGTTTAATAGCATCCATTAATGCACCCATGATTGGATCGTTAATAGCATCCCATAATTTTAAAGCAAGAATAATAACACCCCAAACTGCTAAACTTAAACCCATATATTGTGTCCAGAATAACATTAAGTAAGAGTTTAAAGCAAATGACATATTACAGCCTAAATCACCACACATGTATGATAATTTATCTTTTTTGGTAAATGGTTTAGAAATATTCTCTGGTGTTGCGCCAGCAGTAGCTTTTTTATAAAAGTTCATAAATCATTACTCCCTATTTTTTACATTGTTGTAGTTCTGAGTTTATTTTAGCAACCATTTCTTGAGGCAATCTTTCTCCTGCCATTTTTGCTAATCTTTCGATAGTGAATCCACCCATCATTTTAATCATACTAGCAGGAATACTTATTCCCATTTTATCTAGTTCAACCATCATCTTATCCATAAATGCTTTAAGAACTTTTGAAGCATTTTCATCAGCTTGAATAGTTTTTATTTTATCTTTTATTGAGAAATATCCTGGATTGAAAGTTAATGAAACTGAATTTCCTTCTTTATCAAACCAGTTAACAACACTTTCTGTTTTACCTTCTAACATATAAGAAAGATCTTCTTTCTTTACTTTTTTAATAAAGGAAGTATCTTTGACATCACCAGCAACAGCTAATAGTTTAATTGATTTATTTAAGGGTACAGTAAATTCAACAACTTTATCACATGGTTTTGTCTCAAATAAATTTCCATCTACATAAAGTGAAACTTCATTTAAGTTTGAATAGACAATTACTTTTGTTTCATCTTCACATCTATTGATATAACGTTTAGAAGTAATGTGAACCATTGGTTCATTAGTCCAATATGCTTTATATAAATAGAAACTATCTTTTTTAATCTTACGATCATAAGTAACTAAACCTTTATGATTACGGCCTTTTACGCCACCTTCATCACGCATATCGGAACCAAAGTCAAACATATTCCAAACATGAGTTGCCCATAGATATGGTCTTGTTTTAAATGTTTCTAACATAACATGATGATAATGTGATTGATATTCTTCACTATAGTCACCCATTTCTGGATGTGAATTATGCCACTTTAATATTGCTTCACAACCATATTCTGATAAACCAAAACAGATTTTTGGATTTTCTTTATGGAATTTATCTAACCATACAGCATTATATTCTGCTTCTCCTCCATACCATCCAAAATAGTGATTGTAGGAAATAATATCTGAAATATGATTCATTGGACTATCAGTTTCAAGCATTGAAAGTTGAGCCATTGTAGTTATTCTAGTTTTATCCATTTCGTGACATAAATCATTTAATGCATTATGTTGACGAATTAGTTCCTCTGTAACTCCAGCCATACTAATTTCATTAGATAAGCCCCAACAAACAATTGAAGGGTGATTATAATTTTGAGTAATTAATTCTTTCATTTGTTGCTGAGCGTTACCAAATCCATTTGGTTGAACATTAGAAATGAATTGGATTTCTGCCAATACAACCATACCTATTTCATCACATAAATCATAGAAATATTGATCA
>JAXFTN010000054.1:0-4222 GCA_034176765.1 Bacilli bacterium | reverse complement strand
ATTTGTAAATATAATGGATTTGAAAAAACTCTTAATGGAATTACAGTACTAGAAAATACAGGAGGTAAAATCGATATAAGTATCTCAAGTTTTGCTTCATTATCTTCTAGTTATGCATTTCAAACTTGGACATCAGGAGATGTATCAGGTAAAGCATTTATATATGGTAGCTCGACTAATAGGTTACAATTAAATAGCAAACAGTCTAGTTATTATATCTATAATGAAACAGCACTGCCTGAATCTATTAAATCTGTTTCCATTAAAATGAATACAGGCACCAAAAAATGGGAAGTTAGAACATCTAGCAAATCTTTTGATGAGGTTAGTGGTGCACCAACAACTGGAACAAGTCAAGGAACAATTAGCGCTACTACAGGTGGAACAAAACTTGATATTAATACAAGTGATAAATATTTTGCTATTAACTATAAAGATTCAGGTGCTGCTTATGTCGACTCAATTACAATTGAGTATGGTAGTGGTGAAGAAATTGAAACACCTCCAGAGTCATCAATAATTGAAGTCACTGCTGTAAAATTAGATAAAACTTTACATAGTCTTAAAAAAGGAGAATCCATTACTTTAGTAGCAACTGTCTTACCAAGCAATGCAAGTAATAAAAACATCATTTGGACTTCAAGTGATACAAATGTTGCTACAGTCAATAATGGTGTAGTTGAAGCTAAAAACATTGGTGAAGCACAAATTAAAGCTACATCAACATCAAATAATGAATTATATAGTATTTGCACTATATATGTTCAAAAAGATGGAATTGTTATAAGTGTCGATAATGAACAAATTATCAATAATACATTAGACTTAAATGTCGGTGATTCACCTACTATTGCTATACAAGACACAAGTGGTGAAAACATTAATGTTACATATGAATCAATTAATCCTGATATTGTTGAGATTGACGCAAATGGAAAACTAACAGTTAAATCAGAGGGTGTTGCTCAAATCAAAATAACAGATGAGGATGGAAATGCAACAATAATTACCATCAATGCTACTACAAAAGCAAATGCTAATTCCTTAACCAAAAAACAAAGAATTATTATTATTTCAGTTTGTATAACTATTGCTGTTGTTTCTCTTTCAATAGGAATATTTATCTTAGTAAGGCATAATAAAAAAATTATTTAGGTAAAAAAACATCGGGTAATCCGATGTTTTTGTTTGCTAAAAATTCTTTTTTATTAATTAATTGTATTTAATAAAAGACCAAACACAATTAGAAATTCTGCACATAAATAAGTTGCCATAATATAGAAATCTCTTTTCTTGAAATCTTTAATAAATGTGGAATTAACTAAAAGCGTATCACTTAAGATAAATAGGAAATAACCGATTATTATATAAATAAAAGAATTAAAAATTATTGGATTAAAAATAGTTAGTAATAATGACACTAGAAAATTCATTGCAAGTAATCCAGCATAAAAATTAAAATAGCGAGGATGATCAATAATTACTTTTCGTGAGATATAATATGTACTTATTGAAAAAGCAAGATATAAAACAAGAGTAATTACATAAGCGTACCATTCAATATTAACTATACCTACAGTTAATACCATTTCAAGCAAATAACATAAATGACCTATACTGAAAAAAGCAGTTCCCCATATAAATCTTTTCGGATTCTTGTTTTCAATTAAGAAAATATCTCCAATCAACCCACAAAGGATACCTATATAAATTATAAACGATTCAGGTGATTCAACTATAGAAGCAATCAATAAGACTGCTAAACAAAAAGGTTTAGTTATTTTTCTAGCTTTTTCCATTTCCAAAGCACAAAAAAATAAGTGTATAAGAGAAACAACAGCAAATACAATAAGTAATATTAATGTAGCAGTTTTTATCATTTTTATATACCTCTATTATTATTTTAATAAAGTATATGTAAAAGCACAATATTAAATGTAAATAGGGTTAACAAAATAAATGATTTTATAAGTATATTAGCCATTGATTTTTAAAATATAGAGACTTATAATTTTGTTGCTTAAAGGGGGATTATTATGAAATATATATTAAATCTATTCATTGAAAATAATGATAAATCTTTTTTATTTTTAAGGTTTCTACGTGCTAATGGTTATAATGGAACTGTCTTTTCAACAGCTTCATTGAAACACACATTAGAAGATATAACTGATGATGATAAGATTTTCATTAATCTTCATCACTTAGATCCAAAAAGTTTAGTAGAAACAACTTATTGTTTCTTTATTGTTGAAGAAGATAAACTTGAAGAATTAAAACAATTAATCCGTGAAAAAACAAATCAATTTACAACTATAAAGGGTGGCATGTATTCATACGCACTACATGACTTTGAAGGTTCTTTCTAATATTATGGGGTATACTTTCTTATATGCTGCTATAGCATTAGTTATTGGTTTGCTTTCAACACGTTTAATGAAAAAAATTAAACTTCCAAATGTTACAGGTTATTTATTAACTGGTATTATTATTGGTCCCTATGTTTTAGGATTATTCTTTAATAACTTTGATTTTGCAAATGCAAATACTGGACCAATTGCTAATATTGTTACTAATAATTTAAGTTGGATTTCAGAAGTTGCATTAGGTTTTATTGCCTTTACTATTGGTACTTCTTTTAAAATGGATTCCTTAAAATATGTTGGTAAAAGAGTAATTGTAATTACAATTGCTGAAGCACTTGGTGCTGCACTATGTGTTTTTGTCGGAATCATGATTTTACATTTTATCTTTCCTTCAAAAATTACATGGGAACTAGTTTTAGTTTTAAGTGCTATTTCTTGTGCTACAGCTCCTGCAGCAACTTTAATGGTTATTAAACAATATAAAGCCAGAGGACCAGTTGTATCAACATTACTTCCTGTTGTAGCTCTTGATGACGCTGCTGCTTTAATTATGTTTTCTATTTTATTCACAATCGCAAAAACAATTTCTTTAGGTAGTGGATTTGATATTTATAGAACTATCTTAAAACCTTTAATTGAAATCACGATATCACTAGGTTGTGGTGCTTTAATTGGTTTAATAATTTCACTTAATTTCAAATTCTTTAAATCAAGAGCTAACCGTATGATTTGGTCTATTGCTGGAATATTAGCTAACATAGGTCTATGTTATTTATTTAAACTTCCTATACTTGGTGAATTTGAATTATCAAGTTTATTAATGTGTATGATGGCTGGAGCAATCGTTGTAAACTTAAGATCTGATTCAAATGCAACATTTGAATACATAGATAAATTTACTCCACCATTCTTTATGTTATTTTTTATCCTTAGCGGAGCAACGTTAGATTTAACAATATTCGCAAGTAAATCAGCATTTATCATCATAGGTATTGCCTTTACCTATATTATTTTCCGTGTTATTGGTAAATGGCTTGGCGCATATTCTGGAGCTAAAGTTACAAATGCTGAACCACAAGTACAAAAATTCCTTGGCTTTACTTTAATTCCTCAAGCAGGTGTTGCAATCGGATTAGCAACTTCAGCAGGAAAATCTTTTGCTTCAATTAATCCAATGCTTGGTCAAATGATTGTTGCAATCATTTTAACTTCAACAATTGTTTATGAATTAATAGGACCTGTCATTACTAAGATTTCTTTACTAAAAGCTGGAGAAATAACAGAAGAGCAAATATAAAAGAACTTGCAACTTAGTGTTGCAAGTTTTTGTTTTCCCCGAATAATATCTTCTCTTTTTGATTTTTAAATTCATCATCATTAATTAGTTTTAAATCTAATAATGACTTCCATTCTTTAATTAAAGCAATATCCTTTTCTATATCATTTTTATGTTTTTTAGAATTAATAAAATTTGTTTTCACTTTTTCATAGTCATCTTTACTTATTGTTTTGTTATCTAACAATTCTTTGTATAACATAAGCCTAGATGGAGCATTTATGTTTAGTTTTTTAACTCTTTTTGCATCTTTAATATTTTGCTTAACTTGATACATTGATTCTATTAAATATACTAAAGAGCTTATTAATAAAAGGCCATAAGAAATAATTAATATAAATAATGCGAGATATAAATTGTAGTTGTTGAATATGCAAAATAACTTAAATAAAGAGTAAGTACTTAAAAATGAATAACAAAAAATATGTAAACATTTATTTTTAGAAAATGAAAATGCTAATAAAAAAGGATAAACAATTATCATTACTGCTTCAAACTTATAAAAATTGTCTCCATCTTT
>JAXFTN010000053.1:0-4891 GCA_034176765.1 Bacilli bacterium | reverse complement strand
ATTTAGTAAATATCTTTATATCTATATTTTAACAAATTTTATATTTTTTACACTATTTATTATCATTTTTTTTAAAAAAGATGAACTATCATTTATTTTTAGATGAATTTTTCCTTCTTTTATATAGATTTCATCGTTTTCTTCCATAAATGGTGTTTGAAAAATAATTTTGTCTTCTTGAAAAATTAATTTTTTATTATTACCTTTTTTAATTAAATTTTCTTTAATACTATTTAAAGTTAAATAGTCAAATATCTTATTAATTTGTATTTCATAATATTGATCATGTGAAAAAGATGAAAGTAATCTAATTAAATTTTCATTTATGACTTCTTTAAAAGAATCCTTAACAATAAATAATTGATATTCCATATCTTACCTCTTATATCATTATTACACATAGATATAAAAGAAAATGTCAAAATAAAACTTCTAAAGATAACTTTAGAAGTTTAAATGATTATTTAAGACTCTTTTTGACAAATTTAACTAAATCTTTTTCGGTAAAATTAAATTTCTTTATGACATCACTTGCTGGAGCAGAAGCACCAAATGTATCAAGTCCCATTACATTTTTAGCATATTTATGCCAACCAAATGATGAAAGCATTTCACAAGAAATACGTTTTTCATATGGAACACCAAATACTTTTTCTTGATAACTTTTCTTTTGTTCATCAAATAGTTCTGTAGAAGGCATTGAAACAACTCTAACATTTATTCCTTCTTCACTTAATAATGCTTGAGCTTTTAAAGCAAGAGATACTTCACTACCTGTAGCAATAATTGTTCCATTTAATTCAAGTCCACGTTTTTCTTTACTGACTACATATCCACCATGAAGGACACCATCATAGCTAGTTGTTTCTAATTTTGGTAAGCCTTGTCTTGATAATGCAATACATGTTGGAGTTTCTGAACTTAGTAAAGCTAATTTCCAAGCTGCAGCAGTTTCAACAGCGTCACAAGGACGGAAAACATTAACATTTGGCATACTTCTTAAAGCAGCTAATTGTTCGATTGGTTGATGTGTAGGACCATCTTCTCCTACTGCAATAGAATCATGAGATAATAAATAAATTGCAGGTAATTTTGATAATGCTGACATACGAATTGCAGCTTTCATATAATCAGAAAAAATCATAAATGAACCAACATAAGTTCTTAATCCACCATGTAATAACATACCGTTTTGAGCAGAAGCCATAGCAAATTCACGAATACCAAAGTTGATATTTCTTCCACTTCTACATGTTGGAGAGAAATCTTTTTCATCTTTAATCATAGTCATAACTGATTTAGCTACATCAGCAGAACCACCAATTAAATTGAAAACGTCTTTATGTAATACATTAAGAACTGCTTGTGATGTATTTCTTGTTGAATCTTTAAATCCTTTTTCAAAAGTAGGAAGTTCACTTATATATAAAGAAACATCATTTTGTTCAACTGAAACGAATTTTTTATAATCTTCTAAATGTTCAGCTTTATAATTTTGTAATTCAGTTTGATATTCTTGATAAGCTTGTTGACCACGAGCAATAAATGATTCTTTAAATGTTTCATATACTGATTCAGGGATTGTAAAATCAGGATAATCAAAACCATAAGATAATTTTGCGTTCTTACCATCTTCTTCACCTAATGGAGCCCCATGAGTTTTAGAAAGACCTTGATTTTTAGAACCAAAACCAATAATAGTGTGAACAATAATTAAAGTAGGTTTCTCTTTACTTTTCTTAGCTTTTCTTAGTGCTTTATCAATTGCTTTAATATCATTTCCATCTTTTACTTCTAAAACATCCCATTCAGAAGCCAAAAATCTTTCTTTAACATTTTCAGAAAATGATAAATCAAGTGACCCATCAAGAGTTACTGCATTACTGTCATACATTAAAATTAATTTATTCAATTTTTGATGACCTGCTAAAGAAATTGCTTCTTGTGAAAGACCTTCTTGTAAACAACCATCTCCACATAAAACGTATGTATAGTGATTACATAGTCTACTTCCTTCTTCATATAAAGAAGCAACAGCTTGTTCAGCCATAGCCATACCAACAGCTTGTGCAATACCTTGACCTAATGGTCCAGAAGTTGCATCAACACCTTTTGTATGTTTATATTCAGGATGTCCTGGAGTTAAGGAATTAATTTGTCTAAATTTCTTCAAATCATTAATTGTTAATCCATAACCACATAAGTGTAACATTGTATAAAGTAAGCTACTTACATGTCCTGCACTTAGTACAAAACGATCTCTATTTATCCATTCTGGATGATTAGGATCACTTACTAAATGATTTTTAAATAATGTATATAAAATTGGAGCACTTCCTAGTGCCATTCCTGGATGTCCTGATTTTGCTTTATTAATGACATCAATAACAGTTGAACGTATACAAGCAATATTTAATTCATCTTGATTCATAATTTACCCCCTAAAATCTTATTAAAAACATTATCTTTATAATATACTTTTATATTCTATTTTTCAAACTCTGTAATAGCAATTCCTAAATCTTTTAGTTGTTGTTCATCAACAACACCTGGAGCTTGTGACATTGGACAAACAGCACTTAGATTTTTAGGGAATGCGATAACATCACGAATATTATCTGTACCAGCTAAAATCATTGTTAATCTATCTAGTCCAAAAGCCATACCTCCATGTGGAGGAGTACCATATTTGAAAGCATCTATGAAGAAACCAAATTTTCTTTGAATATCTTCTTGAGAAAAACCTAAAACCTCAAATATTTTTTGTTGAACAGAGCGATCATAAATTCTTAATGAGCCACCACCTGCTTCATAACCATTAATAACTATATCATAAGCTTGAGCATAGACTTTTGATGGATCTTCATCTAATAAATGCAAGTCTTCATCGCATGGTCTAGTGAATGGATGGTGAGCTGAAACATAACGTTGTTGTTCTTCACTGTATTCAAACATTGGCCAGTGAACAACCCATAATAAATCAAATGTATCAGGTTTAATTAAATTTAATTTTTTAGCATAGAAAGATCTAATTGCACCTAAACCAAAGCAACAATGATGTTGAGAATCACTAGCAGCAATAATAACTAAATCATTATTTTTTAAGTTTAATGTACTCATTAATGAAGATTGTTCTTCTTCACTCATGAATTTTAAAAATGATCCTTCTAATTTGCCTTCAACTACTTTTAATGTAGTTAAACCTTTTAATCCAAATTTCTTTGCTAAATCAACTAATTCATCGATATTTTTTCTTGATGTTTTATCAGCTACATCATTTACAACAATACCTTTAACATATTGAACTTTAAATCCTTCAAAAGTTGTGTTTTTAAAGACTTCTTTTAAATCCTGAAGTTTTAAATCAAAACGTGTATCAGGTTTATCTGAACCATATATTTCAACAGCATCATTGTATTCCATTCTTCTTAATGGTAATTCAATTTCAATACCTCTAGCTTTTCTAAAAATATTTTGAATTAGACCTTCCATTAATGTTAAAAATTGATCTTGATCTAAAAATGAAGTTTCGATATCGATTTGTGTAAAATCAGGTTGTCTATCTGCTCTTAAATCTTCATCTCTAAAACATCTAGCGATTTGATAATATCTTTCTAAACCTCCAACCATCAATAATTGTTTTGAAATTTGTGGTGATTGAGGTAATGCATAAAAATGACCTTTATGTACACGGGAAGGAACTAAATAATCTCGAGCACCTTCAGGAGTAGATAATGTTAGAATTGGAGTTTCAACTTCAATAAAATCATTATTATCTAAATATTCATGTACTGCTTGAGTAATTTTATGTCTAATCATTAAATTTCTTTGTAAACAAGGTCTACGCAAATCTAAATATCTATATTTCAATCTTGTATCTTCTAATGCATCAGTATCATCTGCGATAATCAATGGAGTTGTATCAGCTGAATTAACAACTACAACTTCATCTGCAACAACTTCAATTTCACCAGTAGGAAGATTCTTATTTGGAACTTCTTTTGCTTCAACTGTTCCTTTTACTTGAATAACATATTCATTTCTAACTGAATCGATATTAATTTTTGCAGGATCCACATTTACTTGAACAATTCCACTTCTATCACGTAAATCAATAAAAACAATAGATCCTAAATTTCTTCTTTTACTAACCCAACCAACTAATGTAACTTTTGTACCAACATCAGCTAATCTAAGTGTTCCATTATAATGCGATCTTTCCATATATACCACCTCTATTTTTCTTTATGTTCACAACAACACTCATGATGCTCCTCATCGTGGTGTCCTCCGCAACAACACTCATGTTCTTCATCATGACCACCACAGCAACATTCATGATCATTATCGTGACCTCCACAACAACACTCGTGTTCTTCATCGTGATTATGTCCACAGCAACATTCGTGTTCTTCGTCGTGATCATGTCCACAGCAACATCCATGTTCATGTTCTGCTTCTTGTCCTTCAAAGAAAGCATGAATTTGTTCCATTGTATGAGTAACTGGAACTTCAATTTGAGTTTGATTTTTTAAATCTCTTAAGATAACAACTTCTTTTTCAAGTTCATCTGAACCAATAATTGCAGCAAGAGAAGAATTCTTTCTCTCAGCACGTTTAAATTGTTGTTTAAATCCTTTCGCTTCAAGCATCATATCTACTCGATATCCAGATGCACGAAGTGCAGAAGCTAAGTCGTAACAAAGAAGAAGTGCTTTATCATCAAGACACATAACACTAACATCATGTTGTTCTTCAATACCTTCTAATAAACCATCATCTTTTAAGACACTATATACTCTTTCAATACCAAAAGCCAATCCAACACCAGCCATATCAGGGCCTCCAACTTGTTTTAATAAGTTGCCATAGTGTCCTCCAGCTCCAATTG
>JAXFTN010000052.1:0-2742 GCA_034176765.1 Bacilli bacterium | reverse complement strand
TGTAATAAAAAGTCTATTTGTTTTTCAGGTATTATTCCTTTATAAACTTCATGCCATAGAGGATACATGAATTTAAGAATGTTTTCTAAATTTTCATCATAATTTTTAAAACTTACTTTAAGCATACTTCTTAACTCCATTATCCATTATGTTTTTAACTTAACAGATTCTTTGATGAAATCTATAAATTTTTCTTCTAATAAAGGAAGCGGTCTTCCCTTTTTCCAAACAAAATAGTAATCAAGACTATAATCATCTTTTCCTTTAATTTTTTTTACAACTAAAGAGTTATCAATATTTTGATGTGCTTCTGGAAATAATGATATTCCTACATTTTTATTAACTAATGCAAAAGCATCTAAATAGTTATCAACTTCAAACATTATGTTAGGTGTTAACTTCTCATTTCTAAACCATTTCGATATCGCATAAACTGTCGATTTTCGAGTAGGAACAATTAAACTTTCATTTTTTAATTCTTGTAATGATATATATTCGCTTTCTTTTTTTGCTAAAGGATGTTCTTTATTAATGAAAGCAACAATATTATCAGTACCAACCATAAAACCATTTAATAATACTTGATCATAAGGCGCCGTTATAACTGCTAGAGAAATATCACCATTTTCGATTCTTTCAATTAAATCATCAGTATTACTATCTAATAATCTAAATTTAACATTTGGGTATTTTTTTATAAAGTTAGGAATCCATGTTGAACCAGTATTATTTGAAACTCCTTCAACAAAGCCAAGAGAAATAGTACCCCGAATACCACTTGTCATTGAGACAATTTCTTCACCTACTTTTTTTGTTAGATTAACGATCTCTTTTGCTCGAATATAAAGAAGCTTACCTACTTCAGTTAATTTTAAATGACGTTTTCCTCTAATAAAAAGTTTACTACCTAATTCATCTTCTAAATTTTTAATTTGATAACTTAATGGAGGTTGACTCATATTTAAAATATTTGCTGCTTTTGTTATATTTAGTTCTTCAGCAACTACAATAAAATACTTCAGTGTCCTAAGTTCCATAACGTCCTCCTTACCATACATTTTTTGTATGATAACTATAATATAATATGTATTTTATCTAAAATAAAGTAAGTTTTATAATTTTTGTGTAAGAAAATACTATTAGTATTTCAGGAGGCAAATATGAATAATTGTGCAATTGTCGGAATTAACTGGGGAGACGAAGGCAAAGGAAGAATGGTAGACCTAATTACTACCGATTTTGATATTGTTGTTAGATATCAAGGTGGTGGAAACGCAGGCCATACAGTTGTTAATAAACTAGGAAAATTTGCTCTTCATTTATTACCATCAGGAATTCTTAGAGATGGCGTTGTTAATATTTTAGGAAATGGAGTGGCTTTAGATTTAGAAAACTTATGGAAAGAAATTGAACTATTGCAATCTAAAGGAATTAAAATTACTCCTGATCATTTAAAAATTAGTTCGAGAGCATCTTTATTACTTCCATATAGTAGAGATTTAGATGAATTAGAAGAAAAAAGATTAAAAGATAAAAAGTATGGATCAACTAAACAAGGTATAGCTCCATTCTATAGTGATAAATATCAAAAGAAAACTATTTTAGCAGGTGAACTATTTTATAAAGAAAAATTATATGAACACCTAAAAGATTTGTTAGAGTGGAAAAATCTAAGTCTTAAAAAAGTTTATCATGGAAAAAAATATACTATAAAAGATATGGAAAAGTATTTTGAGAATTATGGTGAAAAAATTAAACCATTTATTTGTGATACTTCTACTTATCTTTATGAACAAGCTTCATTAGGTAAAAGTATTTTATTTGAAGCTCAACTTGGTGCATTAAGAGATATTGATTTTGGAATCTATCCATATACAACTTCAAGTAACACTATAGCTTGTTATGCACCAATTGGAGCAGGTGTACCATCATTACCTATAAATAAAATAATTGGTGTAGTTAAAGCTTACTCAACATGTGTTGGAGAAGGCCCTTTTGTTTGTGAAATGTTTGGAAAAGAAGCTGAAGCATTACGTGAAGCAGGTCATGAATATGGAGCAAAAACTGGAAGACCTAGAAGGGTAGGACCTATTGATATTTTAGCAACAAGATATGGAGTACAAGTACAAGGAGCAACAGAAATTGCACTAACTAAACTTGATGTTTTGTCTTTTATGGATAAAATACCTGTATGTGTTGCGTATGAATTAAATGGAAAAGAAATTAATACTTTCCCATTCCCTGTTGAATTAAATAAAGCAAAACCTATTATTAAATATTTTAACGGATGGAAAAAAGATATTTCATCAATTAGAACTTGGTCGGAATTACCTCCAAATGCAAAGAAATATGTAAAATATATTGAAGGAGCAATTGATTGTAAAATCAAATATATTTCTGTTGGTCCAGAAAGAGAAAGCATCATTATAAGAAAGTAGGGATAACAATGAACAATACTTATAACTCACCATTCTCATCTCGTTATGCATCTAAAAAAATGCAAGAATTATTTTCACCTCAATACAAATATCAAACTTTTAGAAAGCTATGGTATTCATTAGCAAAAGCACAACATGAACTTGGACTTAGAGTAACTGAAGTTCAAGTTAATGAACTAAAAGAACATTTAGAAGATATCGATTTTGATGTCGTTGCAAATAAGGAAAAAGAAATAAAACATGATGTAATGGCACATATTTACGCGTATGGATTAGTAGCACCAAATGCTAAAAGTATTATTCA
>JAXFTN010000051.1:0-2320 GCA_034176765.1 Bacilli bacterium | reverse complement strand
TCTAATAAATCATTAAAATGACAATCAATATTAAAATCTTTAAATTGTTGTTTATCTTTTAAATATATTTCTTCATTTATGATAGTAAGTTTCATTTTACAACTCCGATAAGGACTGGCTTCTTTTAATAGCAGCTTTGTGTTCATACATAATAACATCAGCTTTTTTAAATGCTTCTTTTATCGTTTCTTCACCTTTATGATCATATTTAACAAATCCATAAGCTACATTATATTCTTGTTGAGCAATATATTTTTCTAGTAAAGTTTTAGCTTGCTCAACTCTATTTTCATTGCATCGACAAATAACAGCATATTCATCGCCACCTATGCGATAGCATTTACCTACCTTGCCTAAAGATAATCGAATTATATGAGCAATACGATTTAAAGCTCTATCTCCTTCAGCATGACCGTAAATATCATTAATCTTCTTTAAATTATTTAAATCAAGCATAACTAATATAGCATCTTGTCTGCCATCAATTTCTCTCATATCGTTTTCCCATGTTGCTCTATTAAATAAACCAGTTAATGGATCTAATAGATACATTTGAATATGTATTATTAAATAATAAAGTAATAGGAAAATAGCTACAGTATTCCAAATTAAGAAAGAACCAACAAAAACATAATATTGTAAAACAGCTGAAATACCGATTCCTAAAAGCATCAATAAAAGAGCCGTCTTTTCCATTGACTTTAAAGATTGATAACTTCTAAACGATTGTATTATTAAAGCAAACATTAAAATCAAACAAATACCAGTAGGTATTAAAAAGAAATCACCATGAACAAATTCAGCATTTTCAGTAATCTTAAATATATAAGGATAGAAAATATTACCAACACAAGCACCAATACTAAAAATTAAAGAAATCCATGCTCCATTTTTCTTATAACTACTAACAACATTAATTAAAAACATTGGTACAAGTGGACACAAAGAGAATTCTAAAAAAGCAATAACATATCGAGCAATAGCAATATTATGTATGAAAGTCACAGTACGAAAATGTCCATCAAAAACATAAGAATAAAGTACATAGTCTAATACTTCTAACATAATCATTAGAAGTACAGAAACAGAAGCTAAAATAAAAAATATTTTTCTTCTTTTTTCAAAAACTCTATTATCACTAACTAGGATAATTAAAAAGAGTAAAGCGAAAAAACCAATTATATTTGTCGCAAGTAAACTGATATTAACAGTACTAGTAAGGAACATATTGAGCATCTCCTTTATTAAGATTACTAAAATTATAGCATATTTTATGGTTTTTTTTCGATTTTCAATGAATTTTGTCAGAAATTAAAGAAAAATTAGTTAATGTAGACATTTCATTAACTAATTTTTCAACATATTATTTTTTACAATTTTTACAGCATAATTCTTTATTTTTCTCTTTGTAATATTCCTTTACTAATTTTTTTCCATTAGTTGAAGAACAACAATCACAACCTTTATTCTTCTTCTTTTTTAGAATATATAAAGTAAAGATAATAATCATGAAAAGTAAAGATCCAAAAACAATTATATAATCTATCATAATTAATTCTCCTCAACAGGATGTCTCTTATTATAAAAATAAATAACAATAAATAGAATATTAATAATTACAAACGCAATAATAGAAACAAACCACCATGTTCCAATTAAATAAATTAATGATGATACAATGAAAGATGCAACTAGCCAAAATAGTAATGTTGTATTAAATCTTTTCTTTGTTAATTCTCCTTTTGCTGTAGCACATGCAGCAAAGCATGGAATAGTTGTCATATTGAATGCAATAAATGATAATAAAGCTGGAACTGTAATTCCAGTTGCATCAATTAAAGCCTCGACAGCCAACATACCTTCAATAGCTTCACTTCCTTCTCCAGGAGCAACAAAACCAGCAACAACTGCTGCAGCTAAAGTTCCTATTGTTGCAATAACATTTTCTTTAGCAATCAAGCCTGTTATAGCTGCAACTGCAAAAACCCATCCTCCTGCTTTTAATTGTGAACCAAAACCTAATGGTGTAAATAAAGGTTGAATTAATTGACCAATGGAAGCTAAGATTGATTTAGACATTTCTTCATCACTTAAGAATTCCCAACTCCAAGAAAAATGGGATATAAACCATACTAGAATTGTTGAAGCAAGAATAATTGTAAATGCTTTTTTTATAAAATGTTTAGCTTTATCCCATAGATGTATCATTAATGATTTAAACTGAGGTAAATGGTAATTAGGTAATTCCATAATGAATGGAGGAACATCACCTCTTAAACTTGTATTTCTCATTAATAAAACAGAAATGATAGCAGTTAAG
>JAXFTN010000050.1:0-3536 GCA_034176765.1 Bacilli bacterium | reverse complement strand
ATCATATTTTAAAGCCAATCCATCAGAAGTTTCATATGCGTTAGCAAATCCGTCATAGAGAAACCCAAATGCACCAGATACATATTTTATTTCTAATACTCAAGAAGAAATCACTTCATATTGTCAAGCAAATGATATTTTAGTTGAAGCTTATTCTCCTCTTGGAACTGGTGAAATAATTCATAATGAAATACTAGAAAAATTAGCTTCTAAATATAAAGTAAGTGTAGCTAAATTATGTATTAATTATTGTTTAAAAAAGAATACATTACCTTTACCAAAATCAGTTCATCAAGATAGAATTTATGAGAATTTTGATGTTGAATTTAAGATTACAAAGAAAGATATGGAATATCTTGATTCATTAAAAAATATTGGAAGTTATAAAAAATTAAGAAGTTAATCGATTATAATTTAAAAACTAACCTATACTCTTTTTGAGGGTATAAAATGAATAAATTATTTTTAAGTGGCCTTTTAATTCTTACAACGTCTTATGGAGCTTTAGAAGTCAATAATAATGATTTTATATATCAATATCAAATAATTGGTAATTCAAAAAAGAGTGCAGATGTATTAGAATTGTATTATATTAAAGAAAGGGTAATTGATACTTATGAATCTTTTTTCATAAATATTGAACCTTCTTTAATTTCATCGGCTATTAAAGAAAAGATATATCTTTTTAAATTTAAGGAAAATATTCAAGCTTATTATAAGAATGGAATTATTTTATTAATTATTGAACAAGGTAATGGTCTTTCTTTAAAAGGTTCTTTAAGAACTAGTATGTGTGACGAGACTGTAATTAGAGAAAAATTTTTTATATTAGATTTATTTGAAGATAATTAATTCAATTAATCTAAGTAGTTTGGAGTTATTATGGATACGAAATTATTAAATTCAACTGAGGTAGAATTAGTAGCAGATTTATTAAAAAATAATGAAGTTGTTGGATTTCCTACTGAAACTGTTTATGGATTAGGAGTTTTATTCGATAGTGAAGAAGCTTTTAAAAAAATGATGGAAGCTAAAAATAGACCTCCTCACAAACCATTTACTTTAATGTGTGACTCAATTAATATGATAAAAAAATATGTTGATGTTAGTGAGAAAGTAGAAAAACTATTAAATAAATATATGCCTGGACCTTTAACTGTTTTATTGAAGAGCAAAAAAGAACTTCCTTATTTTGTAACACTAGGTTCAGAATACGTAGGAATTAGAATTTCTTCTCATCCATTTGTTTTGAATTTAATTAAAAAGGTTGGTAAGCCATTATTAGTTCCAAGTGCAAATAAATCGGGTGAAAAACCTTTAAGTGAATATGAAGATGTTATTAGTGTCTTTAGTGGATCAATATCAGCTGTAGTTATGGAAGATGCATTAGGAGAATTACCATCAACTATAATTAGAATAGATGATAATAATATTGAATTAGTAAGACAAGGTAGTTTATCTTTTGAAGAACTAAATAAAACATGGAGGGAATTATAATTATGAAAATCTCATTAGGTTGTGATCATGGTGGTCTTGAATTAAAAAACAAAATAAAAGATCATTTATTATCTTTAGGTCATGAAGTGCTAGATTGTGGAACTTATAGTAGTGAATCCTGCGATTATCCTATATTTGCTATTAAAGCTGCTGAAGCAGTTGTTAATAAAGAAGCTAACTTAGGAATTTTAGTTTGTACTAGTGGAGAAGGAATTATGATGGCTGCTAATAAGGTTAAAGGTATTAGATGTGCTGTTGGATATTGTGAAGAAGTTGCTCACTTTGCTCGTCTTCATAATGATGCTAATATGATATCATTTGGACAAAAATATATGGACCATGATATGGTATTAAGAGCTGTTGATGAATTTATAACAACTGACTTTGAAGGTGGTAGACATCTTCGTAGAGTTAATTTGATAAATGATTTAGAAAAATAGTATGTATAGGAATGTATTTTAATCAAATATATTCCTTTTTTTTATTGTTTATTTTGGACTTGTATGTTATTATATTTATGTAAAATTTGCAATGTAACTGCAAAAAATACGAAAGTGGTGATTAATATGATAAAAAGAAATATTGAATCAGTTTTAAGTGATGCAATAAAGCATTTCCCTATTATTTTATTAACTGGACCAAGGCAAATTGGAAAATCGACAACATTATATCATTCGTTTTTAAATAAAGGTTACTCTTATATTTCATTAGATGATTCATTAGATTTAATGACGGCAAAATCCGATCCTCGGAGTTTTTTAGAAATGCATCCATATCCATTAATTATTGATGAAGCTCAAAAAGCACCTGAATTATTTTTTGAAATTGAAAGAATTGTAAATAAAGCAAGATTAGAAAAAGGCAACATTGAAAGTAATGGAATGTATATCTTATCAGGATCTCAACGAAAAAAATTACTTGATGAGTCACAAGAGTCATTGTCTGGGCGTGTAGGAATAATTGATATGAGTAATTTAACAATGACTGAAATCTTAGATGTAGAATATTCTTTATTTGAAATTGATCTATTTAAGTGTACATCTAAAGCTAATAGATTTAATTTAAATGATAAAAAGATTTTTGAATATATAGTAAGAGGATTTTTCCCTGTTTTGTATGACGATAAAACATTAAAATCTCAACTTTTTTATTCTTCATATTTAACAACTTATTTAGAAAAAGATATAAAGGATATCTTAAATGTTGCAGATGAATTTAAATTCACCAATTTATTAAGATTGTTAGCGTCAAATACAGGTCAAGAACTAGTTTATGATAATTATTCAAAACAAGTAGGTGTAGTTACAAACACAATTAAAACGTGGATTGCTGCCTTAATTAAAACAGGTATTATTTATTTGGTACATCCATATAATGAAGAATCAATTGTAAAAAGAGTTGTAAAAAGACCTAAACTATATTTTTTTGATACTGGTTTAGCTGCTTATCTTTGTGGTATTGATAGTGCTGAAACTCTTGAAAGAAGTTTCTTAAAAGGTAGATTTTTTGAAACTTTTGTATTCAATGAGATTAGAAAATCATTTATGAATTCGGGCATAATACAAGAATTATATTATTATAGAGATTCTGAACAAAATGAAGTCGATATGGTTTTAATTCGTAATGGAGAAATCTCTTGCATAGAAATTAAAGCAGGACAAAATTTCACAGTTTCTTCTACAAAAGGTTTTAAACAATTAAAAGAATCAAAATTAAAGCATGGAAAAAATGCTTTTATATGTACTGCTGATAAAGTTTATACAATTAATGATGGCACAGTTGTGATGCCTGTTTCATCTATATAAAGATCTAGTTCATTAACTTTAATAATATTTCACTATAAAATTATCTTTTACTATTAAATATTGATATCTGATTTTTTTTAAGATATCAATATTTTTTTATATATCTTCAATAACTTTACTTGTATTTTTTTAATTCCTAATGCACTTGCTACTGAAATTGATTTTTTAATGGTAACTGTTTCAAGGCCATTGTTTTTGTATTTGTCATATATTAATCGTCATCTACTTTTTTTA